>NZ_JARZAH010000041.1:0-66162 GCF_029892145.1 Kitasatospora sp. GP30
TCCGCGCCGTTTCCGGCTTCGGATTCCATTCCGATTCGCTTTCGCCTTTCGGCGCTCCCGAACTCTATCAGAGCTTTCCGGCCCGTTTTCCCCGCTCGAACTGAATTCGAAGCGGAGCCGCGCGGCCAGCGGGGCAACTCGGAGAACATTACGCACCGAGCTGCCCCGCGTCAAATCCGGGCGGTCAGCGCCCGAACCGGGTCAGACCTCGACCACGACCGGCAGGATCATCGGCCGGCGGCGGTAGTTGTCGGCCACCCACTTGCCGATGGTGCGGCGGACCAACTGCTGCACCTGGCGGACCTCCAGCACGCCGTTGTCGGCGGACTTGCGCAGCGCCTCCTCCAGCTTCTGCGCGACCGGCGCGAAGGCCGTGTCGTCGATGCCGGAACCGCGCTCCTGGATGGTCGGACCGCTGACGATCTTCCCGCTGGTGGAGTCCACCACCACGAAGGCCGAGATGAAGCCCTCCTCACCGAGGATCCGGCGGTCCTTCAGCGAGGACTCGGTGATGTCGCCGACCGAGGAGCCGTCGACGTACACGTACCCGGCCTGCACCTTGCCGACGATCTTCGCGACGCCGTCGACCAGGTCGACCACGACGCCGTCCTCGGCGATCACGGTGCGGTTCTTCGGAATGCCGGTCTTGATGCCGAGGTCGGCGCAGGCCCGCAGGTGGCGCCACTCGCCGTGGACCGGCATCAGGTTCTTCGGACGGCAGATGTTGAAGAAGTACAGCAGCTCGCCGGCCGAGGCGTGTCCGGAGACGTGCACCTTGGCGTTGCCCTTGTGGACGACGTTGGCGCCCCAGCGGGTCAGGCCGTTGATCACCCGGTAGATCGCGGTCTCGTTGCCGGGGATCAGCGACGAGGCCAGGATCACCGTGTCGCCCTCGACGATCCGGATCTGGTGGTCGCGGTTGGCCATCCGGGAGAGCGCGGCCATCGGCTCGCCCTGCGAGCCGGTGCAGACCAGCACGACCTCCTTGTCCGGGAGGTCGTCCAGCTGCTTCACGTCCACGATCAGGTTGCCGGGGACCTTCAGGTAGCCCAGGTCACGGGCGATGCCCATGTTCCGGACCATCGAACGCCCGACGAAGGCGACCTTCCTCTTGTACTCGTGCGCGGCGTCCAGCACCTGCTGGATGCGGTGCACGTGACTCGCGAACGAGGCCACGATGATCCGCCGCTCCGCGTTGGCGAAGACGTTGCGCAGCGCCGCGGAGATGTCCCGCTCGTGCGGGATGAAGCCGGGGACCTCGGCGTTGGTGGAGTCCACCAGCAGCAGGTCCATGCCCTCCTCGGCCAGCTTGGCGAAGGCCGGGAGGTCGGTGAGGCGGCCGTCCAGCGGGAGCTGGTCCATCTTGAAGTCGCCGGTGGCCACCACCATGCCGGCGGGGGTGCGCACCGCGACCGCCAGGGCGTCCGGGATGGAGTGGTTGACCGCGATGAACTCGCAGTTGAAGGGGCCGATCTGCTCGCGCTGCCCCTCCGCGACCTCCAGTACGTAGGGCCGGATCCGGTGCTCGGCGAGCTTGGCCTCGATCAGCGCCAGGGTCAGCTTCGAGCCGATCAGGGGGATGTCCGGGTTCTCCCGGAGCAGGTACGGGACGGCACCGATGTGGTCCTCGTGGCCGTGGGTCAGGACGATCCCGTCGACCTTGTCGAGGCGGTCCCGGATGGCGGAGAAGTCCGGCAGGATCAGGTCGATGCCGGGCTGCTCGTCCTCGGGGAAGAGCACGCCGCAGTCGATGATCAGCAGCCGGCCCGCGTACTCCAGCAGCGTCATGTTGCGACCGATCTCCCCGAGGCCGCCGAGCGGGGTGATCCGGATCGCGTTCGGCGCGAGTGCGGGGGGCGCGCCGAGTTCGGGGTGGGGGTGGCTCAAAAGACTCTCCATTCACGCAGCGCGCCATATGCCGCGGAGGACTTCCCCCGCCGGCATATGGCGCGCGGCATCGCTCGTTCCTGTCAGTTCGGTCCGCTCGTGATCGAGCGGCTCGCTGTTGTGCCCCGCGCCTGTCGTCTCCGGTCCAGCGGCGGGTCCCATGGCGGCGATGGGGCCCGGCGAGCCGGGGGCGCGCACGTCTTTTGCTACAGGTGTACCCCGCCGGCGGCGAGATCCTCCTTCAATCGGGCGATCTCCTCGGGCGTGGCCTCGACCAGCGGCAGCCGGACCGGGCCGCCGGGTTGCCCGGCCAGCGCCAGCGCGGCCTTGCTGAGGATCAGGCCCTGGGTGCGGAACATGCCGGTGTAGATCGGCAGCAGGGCCTGGTGGATCGCGGTGGCGCGGGCGTTCTCGCCGGCCTCGTAGGCGTGGACCAGCTCGCGCAGCCGGTCGGCGACCAGGTGGCCGACCACGCTGACCATGCCGACGGCTCCGACCGAGAGCAGCGGCAGGTTGAGGATGTCGTCGCCGGAGTACCAGGCGAGCCCGGAGCGGGCGATCGCCCAGGAGGCGGCGGCCAGGTCGCCCTTGGCGTCCTTGTTGGCGACGATCCGCGGGTGCTCGGCGAGCCGGACCAGCGTCTCGTGGCTCAGCGCCACACCGGCGCGGCCCGGGATGTCGTAGAGCATCACCGGCAGGCCGGTGGCGTCGGCCACGGCGACGTTGTGCCGGTAGATGCCCTCCTGCGGCGGCTTGCTGTAGTAGGGGGTGACCACCAGCAGGCCGTGGGCGCCGGCGGCCTCGGCCTGCCGGGCCAGCTCGGCGCTGTGCGCGGTGTCGTTGGTGCCGACGCCGGCCACCACATGGGCGCGGTCTCCGACCGCCTCCACCACGGCGTGGACCAGCTGCGCCTTTTCGGCGTCACTGGTGGTGGGCGACTCGCCGGTGGTGCCGTTCAGCACCAGGCCGTCGTTGCCCAGGTCCACCAGGTGGGCGGCCAGGCGCTGGGCGCCATCGAGGTCGAGTCCGCCGTCGGGGGTGAAGGGAGTCACCATCGCCGTCAGGACCCGGCCGAAGGGAGCGTGCGGTGTGGAGGTCGGAGCCATGGTCCAAAAATACTCGTAGCCGATGAGGAGGCCGACAGTCCGGTCCAGGGTTAGGACGAAGAAGCACCCTGAAAAGGCACGGCCGAGGGGCCGGAAAGCGGACAATCCATAGGATTCCGGTGCTACCTGCTCGGGGGTTCAGGTAGCACCGGAATCCGTGCCCCGAGCCTAGGGAGCACCCCAATCCGCCGCAATCCGGACATGCAGGGCCACGGGGCCCGTATGCCTATCGAGCCAGGTCAGGGCGCGAGCCGGCCGTGCTCGTTGAAGGCCGCATGGGTGAGCGGCATCAGACCCGCCCACAGCTCCTCCATCTTCTCGGCCACCATCTCGATCTCGCGCTGCGGGAAGGTCGGCATCTTGCCGCGCTCGTCCTTCTTGCGCAGCGACAGGAAGTGCATCAGCGAGCGGGCGTTGCAGGTGGCGTACATCGAGGAGAACAGGCCCACCGGGAGCACCGCCCGGGCCACCTCGCGAGCCACGCCCGCGGCCAGCATCTCCTGGTACTCGGTGTAGGCGGCGGTGTAGGCGCGCTCCATCGAGGCGGTGGCGGTCTGGTGCTGCTCGGGGGTGCCCTGGTGGAACTCGTACTTGCCCGGCCGGCCGACCTGGACCAGCTTGCGGTCCTCGGCGGGCACGTAGAAGACCGGCTGCAGCTCGCGGTAGCGGCCGCTCTCCTCGTTGTAGGACCAGCCGGTGCGGTGCCGGTGGAACTCGCGGAAGACGAAGATCGGCGCGCTGATGAAGAAGGTCATCGAGTTGTGCTCGAAGGGCGTGCCGTGCCGGTCCCGCATCAGGAAGTTGATCAGGCCCTTGGACTTCTCCGGGTCCTGCCCGACGGCCTCCAGCGACTGCTCGCCCTTGGTGGAGACCCGGGCCGCCCAGAGCACGTCGGTGTCGGTGGCCGCGCTGCGGACCAGCTCCACCGTGACGTCGCTGCGGAAGATCGGGGAGGCGTCGTCGGTCACGGGTTACTCCTCAGCTTGATTGCGTGGTGCATGGTCTTGCGGGCGCGCGGGGTGTCGCCGGCGTCGGCGTAGGCGACGGCCAGGCGGAACCAGACGCGCCAGTTCCGCGGGTCGGCCTCCGCCTCGGCCCGGCGCTTGGCGAAGACCTCGTCGGCGGACGCGCGGTCGATCCGGCCGCCGCCGGTTCGCTTGAGCTCGTCGACCGGCAGGCCGCCCTCGGCCGCCAGCTCCCGGGACATCTGCTCGGTGGTGCGCCCGAACCGGATGGTCTGGCGCAGGAACCAGATCCCGATCCCCGGGATGATGAAGGCGCAGATCCCGATGCCGATGCCGGCGGGCTTGCCGGTGGCGATCAGCTGCACGCCCTCCCCCATGCAGACCAGGGAGACCAGGAGGAGGGCGGCGGCCAGGATGAAGAAGCCCGTGCGCGAGGTCATCAGAGGTCCAAGAAGTGTTCGAGGCCGAAGGTCAGGCCCGGGGTCTCCACCACGCGCCGCACCCCGAGCAGGATGCCCGGCATGAAGCAGCTGTGGTGCAGCGAGTCATGACGGATCGTCAGGGTCTCGCCGGCGTCACCGAAGAGCACCTCCTGGTGGGCCAGCAGGCCGCGCAGCCGCACCGCGTGCACCGGCACCCCGTCCACGTCGGCGCCGCGGGCACCGGGCAGCGCGTGGGTGGTCGGGTCGGACTGCTTGGGCAGGCCGGCGGCGTCGCGGGCCGCCGCGATCAGCTGGGCGGTGCGCGTCGCGGTGCCGCTGGGGGCGTCGGCCTTGCGGTTGTGGTGCAGCTCCACCACCTCGACCGACTCGAAGTACTTGGCGGCCTGCTGGGCGAACTGCATGGTCAGCACGGCGCCGATGGAGAAGTTGGGCGCGATCAGGCAGCCGGTGCCGGGGGCGGCGGCCAGCCAGCCGGTCAGCAGCTCCAGCCGCTCCGGGGTCCAGCCGGTGGTGCCGACCACGGCGTGGATGCCGTTGGCGGTGCAGTACTCCAGGTTCCGCATCACGGCGTCGGGGTGGGTCAACTCGACGGCCACCTGGGCGCCGCTGGTGACCAGCTCCTCCAGCGCGGAGTCCCGCCCGAGGGCGGCGACCAGCTCCAGGTCGGGGGCGGCCTCGACCGCCTTGACCGCCTCGGAGCCGATTCGGCCGGTGGCGCCGATGACGGCTACGCGCAGGGTCATCTGTTGGTCCTCACTTCGGGCGGTGCTTCTGCAAGGGGGCGGTGCGTTCACAGGAGGGCGGCGAGCCCGGCCGCCCGCTTGTCGCTGATCGGGCCGATCACCGCGAGCGAGGGGCGTCGCGCGCCCAGCACATCACGGGCGACCTGGTGGACGTCGTCCAGGGTGACTCCGGCGATCTTCGCCAGTATGTCGTCCACCGACAGGTGCTCGCCGTAGGCCAGCTCGGCCTTGCCGATCCGGTTCATCAGCGAGCCGGTGTCCTCCATGCCGAGCACCGTGGAGCCGGAGATCTGGCCGATCGCGCGCTGCAGCTCCTCCTCGGTGATGCCCTCGGCGATCACCCGGTCCAGCTCGGCGCGGCAGATCCGCAGCACCTCCTCCACCCGCTTCGGCTGGCAGCCGGCGTAGATGCCGAACAGCCCGCTGTCGGCGTAGGACGAGGAGTACGAGTAGACCGAGTAGGCCAGGCCGCGCTTCTCCCGCACCTCCTGGAAGAGCCGCGAGCTCATGCCGCCGCCGAGCGCCGAGTTGAGCACGCCCATCGCCCAGCGCCGCTCGTCGTGCCGGGGCAGGCCGGGCCCGCCGAGCACCAGGTGGGCCTGCTCGGTGGGCCGGTTGAGGAGTTCCAGGCGGCCCGCGGTGCGCAGCTCCCGCTCACCGCGGCGGGCCTCGGCGGGCGCCGCATCGGACTTGGCGAGGAGCGGGGCGAAGGCTGCCTCGACCTGGCGGACCACCGCCTTGTGGTCCAGGTTGCCGGCGGCCGCGACCACCAGGTGCTCGGGCCGGTAGCGGCGCTTGTAGAAGCCGGCGATCTGCTCCCGGCTGAGCGCCTTGACGGTCTCCTGGGTGCCCAGGATGGGCCGGCCGAGCGGGGCGGAGCCGTAGAGCACCTTGGCGAACAGGTCGTGCACCACGTCGCCCGGGTCGTCCTCGGCCATCGCCATCTCCTCGAGGATGACGCCGCGCTCGGCCTCCACGTCCTCGGGGCGGATCAGCGATCCGGTGACCATGTCGCAGACCACGTCGATGGCCAGCGGCAGGTCGGTGTCCAGCACCCGCGCGTAGTAGCAGGTGTTCTCCTTGGCGGTGAAGGCGTTCATCTCGCCGCCGACCGCGTCCAGCGCGGCCGAGATATCCAGCGCCGAGCGCCGGGCGGTGCCCTTGAAGAGCAGGTGCTCCAGGTAGTGGGTGGCCCCGTTGAGCTGCGGGGTCTCGTCCCTGGAGCCGACGCCGACCCAGATCCCGAAGGTCGCCGAGCGGACCGTCGGCAGGGTCTCGGTGACGACCCGCAGGCCGCCGGGAAGCACGGTGCGGCGGACCGTCCCGGCACCGTCGACACCCTTGAGCAGGGTGCGGGTGCTACCGGGGCGCTGCTGCACTGCCGAGGCCTGGGCCACGGGCCATTCCTTCTTTCGATCTTCGGGGACAACAGGGTGCGGCCCGTACGCCGAGCGGGCGTACGGGCCGCGGTGCCTAACGGTGCGTCACTCGGACGCGGGGGCCGCCTCGGCGCCCTCTTCGCCCTCGATGACGGGGATCAGCGAGAGCTTGCCGCGCGGGTCGATCTCGGCGATCTCGACCTGCACCTTGCTGCCGACGCCGAGCACGTCCTCGACGTTCTCCACCCGCTTGCCACCGGCCAGCTTGCGGATCTGCGAGATGTGCAGCAGGCCGTCCTTGCCCGGCATCAGCGACACGAACGCGCCGAACGTCGTGGTCTTCACCACGGTGCCCAGGTAGCGCTCGCCGACCTCCGGCATGGTCGGGTTGGCGATCTGGTTGATCGTCGTACGGGCAGCCTCTGCCGAGGGGCCGTCGACCGCACCGATGTAGATGGTGCCGTCGTCCTCGATGGTGATGTCCGCGCCGGTGTCCTCCTGGATCTGGTTGATCATCTTGCCCTTGGGGCCGATGACCTCACCGATCTTGTCCACCGGGATCTTGATGGTGATGATGCGCGGCGCGTTCGGCGACATCTCGTCGGGCGTGTCGATCGCCTCGTTCATCACGTCCAGGATGTGCAGGCGGGCGTCCTTGGCCTGCTTCAGCGCGGCGGCCAGCACCGAGGCCGGGATGCCGTTGAGCTTGGTGTCCAGCTGCAGCGCGGTGATGAAGTTGCGGGTACCGGCGACCTTGAAGTCCATGTCGCCGTACGCGTCCTCGGCACCCAGGATGTCGGTCAGCGCGACGTAGTGGGTCTCGCCGTCGATCTCCTGCGAGATCAGGCCCATGGCGATACCGGCGACGGCGGCCTTCAGCGGCACACCGGCGTTCAGCAGCGACATGGTGGAGGCGCAGACCGAGCCCATCGAGGTGGAGCCGTTGGAGCCCAGCGCCTCGGAGACCTGGCGGATCGCGTAGGGGAACTCCTCGCGGGTCGGCAGGACCGGGATCAGCGCGCGCTCGGCGAGGGCGCCGTGGCCGATCTCGCGACGCTTGGGCGAACCCACGCGGCCGGTCTCGCCGACCGAGTACGGCGGGAAGTTGTAGTTGTGCATGTAGCGGCGACGCGTCTCCGGGGAGAGCGTGTCGAGCTGCTGCTCCATCCGGAGCATGTTCAGCGTGGTGACACCCAGGATCTGGGTCTCGCCGCGCTCGAACAGCGCCGAGCCGTGCACCCGCGGGATCGCCTCGACCTCGGCGGCCAGGGTGCGGATGTCGGTGACACCGCGGCCGTCGATGCGGACCTTGTCCTTGATGACGCGCTCGCGCACGATCTTCTTGGTCAGCGCGTTGTAGGCGGCGCTGATCTCCTTCTCGCGGCCCTCGAACTCCGGGAGCAGCTTCTCGGCGGCGACCGCCTTGACGCGGTCCAGCTCGTTCTGGCGCTCCTGCTTGCCGGCGATGGTCAGCGCCTTGGCCAGCTCGTCCTTGACGGCGGCGGTCAGCGCGGCCAGCACGTCGTCCTGGTAGTCCAGGAAGACCGGGAACTCGCCGGTCGGCTTGGCGGCCTGGGCGGCCAGGCGGGCCTGCGCCTCGCAGAGCACCTTGATGAACGGCTTGGCGGCCTCCAGGCCGGAGGCGACGATCTCCTCGTTCGGCGCCTCGGCACCGCCGGCGACCAGCTTGATGGTCTTGTCGGTGGCCTCGGCCTCGACCATCATGATCGCGACGTCACCGTCGGCGAGCACCCGGCCGGCGACGACCATGTCGAAGACGGCCTCCTCCAGCTCGGAGTGGGTCGGGAAGGCCACCCACTGGCCCTTGATCAGCGCGACGCGGACGCCGCCGATCGGGCCGGAGAACGGCAGGCCGGCCAGCTGGGTGGAGGCGGAGGCGGCGTTGATCGCGACCACGTCGTACAGGTGGTCGGGGTTGAGCGCCATGACGGTGACGACGACCTGGACCTCGTTGCGCAGGCCCTTGACGAAGGACGGGCGCAGCGGGCGGTCGATCAGGCGGCAGGTCAGGATGGCGTCCTCGGAGGGGCGGCCCTCACGACGGAAGAACGAGCCGGGGATCCGGCCCGCGGCGTACATCCGCTCCTCGACGTCCACCGTCAGCGGGAAGAAGTCGAAGTGCTCCTTCGGCTGCTTGGAGGCGCTGGTGGCCGACAGCACCATGGTGTCGTCGTCCAGGTAGGCCACGGCGGAGCCGGCGGCCTGACGGGCCAGGCGGCCGGTCTCGAAGCGGATGGTACGGGTGCCGAAGGAACCGTTGTCGATCACGGCCTCGGCGTAGAACACGTTCTCTTCCACCTGGAAGATCTCCTCTTTCGTACGTCTCCGGGAGAGCGCCCCCGCGCTTGCCTGCCGGGGTTGGCCCTTACTGCCGGGCCGGTCTTCGATCGAAGCCTCCGGGGCTCCCGCTCGATCGGCGGGACTCCGGCGGCCACTACCGAGGACCGGCGCCTCTCGGCTGCCGGGCTGCGGCGGTCGGCGTCTGGACGCTCTCCTGGATGCGGGCGGCTTCCATTTGAAGCCTGCGGCCCGCGTCGGGTTGTCATGCGGCTGGTGTGGGCGCGGTGCTCGCGCCATCACCCGGCATGCCCACAACCCTACGGTGCGAATCTCGGCCGCCCCGGGAGGCGGACCCGAAATTCTCGGTGCTGGGTACGCGCGAGGGGCGGCCCCCCGAGTGGGGAGCCGCCCCAGGGGGCGTACTTAGCGGGCGCCGCCGGCGGCACCGCGGCGGATGCCCAGGCGGTCGACGAGCGCACGGAAGCGCTCGATGTCCTTCTTGGCCAGGTACTGCAGCAGGCGGCGGCGCTGGCCGACCAGGATCAGCAGGCCACGGCGGCTGTGGTGGTCGTGCTTGTGGAACTTGAGGTGCTCGGTCAGGTCCGAGATGCGGCGGGACAGCATGGCCACCTGCACCTCGGGGGAGCCGGTGTCGCCCTCCTTCTGACCGAACTCGGCGATGAGCTGCTTCTTGACGTCGGCGGCGAGAGCCACGGCGACTCCTTCTTGGTCTGACCGAGTGCTCCTGGTCTACCGCACAGGAACTTCTGGGACTCGGAAGCCCCAGGGTATCAGTCGGCGGCGGGCTAGCTGGTCGCGCCCCTGACCAGGGCGTAGATGTTCAGCACGGCCAGGGCCAGCGGCACCAGCGACATCAGCAGCATGCTGTCCACCAGATCGAGGATGCGGCCCCAGAACGGCGAGACGCCGAGCCGCGGCACCACCAGGGCGATCGCGATCAGCAGCGCCGCGCCGATCGCGATCGAGCCGCCCAGCCACAGGGTGCGCAGGTCGAGGTCGGTGCCGCTGGCGCCCTTGAGGATGAACAGCGGGGTGTGCAGCGCCAGGCCCACGATCAGCAGGCCCAGGCTGACCAGGCCGGCGATGGTGAGGCTGAAGACCTGCGCGGTGTAGCGGAACAGCCGGGCGCGCAGCATGGTGGAGATGCCCAGCGCCAGCGCCAGCACCTCGGGGAACACCTGGTCGCTGAAGCCCAGCACGGCGCAGGCGCCGACCACCACCGCGGCCGAGCCGCCGACCAGGCCGACCAGCACCTCGTGGCCGCGGCGGGCCTGGTGGGCGATCCGCTCGTACTGCACGGCCTCGGCCCGGCTGGTCTCCTCGCCGAGCCGGCTGCCCCGGGTGCGGGTCTGGCCGGGGGCGCTGAAGCCGACCGGGAGCCGGGCGAACCGGGCCGACAGCGCGGGCAGGAACCCGACCGCGGCCACCGCGATGACGCCGGAGGCGCCGGCGATGTGGCTGACCGGGGTGGTGGGCATCAGCACCGCGGCGAAGGTGGCCAGGGTGCCGGCGGCGGCCAGGAAGGCCGCGGCGACGAAGACCGAGTCCTTCTCCGGCAGCAGGCCGACCAGCAGGACCGAGACCAGCAGCACGGCCACGCAGCCGACCAGGAACTGGAGGCGGCCCGGACCGTCGAACCTGTGGGTCAGCCCGATCACCCCGGTGCCGGCGATCAGCGCGTGCGGCAGGGCGCCGATGCCCAGCGCCAGCGCGGCGCCGGAGTCGTCGTAGACCCGGGCCCGCACGCCGGCGAAGGCGACCAGCACCACGGCGGACACACCGGAGAGCACCCCGGGCAGGCCGTGCATGTCGTGCGTCAGGCTGGCGAACCAGAGCGCGAAGCCGAGCAGCACGATCAGCAGGGTGGCGCCGATCAGCCCGAAGGCCCGCATCAGGTCCGGGCTCCAGAACCGGCGGTCGGCCTCCACGGCGCTGGCGATCGCGTCGGCCACGTCGTCGTAGACGGCCGGCGGCAGCGACTCCGCGAACGGGCGCAGGCTGAGCAGGTCGCCGTCGCGCACCTGCTGGGCGGCCAGCGGCAGTCCGCTGTCCAGCACGGTGCCGTCCCGGCGGACCAGGTGGAACCCGGTCGGCTCGCCGTCGCCCTGGGTCTGCCCGGACAGCCGCAGCACCTCGGGATAGACGTCTGCCAGCGGCACGTCCTCCGGCAACGCGACGTCGATCCGGCTGTCCGGCGCCACCACGGTGACCCGGCAGAAACCGGTCGCTGCGTTCGAACTCACCCGTATCCCCCTTGGTGATCTTTCGGTGCCTCAACCGACGGTGCCTCAGTCGGCGATGCGTCACCCTACCGTCTCGTGTCGTCGCGGGCTGTGCAGGGCCTGCTTCGTGCGCGGGACGGGGTCGGTAGGATCGGCCCCTGCGCAGGCGGGGGCAGGCAGTTGACGACAGGGGAGCCTCGCCGAAGACCTGTTGAGTCGCGTGAGGGCGGTAGATGAGTGTCGTAACGGTCAAACGGCCGACCAGGGCCTACCCCCCGGCAGTGCCGGACGAGCCGGTGGAGCTGGTCGCACCGCCCGAACTGGCCCGCGGGGGCGGCGACGACTGGATGATGAGCCTGCTGCCGATGCTCGGGATGGGCGGTTCGGCGGCGTTCTTCTTCACGCCGGGCGCCCAGCCGATGATGCGGATCATGGGCGTGCTGATGCTGGCCTCCACCGCCGGTATGGCGGTGGCCCAGCTGGTCAGGACCCGCAAGGGCGGGGGCGCGGGGCTGGCGGAGGAGCGCCGCGACTACCTGAAGTACCTTCAGCAGATGCGCCGCAAGGTGCGCCGCACCGCGGAGCAGCAGCGCGGTGCCCAGCTCTACCTGCACCCGGAGCCGGACCAGTTGTGGGCGATCGTGGCCGAGGGCCGCCGCCTCTGGGAGCGCCGCCCGAGCGACCCGGACTTCGCGCAGATCCGGATCGGGCGCGGCCCGCAGCAGTTGAGCACCCCGCTGGTGGCACCGCAGACCGCCCCGATGAACGAGCTTGAGCCGCTCGCGGCGGATGCGATGCGCAACTTCCTTCAGGCGCACGGCACTTTGCAGGACCTGCCGCTGGCGGTGGCACTGCGGGCGTTCTACCACATCACGGTCTGCGGTGACCCGGACAGCGTCTACGGCAGCGTCCGGTCGATGATCGCCCAGCTCACCACCCTGCACTCCCCCGACGACCTGGTGGTCGCGGTGGCCGCCGCGCCCGGCGCGCTGGAGGAGTGGGAGTGGACCAAGTGGCTGCCGCACACCCAGCACCGCAAGGAGAGCGACGGCGCCGGCGCCCGGCGCCTGATCGCCGACCACATGGGCACCCTGGAGGAGCTGCTGGCCGATGAGCTGTCGGGCCGTCAGCGCTTCACCCGGGACTCCCAGCCGACCTCTGACCAGCCGCACCTGGTGGTGATCCTGGACGGTGCCCCGATCCCGGCGGACTCGGTGCTGGCCGGTGCCGAGGGCGTGCAGGGGGTCACCGTGATCGAGGTGGTGCCGGGCGAGCTGGACGAGCCGACCGGGCACCTGCTGATCACCGTCTCTCCCGAGGAGCTGCTGCTGCAGTCGGCCTCCGGTGCCTCCTACTCGGGCGCCCCCGACACCCTGACCGCCTGGCAGTCCGAGGCGCTGGCCCGGCAGTTGGCGCCGTACCGGATCTCGGCCGGCGGCGACGACGAACCGCTGCTCTCCAACCTGGACTTCACCGATCTGATGGGCGTCGGCGATGCCGGCTCGGTGGACGTCTCACGCACCTGGCGCCCGCGCGCCCAGCACGAGAAGCTGCGGGTGCCGATCGGCGTCGGGGCCAACGGCGAGCTGGTGCACCTGGACATCAAGGAGGCCGCGCTGGAGGGCATGGGCCCGCACGGCCTGTGCGTCGGCGCGACCGGTTCCGGCAAGTCGGAGCTGCTGCGCACCCTGGTGCTGGGTCTGGCGCTGACCCACTCCTCGGAGACCCTCAACTTCGTGCTCGCCGACTTCAAGGGTGGTGCCACCTTCGCCGGCATGGCGGACATGCCGCACACCTCCGCGGTGATCACCAACCTGGAGGGCGAGCTGACCCTGGTGGACCGCATGCGGGACGCCATCGAGGGTGAGCTGAACCGCCGTCAGGAGCTGCTGCGTTCGGCCGGCAACTACGCCAACATCAACGAGTACGAGCGGGCCCGGGCGGCGGGCGCGGCGCTGGATCCGCTGCCCTCGCTGGTGCTGATCATCGACGAGTTCTCCGAACTCCTCACCGCCAAGCCGGACTTCATCGACATGTTCATCCAGATCGGCCGGATCGGCCGTTCGCTGGGTGTGCACCTGCTGCTGGCCTCGCAGCGTCTGGAGGAGGGCAAGCTGCGCGGTCTGGACACCTTCCTGTCCTACCGGATCGGTCTGCGCACCTTCTCGGCCGCCGAGTCGCGGGTCGCGATCGGCGTGCCGGACGCCTACCACCTGCCGCCGGTGCCCGGTGTCGGGTACCTGAAGTTCGGCAACGACGTGCTGGACCGCTTCAAGGCCGCCTACGTCTCCGGCCCCTACCGGGCGCCGGGGCAGCAGCGGGTGGCCGGCCGGGTGTCGGGGGCGCAGCCGGTGCTGTTCACCGCGGCCGAGGTGGCGGTGCAGGAGCCGCAGGTCCAGGAGGAGGAGCCGGAGCCGCAGCTGGACGACTCGCTGGTGGACACCGTGCTCGACGTGATCGTGCACCGGATGGTCGGCCAGGGCCCGGCGGCGCACCAGGTGTGGCTGGCGCCGCTGGACGAGGCGCCCAGCATGGACCAGCTGATGCCGCCGCTCCAGGCCACCCCGGAACGCGGGCTCACCTCGCCGGAGTTCGGCGCGCTGGGCCGCCTGGTGGTGCCGGTGGGCATCGTGGACCGGCCGCGCGACCAGCGCCGGGACGTGCTCTACCAGGACTACTCGGGCGCGGCCGGCCACGGCATGGTGGTCGGCGGCCCGCGGTCCGGCAAGTCGACCATGATCCGCTCCATGGTCACGGGCTTCGCGCTCACCCACACCCCCGTCGAGGCGCAGTTCTACCTGATGGACTTCGGCGGCGGCGGCTTCCAGTCGCTGCAGGACCTGCCGCACGTCGGCGGGGTGGCCGGGCGACTGGACGGCGACAAGGTGCGCCGGATGGTCAGCGAGGTGCACGGGGTGCTGAACCGGCGCGAGGAGCTGTTCCGGGCCACCGGCATCGACTCGATCTCCACCTACCGCACCCGCCGGGCCGCCGGGCAGCTGCCCGACGAGCAGTTCGGCGACGTCTTCCTGATGATCGACGGCTGGCTGACCTTCAAGCAGGAGTTCGAGCCGCTGGAGCCGGTGATCAACGACATCGCCCAGCGCGGTCTGGGCTACGGCGTCCACCTGGTGCTCACCGCGGGCCGCTACGCGGAGGTCCGGCCGGCCCTGAAGGACGCCCTGCAGAACCGCACCGAGCTGCGGCTCGGCGACCCGCTGGAGTCCGAGATCGACCGCCGGGTGGCGCAGAACGTGCCGAAGGGCGCGCCCGGACGCGGCGTGACCGCCGGCAAGCTGCACTTCCTGACCGGCCTGCCGCGGATCGACGGCTCCTCGGACACCGCCGACCTGGTGACCGGGGTGGCCGGCCTGGTGGACGCGGTGAACGCGGCCTGGTCCGGCCCGCGGGCGCCGCAGGTGCGGATGCTGCCGGCGGTGCTGGACGGCTACTCGCTGCCCAAGGGCTTCGAGCAGCCGGAGCGCGGTGTCGCGTTCGCGCTGGACGAGGTCGAGATGGCCCCGGCCTTCGTCAACTTCGAGTCCGACCCGCTGTTCATCGTTTTCGGTGAGAGCGAGTCCGGGAAGTCGGCGGTGCTGCGGATGCTGATCAAGCAGATCACCGAGCGGTACACCGCGGACCAGGCCGGCATCGTGATCGGCGACTACCGGCGCGCGCTGCTCGGCACGGTGCCGCCGGAGTACCTGGTGGAGTACGCGGCGGCCCAGCCGGCGATGACCGCGATCGTGGAGATGCTGCGCGGCGCCTGCGCCCGCCGCCTGCCCGGCCCGGACGTGACCGCCGAGCAGCTGCGCAACCGCAGCTGGTACAGCGGCAAGGACATGTTCGTGATCGTGGACGACTACGAGCTGGTCGCCACCGCCTCGGGCAACCCGATGGCGCCGCTGGCGGAGTTCCTGCCGTTCGCCCGCGACATCGGCCTGCGGGTGATCATCGCCCGCAGCGCCGGCGGTGCCGGCCGCTCGCTCTACGAGCCGCTGATGCAGCGGATGCGCGAGCTGGGCGGGCAGGGTGTGCTGCTCTCCGGCAACAAGGACGAGGGCGCGCTGCTCGGCACCGCCAAGCCGCAGGCGCTGCCGCCGGGCCGCGGCCTGTACGTCTCGCGCCGGGTGACGGCCGGCCAGATGGTGCAGACGGGCTGGCTGCCCGTGAGTTAGTCACCGAGCGTGACTAGAAGGGGTCGGCTGTGGGGTACCACAGCCGACCCCTTCGACGTTGCGGCGTCCACCAGCCGGACCGTTCCGGAATGTTATCTAGCTGTTTCCAACGCCGAGCTGCGGATGTCGTCGCCGTCCGAAGCGGCAACCGGACCCGGCGAAGCCGTTTCGAACGCCCTGGTCGGCAATGCCCACGCCCCGGACTCGACCTTTGATTCAAGTGCCGCAATGCCACTTCACCTTGGATTCATGCCCCGTTAGTCAAAGTTAACAAGTCGGACATCAATCCCAACGGTGCCGATCGGCCACAGTTCCGGATGACTATGCGCTCCGACGCAACGGATTCCGAAGGCCAACCGGCATTGACGCAATCAATACGCCCCCGCAGCATTGGCGACTCGGGAGCGGCCCATCTCAACCCCCAAGCGACCCCCTTCGGAGGCGATAACGCTCCCCACCCCAGCACCGCACAGGACCGCGCAATGCCGCGCCGAGCCGATCGGACTCTCCCCCATGACCGACACGCTTCGACCGCCCACCACCTCCCCCACGGTGACGGTCGGTACCGCCGAGGCCCCGCGAAAGCTCACCCGCTCACTCGGCGTCGTCGGCGGCACACTGCTCACGCTCTCCTGCGTGACCCCCGCCTCCTCGCTCTTCGTGCTGGTGCCGGGCCTGTTCAGCTCGCTCGGCACCGCGACCGCGATGACCATCGGGATCGGCGCGATCATCTGCGTGGCCGTGGCGTTCGCCTACTCGGAGCTGGGCACCCTGATCCCCAGCGCCGGCGGTGAGTACGCGATGGTCGGCACCCTGGCCGGGCGGTTCGCCGGCTGGCTGTCATTCATCCAGTCGCTGATCGTGGTGATGATCGTCCCGTCCGTCATCGCCGTCGGCACCGCCGCCTACCTGGCGCCGATCGTGCACGTCAGCGGCCCCGTCGCGGGTGCCGCGGTGATGCTCGCCTCCACGGTGGCCGGCCTGCTCGACCTGCGGGCCAACGCCTGGATCACCGGCATCTTCCTGGTGCTCGAGGTGATCGCGGCGGGCGTGGTCTCCGTCCTCGGCTTCGCCCACCAGCAGCGCGGCATCTCCAGCATGTTCCACGGCGTCGTGGCCGACGGCCAGGGCCACACCAGCGGCGTCGGCCTCTCCGCCGTCATGGGCGCGATGGGCGTGGCGCTGTTCGTCACCCAGGGCTTCTCCACCGCCATCTACCTCTCCGAGGAGCTGGAGAACCCGCGCCGCAACGTGGCCCGCACCGTGCTGTGGACGCTCGGCCTGTCCTGCGTGGTCATCATGCTCCCGGTGATCGCCATCACGCTGGGCGCGCCCGACCTGGCCACCCTGACCGGCGGCGACCTGTCCGGCATGGTGGCCGGCTGGAGCAACTCGGCGCTCGGCACCTTCATCAGCCTGTGCATCGCGCTGGCCATCATCAACGCCGGCATCGTGATGGTGATCCAGAACTCCCGGGTGCTGTTCGCCTCCGGGCGCGACCGGGCCTGGCCGGAGCCGGTCAACAAGGCCTTCGGCACCCTGAACCGGTTCGGCGCCCCGTGGGTCTCCACGCTGGCGGTCGGCATCCCCGGTGCGGTCTTCTGCTTCGTGCCGAACACCCTGCTGAGCAACATCACCGGTGTCGCGGTCGCCGCGCTCTACCTGCTGGTCGCGGTCGGTGCGCTGCTCTCCCGGCGCGGTGCGCACAAGGACGTGCCGGCCTGGCGCCAGCCGCTCTGGCCGGTGCTGCCGATCCTGCTGATCGTGGCGCTCGGCTACGTGATCACCCAGCAGGACCACAAGGCGCTGATGTGGACCGGCATCATCACCGCGGTCTCCTCGCTCTACTGGGTCTTCTACCTGCGCCCGCGGCAGGAGACCCGCTGGGTGATCACGCTGCCCGAGGACGAGCAGGTCTGAGCCCTGCTGCCGCGAAGCGGCCCGGACGCCCCGCTGGGGGGGTGTCCGGGCCGCTTGGCGTTCGTCGGCGATGCCGGGAGGCTGTCAGCGGCCGGCACGGCGGCGGCGCAGGTCGCGCAGCACCACCGAGCCGCCGAACAGCAGCGCCACCGACAGCACGGCGGTGCCCAGCACGTAGGTGGCGGTGCGCCGGTTCCGGTCGGCCTGGGTCTCGCCGAGGCCGAGCGGCTGCGGCAGGATCGGGGCGGTGTCCAGCCTGACCTGCGGGTCGGGGGTCGGGGCGTCGGCCGGCACGGTGGAGTCGGTGACCGCCTTCACCGGGTCGACCACACCCCAGCCGATGTACTTGTTCGGGCCGTGGTCGGTGCGCTGCGCGGTCTGCTCGATCCGGGTGCGGACCTGCGCGGCGGACCAGTCGGGGTGGGCCCCGACGAGCAGGGCGGCGACCCCGGCGACGTAGGGGGTGGCGAAGCTGGTGCCGTTGTCCACGCACTGCCCGCCCTTGGGCACGGTGGAGAGCATGTCGACACCGGGCGCGGCCACCTTGAGCCAGTCGCCGTAGCTGGAGAAGGTGGCCCGCTCGTTGTTGCGGTCCGAGGCGCCGACCGACAGCACCGTCGGGTAGGCGGCCGGGTAGGTCGTCTCCTCCACGCTGTCGTTGCCGGAGGCCGCGACCACCACCGCCTTGTGGCTCTCCGCCTTGTCGATCGCCTGCTTCAACTGGTCGCTGCCGCCGAAGTTGGGATTGCCGTCGGCATCCCGGACGTCCTGCGAAATGTTGATCACCCTGGCACCCAGGTCGACCGCGTCGCTGATCGACCTGGCCAGGGACGGCACATCGCCATCGCCGGCGTCATCGTTCTGACGGATCGACAGGATCGTCGCCCCGGGCGCCAGGCCGATGAAGCCCACCTTGTCCCGATGGCCGGCGGCGATGATCCCGGCCACCTTGGTGCCGTGCCCCACCGTGTCGGTCAGGGAGTTGCCGTCGGCCGGCGCCGGCGGGTTCTTGCTCTTGTCCATCAGGTAGCTGGGGCCCTGCACGACCTTGCCGCCGCCCAGCTGCGGATTGCCGGGGTCCACTCCGGTGTCGATCACGGCGACCGTCACACCGGTACCGTCGAGCAACGGATTGTTGTTTTTCGGGTCGCCGGCGTTGTAATTCGGGTTCTTGGGCCAGAGCTGGTCCAGCACCACCCGCTGCAGCGACCACGGCTGCTCCGCCACGTCCTGGGCCGGGAACGTGCAGTTGCCCGCCGCGGCGACGCCCACCCCGGTTGAACCGGCCGCTGCCGCCGGGGTGGTCCCCAGCAGCGCGAGCACCGCCGCGATCGCCGCCGACCGGCCGAGCCCTCGCCTCACCACGACTCCAACTCCCCTTGCCCTACTGCGAAACGGTGTCCTGCGGAGAAACGACAGAGCGGAGCGGGCGCCCGACTTCGGACGCCCGCTCCGTTACCTCGATGCTCCCCCGTGCCGGGAGCGGCGATCAGGCGCCCTTACCACATCTTGACGTTGTTGCTCTCGGTCGTGGTGTAGCTCTCGTGGGCCTTGTCCAGCGCCGTCGCGATCTGGAGCAGCGTGCTGTGCAGGTCGGAGGCCTTCTGGTCCCAGACGGCCTGACGCTGGTTGTAACCCTCCTGCGCCGCGCCGGTCCACGAGTTGGCGACCTTGGCCACGGCGGTCTTGAGGTCGCTCAGCTGCGTGTCGATGGTGCCGGCGGTGGTCCGGACCGTCTGGCCGGCATTGGCGATGGTCTCGAACGTAACCTTGATGTGTCCGTCGGACATGGTGAACTCCTTACCGAAAGAGGTGAGCTGGGCGACCCCGATCAAGGCCGCCCCGGATGTGCTTTGCCGTGCCGATCCGAAACGGATCAGGCTCCCGGCACACTGGACAGCGCGCCGCGCTGGTCGTCTTCGGTCGTGGAGTAGTTCTTGGTGGTGGCGTCAATGGCCCCGCGAATGTCGTTCAACACCTGGTTGAGCGCCTTCACGTCGTCGTTCCACTTGGTCTGCAGCGCGTGGTATGCCGTCGCCGCCTGACCCTGCCAGCCGCCGGCAACCTCGTCGATGAGCTGGTTGAGCTTGCCGACCTCGGCCGTGATCTGATCGTTGACCTGGGTGATCCGAGCCGAGAGAGCCCGCATCTCCTCAGCGGTCGTCGTGAACTGACCAGCCATGTTCCACCGTCCCCCATGAGACAGACTTACTTCGGGAGCTCGGTTACTCAGCCCACCCGAAGGACGTCACGGTGTGACGTCTGCGGAAGACTGTAGTCCCCCGTCCCGACAGTCCCAACACCATATGGGCCTTGGTTACCGAGTTATGACGTACGCCCACGAGCAACTGGCCCGGTCGGTTCAGGAGTTCTGCTCCTGAGTGGCAGTCATGGTGCTCAGGGTCGGGCCGGTCGTGAGCAGGTCGGACCACGCCCTGGGGACCGTCACCGGCACGACGTCCTTGTACCCCAGGCGCGCCTGCGCCTCGTTGACCTGCGGCTGAGCCTGCTGCTGCCCCGGCGACGGGGTCGGGCTGGGACTGGAGTTGCCCGGGGTGCCCTGGCTGGTGACCGGCACCGGGTAGCGCAGCCCGGTCTCGGTGAGCAGGAAGGTGCTGCCGGAGCCCTGCTGGCCGTTGTCCATCGCCCGGTACAACAGGCCGTGGCCCGGACTGACATGGGCGGTGGTCGAGCCGCTGGTGACCAGCGCGGGGAACTCGGTGCCGGCCCAGACGGAGCGCTTCGGGTCGTTGCCGAACTGCGGGTCGTTGGCGTAGTAACCGCCCTCGAAGGTCGAGCAGATCACCGGGCGGGCGGTGGTCGGGTCGCCGACGTTGATCTGGCCGGACGGGGCCGACCGCGGCCACAGGCTGTTCAGGTGCAGCGGCCCGGTCCAGTCGATTTCCGCCTTGTACTTGGAGACGTCGGCCGCGGTGAGCGTGGCGAAGCCCGGGGCGGCGCTCCCGTAGGCGCCCTGGGTGAGCGGGTTCATCTTGATCAACTGAGCAGCCAGCGAGGACACCTGGAAGAGCTGGTCCTTGCCGACCACGTAGAGGCCCTTGTCGGCCTGGTCCGGGGTGCTGACCAGCCGACCGACGAAATCCTGGCCGGGGTCGGTGAGCCGCACACTGGACGGCACCTGGTTGCGGCCGGTCGGGTCGAGGCCGGGCACCGTGGGGAAGTCGATCACGGGGCCCTTCCCCAGGGTGTCCAGCCACTGCTGGGTGACGGGCTGGGCCTTGGCCTGGCTGCCGAACAGCGCGGTCTGCAGCGCGGGCACGCTCGCCGGGTCGCTGCCCAGCTGGTAGGCAATCCCCTGCGGGCTGACCAGGTACTCCACCACCGCGCCGTTCGGCTGCTTCGGCCCCTGGACCAGCAGCGCGTCACCGCCGGCCAGCTTCCGGTCCCGGCTCTCCAGGGTGTTCGCGTCCTGGTCGGCCGCCACGAAGACCCCCTGGACCGGGTGGTTGTCGTCGGACCCCGGCCGGTCGCAGACCGACCACTTCTTCGCCTGCCCGGCATCCGTCGCGCTCGGCAACTTGTCCGGCGCGTACGGGATCCCGATGGTCGCACCGTGCGACTTGTAGTGGTCCAGCACCGAGTCGGCGACGAAGACCACCTTGGAGTCGGCCGGCAGCACCAGCTTCGCCGAGGCCATGTTGACCACCGGGTGCAGCATCTTGGTGCCGTCCGGGTTCTGCAGCACCACGTAACGGGTCGTCGAGTCCTTGCCGACGATCACGTTCTTGCCGCTGTCCCAGTCCAGCGGCGCACTGGGCTTGATCATCCCCCACAGGCCGAAGCCGGCCATCACCAGCGCTCCGACCACGATGGAGGGCACCACCGCCCGGATCGGACGCGGCGCGTCCTCGTCGCTTCCGCCGTTGCCCGGCTGCAGGAACGCGCCCACCATCCGCTTGCGCGCGAAGGTGTAGGCGTTGAGCTCGTCCCGCCGTGATGCCATCTGCTCCGTCTCCCCTGTTCGAGCTTCCAGCCCGCCATTCTGCCGCCCGGCGGCTCCGGCCGACGGCCCAACCCTCTACGATGCGGCAGACGGTGAGTACGGTACGGGTACGGTTCCGTACGCTGCCAACCGGACCGTGACAGCGAATCAGAGAGGGTCACGCGGGGGATGCCGAGCAAGACCGCTCCAGGGCGACGCAGGACGGCACGAGGCCGGGCCAAGCCGCCCGCCGACACCGCGCCGGTGCCGCAGCAGCGGCCGGCCAGGGCCGACGACAGGGCCGCGGGAACCGGCCCGGCGGCGGTACCGGTCAAGCTGCACCCCAAGCCGGGGCTGCTCAGCCGGCGGCTGCGGCTGCAGCAACTGGTGCTGATCGAAGTCGCGGTGGCACTGGTCGCCATCGGCTTGACGGTCAACCGCGCCACCGCCATCGGGTTCGCGGTGCCCGCCGTGGCCCTGCTGGTCTTCGCCCTGGTGCCGCTGCACGGACGCCCCCTGGGTGAGGCGCTGCGGATCCGATCGCTCCAGCGGGCCCGCCGCAAGGACGCCCCGACCAATGTGCCGCCCGGCACCGACCCGGCGCTGGCCCCGGTGCTCGAACTCGACCCGGCGCTGCACACCACCACCCACGCCACCGAGGCCGACCTCGGCGGCGGCCGTCCGGTGCGCCGCGAGACCGGCATCGTCGGCGACGGCACCTTCCTCACCTCGGTGCTGCTGGTGCAGGCCAAGGACCAGCCGCTGCGGCCGGCGCGGAACGCGATGCCGCTGCCGCTCGACGTGGTCTGCTCGGCGCTGACGGTGGACGACATCACCCTGGAGTCGGTGCAGCTGGTCCAGCACACCCAGCCCGCCCCGGCGCCGCACCTGCCCGAGCAGGCGCTGGCCACCCGCGCCTACCAGGCGCTGCCGGACGGCGCCAACACGCCCGCGCTGCGGCTCACTTGGGTCGCCCTCAAGCTCGACCCGGAGCGCGCGGCCGCCGCGGTGCTGGCCCGCGGCGGCGGTGAGGAGGGCGCCCGCAAGGCGCTGCAGCGGGTCACCGACCAGCTGGCCGGGCGGCTCAACGGGGCCGGTTTCAACGCCACCGTGCTGGACGAGCGGGAGCTGATCGCCGCGCTCTCCATCGCCACCTGCGCCAACCCGCTGGCCACCACCGGCCGGCAGGGCTCCGGCAGCGGCGGCCAGGTGGCCCGCCGCACCCAGGAGAACCGGCGGTTCTGGCGGGTCGACGACCGCTTCCACACCAGCTACTGGATCTCCCGCTGGCCGCAGCTCAGCCGCCCCGGCGGCCCGGGCCGGATCTCCTCGCCCGACCTGGTCAACCTGGTCACCAGCATCCCGGCGCTGGCCAGCGCGTTCAGCCTGACCGCCCGCCCGGGCACCGGCGGCTCGGTGGCGCTCAGCGGGCACGTCCGGGTGGTCGCGCGCAGCGAGCAGGACGTCGCCAAGTTCGGCCGGCTGCTGGAGCAGCGCGCCCAGAGCGCGGGCCTGGGCCTGTCCCGACTGGACCAGGAGCAGGTGCCCGGCCTGCTCGCCACGCTGCCGCTCGGGGGGACTTCCTGATGGCTTACCAGACCTACCCGACCACCCCGCCCACCCAGGAGCGCGGCAAGGTCACCACCCGGATCCGGGCCGGTTTCGGCCTGCGCGGCCCGCGCCGCGAACAGCATGTGCTGGCCCCCGCCGACCTGGCCGCGCTCTCCTTCCCGGTCGGCGACGACGGGGTGCTGATCGGCGAGGACTACCCGGAGCAACGGCCCTCGGTGCTCGGCCTGTTCCGGCCCACCGCCTATGACGTGGTGCTGGTCGGCGGCGTGTGGACAGCGCAGATCCTGGCGCTGCGGGCCGCCGCCACCGGCGCCCGGGTGGCGGTGGAGACGGCCCGCCCGCAGCTCTGGGCACCGCTGGCGCAGGCGGCGGGTGGCGGGCAGCCGTGCGTGACGGTGCATCAGATCGGGCGGCTCGGCGCGCAGGGCGCCTCGGTGGCGGCTCCGGTGCTGGTGGTGCGCGACCTGGGTCCGAAGCCGCCGCGCAGCCGGCTCTCCGCCACCCCGTGGCAGTCCACCCTGACGCTGCTGCCGTTCCTGGGGCCGAACGCCGCCCGGGTGCTCAACTCCGCCGACCTGGTGGGCATCCAGCGGGTCTCCCCGCCGGAGGCCGAGCTGCTCGGCCGGCTGCTGACCGTGAGCACCGAGGACGTCACCGCCCTGCCCACCCTGGGCGACGAGTACACCCTGTGGGCCACCCGGATCCGCCGCCAGTACGTGCGCCTCGACCCGGTGCAGCCGGAGCAGCAACTGCTCGGCCCGGCCCGCCGGGTCGACTGAGCAACCGGAAGCGCAACGAAGGCGTCGTCAACTCCACCATGAGCAACTACCAACCGCCGTACGCCACCGCGCCCCGGCAGTCCAGGTTCGGTCCCGTCAACTGGCGGGTGGTCCGGATCTCCATCCCGATCACCCTGCTGTCGGTCGGGCTGGTCGTGGCGCTGACCTGGTCGACGATCACCAAGCAGTTCAACCCGCCGCCGACCATGCACACGCTGGTTTCGCCGAACACGGTCACGATCCGCAGCCAGCCGCTCAAGCTACTCCTGCCGACCGCCGCGGACCGCCCGCGCAGCGACGCCGAGAGCGAGCAGAGCGGCCGCGAAAAGCAGTTCGTCGGCCTGGCCCGAGTCAAACTCTCCTACAGCCCGGACGGCACCTTGGGCACCAACCCCGACTACCAGGTCTCCGCCGCCTACGGACAGGTCGACAACCCGGCCCACCGGATGCAGTTGGCGATCGACGACCTCAAGGCGGCAAAGATCCAGCAGATCACACCGATGCACAGCTACTCGGCCGGCCCGGCCGGTTCCGGCGACATCCCGGTCAAGTGCGGTGGCATGCGGCTCGACAACGGCCAGATCATCCAGTTCGGCTGGTGCACCTGGGCCAACCGCAGCACCGTGGGCACCGTCCAACTGGCCAGCTACAAGAGCGGCGGCCCGAGCGATGACGACCTGGCCGGTCTCGCCCAGGACACCTTGGCCCTGCGGGACCAGCTGTACGCGAAGCCCTGACCCGGCGTCGGGCGACCCGATCCAGCCGCCGTACGGTCAGGTAGGAGCAAACACACGGTCAACCTGGCAAGGTACAGGTTCTAGTCTTGTGCCTACGGCACCGCGAAGAGCGGCGGCGAACACGAGGGAGCCCAAGGTGAGCAGCGATCGGGACGGCGTCTACGTCGGCGACAACCCGGCGGAGGACGACGACGACTGGTCGGACGCGCCCGACTACACCCCACCCTCCTGGTACACCCAGGGCGAGGCGCCGCCCACGCCTGCCGTGACGCCCTCGGCGACGCCCGCCACCGCCGCGCCCGCACCGGCACCGGTACCCGCTCCGACCGCGCCGCAGCCGACCCCCGCCGCCGTGCCCGCACCGGCTGATCCGGCACCGCCCGCAGCTGCGCCGGCCACCGCGCCGCCGCCGGGCGAGCCCCAGCCGCAGCCGCACCCGGTCGACGCCCCGCCGGCGGCGCCGCACGGCGGGACGCCCGGGTGGCCGGGTGCGACGGGTGCTCCGAGCGCACCCGAGGCGACGTCGTTCTGGGTGGCCCCGCCGCAGTCGCCCACCGGCCAGGGGCAGCCCGGTCAGCCGGGCTATCCGGGCCAGCCCGACAGCGCCTACCCGCCCAGCGCCTACCCGGCGCACCTGCAGCAGCCGGGGGTGCCGCAGTCCGGCCAACCGCTCCCGCAGCCACCGGTCGCCGACAGCGTCCCCATGGCGCCGGCCGACCCCTCCGCCGGCTGGCAGCCGGGCCCGGCTCAGGCGCCCGGTCCGTGGCAGGGGCAGCCCGGCCCGGCCCACCCCGGCCCGGCGCAGCCGGGTCCGCCGCCCGCACCGCAGACCCTCCAGTCGGCTCCGGCCCAGCCCGGCCCGGCCCAGCACAACCAGGCGCAGCCCGCGGCCCCGCAGCCCCCCATGGACCCGCGCCAGGCCGGCTGGCCGCAGCCCAACCCCGGCTACCCGACCGGTCCGCAGGCGCCGCAGGCACCGCAGCCCGCCCCCCAGCAGCCCGCCCCGGCCCAGCCGTACCAAGGTCAGCCGCACCAGGGCCAGCAGCAGGCGATGCCGCAGGCCCCGGCCGCGTTCCAGCAGCCCGGCCAGCAGCAGCCGGTGGCGCAGGGTGCGCCGCTCGGCTTCACCGCCGCCGTCGAGCTCAACTCGGACCGCCTGCTGCGCAGCCAGCCCAAGCAGCAGCGCCAGACGCCGCGGCTGAAGTTCGGCGGCAAGGCGGCGGCCGCGGAGCGCGAGCGCCGGCTCGGGATCATCCGCACACCGGTGCTCAGCTGCTACCGGATCGCGGTGATCAGCCTCAAGGGCGGCGTCGGCAAGACCACGACCACCACCGCCCTGGGCGCGACCCTGGCCAGCGAGCGCCAGGACAAGGTGATCGCGATCGACGCCAACCCGGACGCCGGCACCCTGGGCCGCCGGATCAAGCGGCAGACCGGCGCCACCATCCGCGACCTGGTGACGGCCATCCCGCACCTGCACAGCTACATGGACATCCGCCAGTACACCTCGCAGGACATGAACTCCGGCCTGGAGATCATCGCCAACGACGTCGACCCGGCGGTCTCCACCACGTTCAACGACTCGGACTACCGCGCGGTGATCGACGTGCTGGGCCGCCAGTACCCGATCATCCTGACCGACTCCGGCACCGGCCTGCTGTACAGCGCGATGCGCGGGGTGCTGGACCTGGCCGACCAGCTGATCATCGTGGCCACCCCCAGCGTCGACGGCGCCAGCAGTGCCAGCACCACGCTGGACTGGCTCTCCGCGCACGGCTACGCCGATCTGGTGCAGCGCAGCATCACGGTGGTCTCCGGGGTCCGCGAGACCAGCAAGATGATCCGGATCGAGGACATCGTGGCGCACTTCCAGACCCGCTGCCGCGGCGTCGTGGTGGTGCCGTTCGACGAGAGCCTGGCGGCCGGCGCCGAGGTCAACCTGGACATGATGCGGCCCAAGGTCCGCGAGTCCTACTTCGACCTGGCCACCCTGGTCGGCGAGGACATCGTGCGGGTCCAGCAGGCGCAGCAGGCCGCCTGGCAGCAGCAGCAGGCGGCCGGCGCACCGCAGCAGCAGGCGCAGGCGCAGGCCGCACCGCAGCAGTGGGGCCAGCACCCGGCCGCGCCCGGCGGGCCGTGGCCGGCCGCTCCGCAGCAGGGCGGCTACGGCTACCCGCAGCAGGGCGCCCCGCAGACCGGCCAGCCGTGGGCCCAGCAGCCGCCCCAGGGCGGCTACGGCTACCCGCCCCAGCCGCAGTAGGCGCCGCGACCGGCGAGGGCCCGCATCCGGTTCGTCCGGACGCGGCCCTCGCCGTGCTCTGACGCTCCGTCAGACAGTCAGCTCCCGGGCCTGCTTGACGTCGTCGGCCATCCGGTCGAGGAGCGCCTCGATGGTGTCGAACTTCTCCATCCCGCGCAGGTAGGTGAGGAACTCCACCGCCACCTGCTCCCCGTAGAGGTCCAGGCCGACCCGGTCGATCGCATAGGCCTCGACGGTGCGGACGGTGCCGTCGAAGGTCGGGTTGGTGCCGACCGAGATGGCGGCCGGCATCCGCTCGCCCAGCGCGCTGAGCCAGCCCGCGTAGACCCCGTCGGCCGGGACCGCGCTGTGCGGCACGGTGTCCACGTTGGCGGTCGGGTAGCCCAGGTCGCGGCCGCGCTGCGCACCGCGCACCACCAGCCCCTCGACCCGGTGCGGCCGGCCGAGCACCTCGGCGGCGCCGGCCATGTCGCCCTCGGCGATCAGGCGGCGCACCAGGGTGGACGAGAACGGCTCGCCGCCGCCCGCCGTGCCGCGCACCTTCAGGTCGAGCACCTCCACCTCGAAGTCGGCCGCCCGGCCCAGCTCGGCGAGCAGCCCGACATTGCCGGCCGCCCGGTGGCCGAACCGGAAGTTGGGGCCTTCGATCACCAGCTTGGCGTGCAGCGCGTCCACCAGCACCCGCCGCACGAACTCCTGCGGCGACTCCTGGGAGAACGCCACGGTGAACGGCAGCACCAGCACCGCGTCGGCACCGCGCGCCGCGATCAGCTCGGCCCGGAACGGCTGCGGGGCCAGCAGCGGCGGGTGGCTGCCGGGGCGGACCACCTCGCTGGGGTGCGGGTCGAAGGTCACCACCACGGCTCTGGCGTCCAGTTCGCGGGCCCGGGCGACCGCCCGGTCGATGATCAGCTGGTGCCCGAGGTGCACACCGTCGAAGGAACCGATGGTGACGACGCTGCGTCCCCAGTCGCCGGGAATCTCCTCCAGGCCACGCCAGCGCTGCACCCTGACCGCTCCTCTACCAGACCGCCCCGCTCGCTTGGGGGGCTCGCACGCTCCGACTCGAACCCCTATAGCGTGCCATGCGCCCGCCGCCGGCCCGGCACCGGAACGCCCCCTGAGCCGACCGGCAGGGCGAGGACCGGGGCGTGCTCGGCCTCGGCGGCCGCGTACTGCGGGTCCCGGCCGCGGGCCAGCAGGGCCCGCATCCGCCGCAGGCCCGGCCCGCCGGCCGGCGGTCGGGCATCGTCCGGCCACTCGGCGAGCAGCCGGGCGAACGCGGCGCTGTGCCCTGCGCACCGCACCAGCAGCGCGTCCAGCCCGAGCGCGCCGCCGTCGCCCTGCGGCCAGGCGTCGGCGAGCCGGCGCACCACGGCCCGGCTGCGCTCCGGCGGCTGCCGGTCCGCATGCTGCGCCACCCGCCGCAGCAGCGGGCCGAGCACGGCGGGGTCGCGTTCGGTGGCCAGCAGCCGGTCCAGGAACTCCCGGCGCAGCGGCTGGTCGGCGGCTGAGGGCACCTCACGGCCTCCCCCGGCCTCCGGCCGGGGGGACCCCCATGGCTGGGGCTGCTGCGCCAGCATCAGGGCGAACGCCCGGCGCACCGCCGGCGGCCGCCCGCCCGGGGCGGCGCCGAGCAGGGCGGTCAGATCGCCGGGCCCCGCGCACTGCCGGGCCAGTCGGCGACCGAGGTACTCGGCGACCGGCTCGGCCCACTCGGGGTGCCCGTGCAGCAGCCGCCCGGCCAGCCGGGTCGCCGGGTCGGGCAGCGCGCTCGCCGCGTTGCCGCCGCCCACCAGCGGCGCCGCCTCGGCGAGCACCCGCAGCACCGGGCCGGGCACGCCGCCGGGCCGGGTCAGCCGGGTCTCGAAGGCGGTCAGCACGGCGGCCGGGTGACTGGCCAGCGCCAGGCCGAGGATCTCGGGGGTGACGAACGGGTCGTCAGCCGCGTAGGCGGCCAGGGCCGCCGTCAGGTGGGCGGAGCGGGTGAGCGGGTCGCGGACCAGCAAAGCCAGTGCCGCGCCGTGCAGTTGGGGTTCACCCTCGCGGGCCAGCAGGGTGAGCGCGGTGAACCGCAGCAGCTCCCGCCCGGAGCGGCCGGCGTACGGCGCGGTGCGCAGCCCGTACGCCGCGGCCGCCACATGGCGTTCCGGGCGCGGGTCATGGCTCCACCGGTCCACCGCGCGGCAGAGCGCCGAGGGCTCCTCGGCGGCGAGCACGGTCAGCAGCGCGTCCGCCCGCGGGTGCGCCGCCGCCACCAGGGCCTCCGTCAACTCGTCGACGGCGAGCGCCCGGTGGGCGTAGAGCAGGTCCTGCACCAGGTCGGCGACGGTGACGCCGGGGCGGGCCGGCAGGCCGCGCCCGTCGGCGAGCCGGCGGCACAGGTGGGGCAGCGCGGCCGGGCCGTCGGCGCGCAGCCGGGCCGCGGCGTGCTGCAGGTGGGCCTGCTCGGGGCCGTCGGCCCTGATCAGGAGGCCGAGCAGCTCCCAGCGGAGCGGGTCGGGCAGCGCCAGGCCCGCCCAGAAGGCGGGCCCGAAGCCGGTCAGGGCGGTGCGCGGGCCGTCGGCGGCGAGCCGCCCGGCCAGCTCGGTGAGCAGGGCGCGGTGGGTGGCCGGCGCCGGGCTGCCGGCCAGCGCGGCGCGCAGCAGCCGGGCCGCCCACCAGTGCGCCTCGGGCCCTGCGGCGGGGTCGGTGAGGGCCTGCCAGAGGCGGCGCAGCCAGGGTTCCAGGGCGGGGGCGCCGCCCCGGTCGCCGACCGCCCGCAGGGCCGCCGCCACCAGGTGGATCCGGTGGCGCGGCATCCCGGGCCGCTGCCGGGCGGCGAGCACCCGGCCGACGGCGGCGTCCAGGCCCAGCTGCCGGCCCTGCAGCCAGTCGGCGACCGCCTCATGGGCCGGCCGGTAGCCGTCACCGGCGGGCACCAGCAGCCGCTCGGCGAGCACCGCCCGGGCCCAGCCGCCACCCGCCGGGAAGAGCTCCGCGAAGTCGGACCGCCCGAGGATGCTCTGCCCGAGGCCGAGCATCCGGCGGGCCGCGGTGTGCAGCCGCCCGGCGACCGCGGCGGCCAGGCGGCGCACCTGGCCGGGGGTCACCGGGGCGGGCACGCCCTTGCGGTGCGAGGCGGGGCGGGCCGCCTCCTCGGCGAGCCGCTGGGCGGCGCGCAGGCACCGCAGGTCGAACCAGCCGCCGACCAACTCCGCCTGGTCGCACGGCTGGTGGGTGACGCCGGCGGCGCGCAGGTCGCCGGCCAGCCGCAGCCGCAGCGGGTCGGCCGGACCGGGCGGCACCGGCACGCCGTAGCGGTGCGCCGCCCGCTCCAGCGCCTCGCCGTGCAGCGGGCCGAGGCGGTGCAGCCGGACCGGCCCGACGCCGGGGTGCGGCTCCCAGCTCTCCGGACGGCAGGCCACCAGCAGCCGCACGCCCGACTCGGCCAGCTCGCGCACGGCGGCGCTCCACCAGGCGGCGCCCAGCACCGCCGGGGCCTCCTCCGGAGCGTCCAGCAGCACCAGCAGCGGGCGCCCGGCGGCGGTGCAGACGGCGGCCGCGGCGGACGGCGGCACCTCGCCGCCGAGCGCCCGCCGCACGGCCGGTAGCAGGGTGGCGTCGCCGGGGCTCAGGTCGGCCCCGCGCAGCCAGAGGGTGGGCAGGGCCCGGGCGCCGCCGGCCCGGCGCACCGCCAGGGCGGCCAGCTCGGTGGTGCGGCCGCTGCCCGGTTCGCCGACCAGCACGGTCAGGGCGGTGCCCGGTTCCTCGCCGGCCAGCCCGTCGGGGCGGTCCACCCGGTCGGCGGCCAGTTCGGCGATCCGGCCCGGTCCGGCGGCCGCACCGGCCAGTTGGCGGGCGGTCAGTCGCAGTACTGCGCCCAGGTCGAGGGCTGAGCCGGTCCCTGCCGGCTGCCGGCCATCCGTCATAGCGCTGCCTCCCCGCACGTGCTCACGGCGGGGAGCCTGCCCGGCGCGGGGCGCGGGCCATCCTGCCCGCGCCCTTCACCACGCCCGTTCACACCCCGCGCTCGTCCGTTCGAGTGAGGCGAGGTGAGGGGCAGTCAGGGCAGGTCAGCCCACGAAGACCGCCACCGGCTTGGCCTGGCCGCCCTGCTCCTCGACCAGCGCCAGGAAGGTCTCGTCCGGTCCGAACACGGCGATCGGCCCGCCCGTGTCCAGCCCGGCGGACTTGAGCCGGGCTCCGGTGGAGAGCCGGCGGGCGTCCTCCTCGCCGATGTCCCAGCGCGGGAAGGCGGCAGCCGCGGCGGCGCCGATCGGCAGCACCGAGAACTGCTCCTCCAGCTGCTCCAGGGTCTGCGCGGACGCCACGTCGTACGGGCCGACCTTGGTGCGCCGCAGCGCCGTCAGGTGGCCGCCGACGCCGAGGGCCGCGCCCAGGTCGCGGGCGAGCGCGCGGATGTAGGTGCCGGAGGAGCAGTCCACGGTGACGTCCAGGTCGAGCACCGCGGTGCCGTCCTCGGCCACCGTCTCGCGCAGCTCGTGCACCGTGAAGGAGTGCACCGTGGTGGGCCTGGCCGGCAGCTCGAAGTCCTCGCCCTCGCGGACCCGGTGGTACGAGCGCTTGCCGTCGATCTTGATCGCGCTGACCTTGGACGGCACCTGCATGATCCGGCCGGTCAGCTTGGCGATCTCGGCGTCGATCGCCGCCCGGCCCACCCCGCCCGCCGGGACGGAGGCGGTGACCTCGCCCTCCCGGTCGTCGGTGATGGTGGTCTGGCCGAGCCGGATGGTCGCCTCGTACGTCTTGTCGGTGAGCATCAGGTGGCCAAGCAGCCGGGTGGCCCGCTCGACCCCGATCACCAGCACGCCGGTGGCCATCGGGTCCAGGGTGCCGGCATGGCCGACCTTCCTGGTCCCGGCCAGCCGCCGGATCCTGGCCACCACGCCGTGCGAGGTGATGCCTTCGGGCTTGTCCACGATGACCAGGCCGTCGGGCCCAGTGCCTTTGCGCTTCATCAGATCTTTCTACGTCGTGCTCAGAGAGCGGCCTTGAACCGTGCCACCGTCTCCGGCACGGCAGCGCGGACCGAGAACCCGGCCGCGAAGGTGTGCCCGCCACCGCCCAGCGCGGTGCAGGCCGCGGCCACGTCCACCGCGCCCTTGGAACGGCAGGAGCCGCGCAGCGTGCCGTCCGGGTCCTGCTTGAGCACCAGCGCCACCTCGGCCTCGGCCGGCTTGCGCAGGATGTCGATCAGGCCCTCGATCTCCTCCACCGTGACGCCGAACAGCGCCAGGTCCTGGTACGGCACCCAGGTCCACACCAGGCCGTGCCCGCCGGCGGCGTCGGGCTCGAAGACGGCCCGGTCCAGCGCCGCGGCCAGCACCTTGAGGTAGCCGAACGAGGCGGTGTCCCAGAGCCGGCGGGAGATCAGGTCGTGCCGGATCCCGGTGGCCAGCAGCCGGCCGGCCAGCTCATGGGTGGCCGGGGTGGTGGCGGCGTACTTGAAGGAGCCGGTGTCGGTGGCGATGCCGGTGTAGAGGCAGGTGGCCAGCTGCTGGTCGAGCGGCACCCGCAGCCGCCGCAGCAGCTCGTCCACCAGCACCGCGGTGGCCGGCGCGGTCGGGTCGATGATCCGGTGGGTGCCGAAGCCCGGATTGGAGGCGTGGTGGTCGAAGACCACCAGGGCCCGGGCCGCGAAGGCCTTGTCCTGCAGCAGCCCGAGCCGCCCCTCGGAGGCGACGTCGAAGCAGAGCACGAGCTCGGGCCGGTCCGGCACGGCGGCGGCCGGCACGATCAGCTCCTGGCCGGGCAGGAACGCCAGCGACTCCGGGATCACCTGCGGGTCGTCGCCGAACGAGACCCGCACCTCGTGCCCGAGGGAGCGCAGCGCCAGGCCCGCCGCCAGCGACGAACCGAGCGCGTCGCCGTCGGGGGCGATGTGGCAGATCAAGTCGATGGTCAGGGCCTGGCCGATGGCCGCCAGGATCCGCTGCCACTCCAGCTCGAAGCCGTCCGGTCCGCTACCTCCCCGCGCCGGCTCGCGCTGCCCCGGAAGCACCGCGAGGGCGTCCGTCACCGAAGTGACGGACGCCCTCGTCGAACCGGCCGCCGCCGGCTCAGCGGCCATGACTACTCGTCCTCGTCCGCGTCGCGCTCGCCGGCGGGCGCCTTGTACGGGTCGGCTTCGCCGGCGTACTGGGCCCCGGCGGCGGCAGTGCGCACCGCCGCGTCGGACTCCCGGACCTTGTGGAGCAGGTCGTCGATGTTCCGCGCGTTGTCCGGCAGCGCGTCCGCGACGAAGGTCAGCGACGGGGTGAAGCGCACCCCGGTCTGCTTGCCGACCTCGGAGCGGAGCACACCCTTGGCGCTCTCCAGCGCGGCCGCGGTGGCCTCCCGCTCGGTGTCGTCGCCGTAGACCGTGTAGAAGACCGTGGCCTCCCGCAGGTCGCCGGTGACGCGGGTGTCGGTGATGGTCACGAAGCCCAGCCGCGGATCCTTGATCCGCCGCTCCAGGGTCTGGGCGACGACCACCTGGATGCGGTCGGCGAGCTTGCGCGCCCTTGCGGTGTCGGTCACATTGCCTCCTCGTGCAGTGGGCACGGTACTGCGGTCGACTGACACGATCGACTCGCGGTCTTCGGGGCCCACGCCCCAAAGTACCGGCCCGCGCCCAGTGGTGTGAGCGCTCTTCGTCCTCGTCGGTGTGACGGTGGTGACGTTCCACCGCCGTGCCCGAACTCATTCATCGTCATCGCCGTAGTAGCGCCTCCTGGCGGAGAGCAACTGCACCTCGGGGCGGCCGGCGACCAGCCGCTCACAGCTGTCCAGGATCTCGGTGACGAACCGGTGCTCGCCCGAGACCACCGCCAGGCCGATCTCGGCCCGCCGGTGCAGATCCTGGTTCCCGACTTCGGCAGCGCACACGCTGTACTTGCGCTGCAGTTCGGCCACGATGGGCCGCACGATCGAACGCTTCTCCTTGAGCGAATGCACATCGCCCAGCAGCAGGTCGAAGGTGAGTGTTCCCACGAACATGTGTGACAGGTCTCGCCGACCTGAGGGCCTCGTAGTTCCCCCGCCCCGCGGCGGGGGCCGCTGTCGAGGACCCTACACAGCCAGACCGGGGCCGGTCGACGGGAATTCCCGCCGACCGGCCCCGACCGCTTTTCATGCCGCTTTATGGGCTGCTCCTCCGCCGCGGGCGGGCCCCGCCGACCCCCTCAGCCATTGGCTGGGGGGCGGCGAGCCCCACCTTCGCTGCGTCGCAGCCCAGTCGCTCAGCGGGCCACCGCACGCTTACACGCGCGGCTTCTCGCGCATCTCGAAGGTCTCGATGACGTCGTCCACCTTGATGTCGTTGTACGACCCCAGGGTGACACCGGCCTCGAAGCCCTCGCGGACCTCGGTCGCGTCGTCCTTGAAGCGGCGCAGACCCTCGATGGTGAGGTTGTCGGCGACCACCTTGCCGTCGCGGATGAGGCGGGCCTTCGCGTTGCGGCGCAGCAGGCCCTCGCGGACCAGGACACCGGCGATGTTGCCGAACTTGGAGCTGCGGAACACCTCGCGGATCTCCGCGGAGCCGAGGCGCACCTCCTCGTACTCCGGCTTGAGCAGGCCCTTGAGCGCGGCCTCGATCTCCTCGATCGCCTGGTAGATGACCGAGTAGTACCGGACGTCGACGCCCTCGCGCTCGGCGGCCGTGCGGGCACGGCCCTCGGCGCGGACGTTGAAGCCGATGATGATCGCTTCCGAGCCCATCGCCAGGTCCACGTCGGACTCGGTGATGGCACCCACACCGCGGTGCAGGATCCGGAGCTCGACCTCCTCGCCCACGTCCAGCTTGACCAGGGCGTCCTCAAGGGCCTCGACCGAACCGGAGACGTCACCCTTGATGATCAGGTTGAGCTGCTGGATACCGCCGGCCGCGATCGCCTGGTCCAGGTTCTCCAGGGAGATCCGCATCGGACGCTTGGCGAACATGGCGTTGCGGTCGCGGGCCGAGCGCTTCTCGGCGATCTGGCGCGCGGTGCGGTCGTCGTCGACGACGATGAAGCTGTCGCCGGCGCGCGGCACCGAGGTCAGACCGAGCAGCAGGACCGGACGGGACGGACCGGCCTCCTCGACGTTCTTGCCGTTCTCGTCGAGCATGGCGCGGACGCGGCCGTGCGCGTCACCCACCGCGATCGAGTCACCGACGCGGAGGGTACCGCGCTGGACCAGCACGGTCGCCATGGCGCCGCGGCCCTTGTCGAGGTGGGCCTCGATGGCGATACCCTGCGCGTCCTGCTCGGGGTTGGCCCGCAGGTCCAGCGAGGCGTCCGCGGTCAGGACCACGGCCTCCAGCAGCTGGTCGATGTGCAGGCCCTGGCGGGCGGAGATGTCGACGAACATGGTGTCGCCGCCGTACTCCTCGGCCACCAGGCCGAACTCGGTCAGCTGACCGCGGACCTTGACCGGGTCGGCGCCCTCGACGTCGATCTTGTTGACGGCGACCACGATCGGCACACCCGCGGCCTTGGCGTGGTTGAGCGCCTCGACCGTCTGCGGCATGACACCGTCGTTGGCCGCGACCACCAGGATCGCGATGTCGGTGGACTTGGCACCACGGGCACGCATGGCGGAGAACGCCTCGTGACCCGGGGTGTCCAGGAAGGTGATCCGGCGCTCCTCGCCGTTGACCTCCGCGGCGACCTGGTAGGCACCGATGTGCTGGGTGATGCCACCGGCCTCGCCGGCCACCACGTTGGACTTGCGGATGGCGTCCAGCAGGCGGGTCTTACCGTGGTCGACGTGACCCATGACGGTCACCACCGGCGGACGCGGCAGCAGCTCTTCCTCGCCGCCCTCGTCGGCACCGAAGTCGATGTCGAACGACTCCAGCAGCTCGCGGTCCTCGTCGTCGCGGCTGACGATCTCGAGCACGAAGCCCATCTCGCCGGCCAGCAGCTCCAGGGTCGCGTCGGCGACCGACTGGGTCGCGGTGACCATCTCACCGAGGTTGAACATCACCGAGACGAGCGCGGCCGGGTTGGCGTTGATCTTCTCCGCGAAGTCCATCAGCGAGGCACCACGCGACAGCCGGACCGTCTGGCCGTTGCCGCGCGGCAGCATCACACCGCCGACGGACGGGGCCTGCATGGCCTCGTACTCCTGGCGCTTCGCCCGCTTCGACTTGCGACCGCGCGCCGGGCGACCGCCCGGGCCACGACCGAAGGCACCCTGCGTGCCACCACGGGCACCCGGGCCGCCGGGACGACCGCCGAAGCCACCCGGACGGGGGCCGCCGAAGCCGCCACCGCCACCGGCACCGCCACCCGGACGGGGGCCGCCGAAGCCGCCGCCACCGGCCGGACGCGAGCCCGGACCGGCCGGACGACCGGCGAAGCCGGGACGGGCGCCGCCACCGGCACCCGGACCGCCCGGACGACCGCCGGGGCCACCCGGACCACGGCCACCGGGGCCCGGACGCGGACCGGTACCCGGGCCGGGACGCTGCGGCATCATGCCCGGGTTCGGGCGCGGCATGCCGGACGGGCTGGGCGCACCCGGACGCGGGCCGGCCGGACGCGGCATGTCGGAACGCGGGGCACCGGCACCCGGGCCACCCGGACGCGGCGCACCGGCACCCGGACCACCCGGACGCGGACGGTCGCCACCCGGACGGGGACGGTCGCCCTGGCCACCCGGACGGGGACGCTCACCCTGGCCACCCGGACGCGGCGCACCGGCACCCGGCGCACCCGCCGGACGCGGACGGTCGCCACCCGGACGGGGACGGTCACCCGGCCCCGCCGGACGGCGGTCGCCGGGGCGGGCCATGCCGGTGGCGCTGCCGGAGGTGAAGGGGTTGTTGCCCGGACGCGGGCCGGGCTGGCGCGGACCCGGGCGGGCGCCGCCGGCCGCGGAGCCGGACGGGCGCGGCGCCGGAGCCGGACGCGCGGGGGCCTCGCCGGCGGGCGCCGGAGAGGAGAACTCGGCCGCCGGGGCAGCCGGGGCCGCCGGACGCGCCGGGCGCGGAGCCGGGGCCGGAGCACCCGGGCGCGGGCCGGAGGCGGCCGGGGCCGCAGCCGCAGCGGGAGCCGCAGCCGGAGTCGGACGGGGACCCGGGGTCGCGGCGGGCCGCGGACCAGGGGTCGGGGTGGGTGCCCCCGGCTTGGGGGCCGCCGCGCCGGCACCGCCGGCGGGCGTGGGCGCCGCGGGCTTCCGCGGGCCAGGCTTGGCAGCCGAGCCACCGCCGGACGGCGGGGTAGCTCCCAAAGCGTCAGTCAACTTGCGCACGACCGGCGCCTCGATCGTCGAGGACGCCGAACGGACGAACTCACCCAGCTCGGTCAGCTTGGCCATGACGGCCTTGCTCTCCAAGCCGAGTTCCTTGGCGAGTTCGTAAACCCGGACCTTAGCCACTTCGCTCCTGTCTATAAGTCCGGGGTAGTCGTCCGCCGGACCGTCGCTACTTCATGGGCGTACTCATCGCGTACTCATCGAGTGCTCATCGCAATCTCGACCTACTTCCAACTCGCGAGGTACCTGACTGGTGGCGCGGCGCACCTGGGTGCCCGTGCCGTGCTCCGTACGGTGGTTCTCCCCAGGGTCCTCAGGACGCCGGGGTACTGTCTGCCCTGGCCGCGACGTGCTCACGCAGCGGATCCGTGTCAAGCGCACCGTGGGCCTTGAAGGCCCTCGGCAGCGCCCGGCGACGGACTGCCAGGTCGAGGCAGGCCAGGTCGAGGTGCAGGTACGCGCCCCGACCGGGCAACGTGGCCCGGGGATCGGGGACGCAGACGCCCTCGACCGCCGTGACACGCAACAGCTCGTGCTTGGCCGCTCGCTTGCGGCAGCCCACGCAAGTGCGTTCAGGGCATGCGCGGACACGCGTCCGGCCGGACATCTTCAAGTCTACCCCTCAACCGGGACTGAACGCGGCCCCACCGATCAAGGCAGGGCCGCGACTCTGTTACGACAACACGACTAGCGCGCGGTGGATTCCCCGTCCGCACCCTCGGTGTCCGGTCGGATGTCGATCCGCCAACCGGTCAGCCGAGCGGCCAGTCGGGCGTTCTGGCCCTCCTTGCCGATCGCCAGCGAGAGCTGGTAGTCGGGCACGATCACCCGGGCGGAACGCTGCTGGAAGTCGACGATCTCGACCTTGGTCACCCGGGCGGGGGACAGCGCGCTCGCCACCATCTCGGCCGGGTCCTCCGACCAGTCGACGATGTCGATCTTCTCGCCGTGCAGCTCGGCCATCACGTTGCGCACCCGGCCGCCCATCGGGCCGATGCAGGCGCCCTTGGCGTTCAGGCCCGGGCGGCGCGACACCACGGCGATCTTGGTGCGGTGGCCGGCCTCGCGGGCGATCGCGGCGATCTCCACCGAGCCGTCGGCGATCTCCGGCACCTCCAGGGCGAAGAGCTTCTTCACCAGGTTGGGGTGGGTGCGCGACAGGGTCACCGAGGCGCCGCGGACACCGCGCCGCACCGCCACCACATAGCTGCGCAGCCGGGTGCCGTGCTTGTACTCCTCGCCGGGGACCTGCTCCTGCGGGGGCAGGATCGCCTCCAGCTTGCCGATGTCCACCAGCACGTTCTTCGGGTCGTTGCCCTGCTGGACGACACCGGTGACGATGTCGCCCTCCTTGCCCGCGTACTCGCCGAAGGTCTGGTCGTCGGCGGCGTCCCGCAGGCGCTGCAGGATCACCTGCTTGGCGGTGGTGGCGGCGATCCGGCCGAACCCGCTCGGGGTGTCGTCGAACTCCTTGGGCTCCGCGCCCTCCTCCAGCTCGCTCGCGTCCTCAAGCGCCCACACGGTCACATGGCCGGTCTTGCGGTTCAGCTCGACGCGGGCGCGGCGGCGCGAGCCCTCGGTCCGGTGGTAGGCGATGAGGAGCGCCGACTCGATCGACTCGACCAGCAGGTCGAACGGGATGTTCTTCTCGGTGACCAGCCCACGAAGGGCACTCATGTCGATGTCCACGGCTACGCCTCCTCTTCTTCCTCGGCGAGCGGCTGCTCGTCCGTCTCTTCGTCGGACAGCAGCTGCTCGTCCTCCTTGCGGTTGAACTCGACCTGGATCCGCGCCTTGGCCACCTCGGCGAACTCCAGCCTGCGCTCCTTGGGGCGGCCGCGGCCCTTCACCGGCTGCACCTCCACCAGGGCGCCGTCCTCGTCGCTCTCCAGGATGCGCGCGACGATCTCGCCGCCGTCGGCCAGCTGGATCTTGACCAGCCGGCCGGAGTTGCGGCGCCAGTGGCGGGGCGCGGTGAGCGGGCGGTCCACGCCCGGGGAACCGACCTCCAGCAGATAGGCCGAGCTGCCCATCAGGTCGCTGGCGTCCAGCGCCTGGCCGACCTCGCGGCTGAACTCGGCGATCGCGTCCAGATCCACGCCGCCGTCGGCGTCCACGTCGATCTGCAGCTGGCGGCGGCTGCCTGCCTGGGTCACCTTGACGTCCTCAAGGTCCAGGCCCGCCTGCTCGGCCAGCGGCTCCAACAAGGCACGCAACCGATCGGTGGGGGTGGTGCTCATCCGGGTGACTCCTCGGCCGCGTCTGCTGTTGTCAGAGGTCGTAACTCGGGCAAAGCCTATCGGGTCGACCCCCCAACCGCCGATTCCGGTGCCCCGGCGGCGAGCCCCGCCTAGGCGCAAGAGCATTCGAACGGTAGCGTCCGTCCGGGTGGGCACAACATTTTCACCATGTGTCGTTCGCGTTGCGGCCCGCCCCACAGTCATGTCTCGGCAGCGGGGGTCCGGGGGCTCCCGCCTGACCACGGGGAGCGCGTCGATGCAGTCGCCCAGCCGGCGGACGTTTCTGGCCACCGGGGCGCTGACCGCCGCCGGTCTGCTGGCCGCCTGCACCACCGGCTCGCGAAGAAGCTCCGGCTCCGGCGGCGGGGCGCACGACCGGGCCGGCGCACCGAAGGCCGATCCGGACCTGCCGCTGCGCACCCGGGCGGTGGCCGGCGCGAACGCGCTGCTCGCCCAGTACGCGGCGGTGCCGGTGGCGGCCGCCGGCGGGGCACCGCTGGCCCAGCTGCAGACCGAGGTGACCGCCGAGCGGGGCGCGCTGGCCACCGGGCTGCCGGGCGGCGGGGCGGCCAGCGCCAGCGGTTCGCCGAGCAGTGCGGCGCCCAGCGCCGGCCACTCGCCGAGCGGCTCCCCCGCCGGGGCCGCCGGGCTGGCCGCCGCCGAGAAGAGCACCGCCCTGGCCCGGCTCGCCGACCTGCCCACCGCCTCCCCCGAGCTCGCCCGGCTGCTCGCCGCGGTGGCGGCCGCCGGCGCGCTGCGAGCCGTCCGGCTCGGCGACCAGAGCCCGCTGCCCGCGCCCACCGACCAGCCGTCGTCCGCCACACCGTCGGCCTCCGGCTCGCCGGGCGCCGCCGATCCGCCGTCGGCCGACGCCACGGCCGCCCTGCAGGCCGCGCTGGCCGCCGAGCACGCGGCCGTCTACGCATTCGGCGTGGTGGGCGCCAAGCTGCCGCCCGGCCCCAAGCGGGACGACGCCCGCGCCTGCTACGCCGCCCACCAGGCCCGCCGGGACGCCTGGGACCGGCTGCTGAACGGCACCGGTGCCACCCCGACCGCCGCCGCCCCCGGCTACCGGCTGCCGTTCCCGGTGCCGGACGCCACCGCGGCCGGGCAGCTGGCCGCCGAGGTGGAGAAGCGGCTCACCGCGGTCTACGGCGATCTGGTCGCGGCCGCCACCGGCGACCTGCGGGCCCGGGCCGCCGCCGCGCTGTCCACCGCGGTGCTGCAGTGCGCCCACTGGGGTGGCACCGCCGGTCCGCTGCCGGGCATGCCGGCCGCCGCCGCGCCGTCCGGTTCGCCGCGCTGACCTGCCGGCCTGTCGCTCGGTTCGCCTCCGGGCGCTCCGACCCGGCGCCGACGGTCGTCGGGCACTGCACTCGCTCGGCCCTCCTCTCCGCGGCGGAGCCGCTGATCGAGCACAGCGACACCGGCGCGCCCTTCAAGCTCACTCGCATTACCCGGCCGGGCGGCGGTGATGGCCGACAATGGGCAGCAAGCAGCGGGGGAAGCACCACATGGAAGGCCGGCATGGCGCCAGCAGCAGGACAGCTCACCATTCCGGACCGCCTGCGCCAGGGCGTCACCGCCCGCCAGGGCGCGGCCGGCGAGCGGTGGCTCGCCGCGCTGCCCGACCGGGTGGCCCGGCAGCTGGAGCAGCGGCGGCTGACCCTGGACCGGGTGGCCGATCCGGGCGGCCGGCTCAGCCTGATCTGCCTGGTCCGCCGCGACGACACCTCCCCCGCCGTGCTCAAGGCCGGCCTGGTCACCCCGGAGACCGCCCAGGAACACGCCGCGCTGGCGCACTGGGCCGGCCGCGGCGCCGTCCTGCTGCTGGACGCCGACCCGGCCGAGGGCTTCCTGCTGCTGGAGCGGCTGCACGGCGACATCCCGCTGCGCTCGCTGACCGAGGCCAAGGCGATGCTGGAGGCGACCAGCCTGCTGCGCCGGCTCTGGACGGCGCCGCCAGCCGGCCACCGGTTCACGCCGGTGTCCGAGCAGGTGGCGCAGCGCAGTGCCTGGCTGGGCGAGCAGCGGAGCACGGCCGACCGGCTGGACGCCCGGCAGCTGCTGGACGAGGCGGTGGAGGTCGCCGCCGGGCTGCTGGACTCCGGTGACGAGCAGGTGCTGCTGCACGGCGACTTCCACCACGGCAACGTGCTCGCCGCCGACCGGGCGCCCTGGCTGGCCATCGACCCGCAGCCGCTGGTCGGCGAGCGGGCCTACGACCTGGCCTGGCTGGCGCAGGACCGCAAGGAGACGCTGGCCGCCGCGCCCAGCCCGCAGGCTGCCGTCCGGCGCCGGCTGCAGCAGCTGTCCGAGGCGGTCGAGGTGGATGCGGACCGGCTGCGCGGCTGGACGCTGTTCCGCGCCGTGGCCGCCGGGCTGACCGCACTGGCGACCGGCGACCGGGCCGGCGCCGAGCGCTACCTGGAGTTCGCCGGGGCGCTGTAGAAGCCGTCCAGCAACGGGAGTTGAGCACCCATCACGGCGTACGGACGGTCGGTGTTGGGGAAGTGCACGGCGCGGGCCAGGTCGCGGTAGCCCAGCGAGCGGTAGAGCCGCCGGGCCGGGGTCTCGGCGTCGATCGCGGAGAGGATGCTGCGCCGCAGCCCGGAGCGCTCGCAGAGGGTGCGGATCAGGGTGCTGCCCAGGCCGTGGCCCTGGTACTCGGGCAGCACGTGCAGTTCGGTGACGGCGAACACGTCGTCCAGCCAGTCACCGTGGCCGCGGGCCTCCAGATGCGGCTCGATCACCGTGCTCCACCAGTGCTCGCGCCGGTTGGGCATGCCGTAGCCGAAGCCGACCAGCCGGCCGCCACTGAGCGCGCCGAAGGCCAGCACCCCGGGCTGTTGGGCGTGCCGCCCGACGATGTGCAGCCGCACCGCGATCTCCTGCGCCGACAGCCCGAAGGCCTGCGCCTGGACCTCCAGGGCGTACGGCGCCCAGGCCGCCAGGTCGATCGGCTGCACGGTGACCTCGGTGAGCTGCTCCATGCCCGGGACGTTACTCCTGAACCGGCCCGAAGAGCAGCGACATTGGCGAGAAGGGGCGACTAGAAGAGCACCGACATGAAGGCGCCGACCTCACGGAACCCGAGCCGGCGGTAGGCGGCCCGGGCCGGCAGGTTGTAGTCGTTGACGTAGAGGCTGACCACCGGGGCCACCTCGCGCAGCGCGATCTCCAGCACCGCGGCCATGCCGGCCTCGGAGAGCCGCTTGCCGCGGTGCGCGGGGGCCACCCAGACCCCCTGGACCTGGCAGGCGCCCTTGGTGACGGCGCCGATCTCGGCCTTGAAGATCACCTCGCCCTGCTCCGAGATCCGCGCGAACGACCGTCCGCCGGTGACCAGTTCGGTCACCCGGGCCTGGTAGAGCAGGCCGCCGTCACCGGCCAGCGGGGAGATCCCGACCTCCTCGGTGAACATCGCCACGCAGGCCGGCATCAGCAGGTCGAGCTCGTCGCGGCGGACCCGGCGGACCAGCGGGTCGGGGGCCACCTCGGCGGCCGGCTCGCTGGTGGCCATCAGCGGCTGGTGGGCCCGGACCTCGCGGGCCGGGCCCCAGCTGCGCTCCAGCAGGGCCCACAGCTCGGCGACGGGACCGGCCGGGCCGACGATCGAGGAGCAGCGCCGGCCCTGCCGCCGGGCCCGCTCGGCGAAGGCGCGCACGGCCTGCGGGCCGGCGTTGATCGGCACCAGGTTGGCGCCCGCGTAGCAGAGCGACTCCAGCCGGCCCCGCTGGTCGTACCAGCCCCACATCTCGCCGCCGAGCCGCCACGGGTCGAGGCCGACCGCCTCGACCCGGGTGGCCACGAAGGCGTTGGCCACCGGGTCTCGGTGCAGCACCTCGAGGGCGGCCACCAGGTCGGCGGCCTCCAGCAGCCGGGTGGCGGCGAGTGAGCGGGCGGCCTGCAGTGCGCCCGGGAGGATCAGGCCTCGGTCGAGCACGGTGTCCCACTCATCGTCAGTCGGCGGCGATCACGGTGGGGGTGCCGGCGGCGACGCCGTCCGCCTGCATCTCCTCGGCCAGCTTGAGGGCCTCTTCGATCAGGGTTTCGACGATCTTGGACTCCGGCACGGTCTTGATGACCTCGCCCTTGACGAAGATCTGGCCCTTGCCGTTGCCCGACGCCACACCCAGGTCCGCTTCCCGGGCCTCACCCGGACCGTTCACCACACAGCCCATCACGGCGACCCGGAGCGGCACCTCCATGCCCTCCAGCCCGGCGGTGACCTCCTCCGCCAGCTTGTAGACGTCCACCTGGGCGCGGCCGCAGGACGGGCAGGAGACGATCTCCAGACCGCGCTGACGCAGGTTCAGCGACTCCAGGATCTGGATGCCGACCTTGACCTCCTCGGCCGGCGGCGCGGAGAGCGAGACCCGGATGGTGTCCCCGATCCCCTCCGCCAGCAGCGCGCCGAACGCCACCGCCGACTTGATCGTCCCCTGGAACGCCGGGCCGGCCTCGGTCACGCCCAGGTGCAGCGGATAGTCGCACGCCGCGGCCAACTGGCGGTACGCGTTGATCATCACCACCGGGTCGTTGTGCTTCACCGAGATCTTGATGTCCCGGAACCCGTGCTCCTCGAACAGCGAGCACTCCCACAGCGCCGACTCCACCAGCGCCTCCGGGGTGGCCTTGCCGTACTTCTCCAGCAGCCGCTTGTCCAGCGAACCCGCGTTCACCCCGATCCGGATCGGCACCCCCGCCTCGGACGCCGCCTTCGCGATCTCACCGACCTTGTCGTCGAACGCCTTGATGTTGCCCGGATTCACCCGGACCGCCGCGCACCCCGCCTCGATCGCGGCGAACACGTACTTCGGCTGGAAGTGGATGTCCGCGATCACCGGGATCTGCGACTTCTTCGCGATCATCGGCAGCGCGTCCGCGTCGTCCTGCGACGGCACCGCCACCCGCACGATCTGGCAGCCCGACGCGGTCAGCTGCGCGATCTGCTGCAGCGTCGCATTGACGTCGGCGGTCAGCGTGGTGGTCATCGACTGCACCGACACCGGCGCGTCACCACCCACCGGCACATTGCCCACCATGATCTGCCGGGACACCCGGCGAGTGGCGAGCGGCTTGAGCGGCAGAGACGGAATGCCGAGCGAGATCGCGGTCATGTGCGCAGGTTTCCCCGATGTAGAGGTGACGGGCGACGCCGGGTGCGCAGGAATCGCACACCCGGCGTCCAACGGTACGGCACCCGCGAGGCCCCGTTTGCACGCCCCCTGACCGGTCGGGCTAGCTGATCTTGACCGGGTTGATCACATCGGCGATCAGCACCAGCAGGGTGAAGCCGATGAAGATGCTGGCCACCACGTAGGCCAGCGGCATCAGCTTGGCCACATCGAACGGCCCGGGGTCCGGACGCTTGAAGAGCGCCGCGGCCCGCCGCCGGATCGACTCCCACACCGCACCGGCCACGTGCCCGCCGTCCAGCGGCAGCAGCGGCAGCATGTTGAACAGGAAGAGCGACAGGTTGATCCCGGCCAGCAGGTTGATCATGAACGCGATCCGCTGCGAGGCCGGCAGGTGCAGGGCGAAGACCTGGCCGCCGACCCGGGCCGCGCCGACCATGCCCACCGGCGAGTCCGCCTGCCGCGGGGTGCCCTTGACCACCGAGTCCCACAGCGCCGGGATCTTGCCGGGCAGCGCGATCAGCGAGTGCAGACCGGTGTCGGCCATGTCGGTCATCCGGCTGACGCTGTCGCCGAAGCCGAGCCGGACCACCCCGGAGGTGGGGGCGATGCCGAGGAAACCGGTCACCGTCTCGGTGCCCGGGATCGGGTCGCCGTTCTGGTCCAGCTTGGCGAGGGTGTTCTTCTGGATCGTGGCGCTCAGGGTCAGCTGCTGACCACCGCGCCTGACCACGATCGGCACGGTCTTCTCCGCGGAGTCCCGGATGTCCCCCGACAACTGCTTGTAGGTGCTGATCGGGTGGCCGCCGAAGGAGACGATGGTGTCACCCGACTTCAGCCCGGCGGCCCCGGCCGGGGACGGCAGCGAGTCCGGCTTGCAGGTCTCCTTGGCCTGGCTGACCGGGAGCACGCAGGGGACGACGGAGTCGACGGTCGGCAGGTTCATCACCGCGCCGAAGCCCATCATGCTGACCAGGAAGAGCACGAACGCCAGGATCAGGTTCATGAACGGCCCGGCGAACATGACGATGACCCGCTTCCACGGCTTGCGGGTGTAGAACAGCCGGTCCTCGTCGCCGGGCAGCAGCTCCTCGTAGGAGGCCTCCCGGGCGTCCTCGATCATCGAGCGCCAGGGCGAGCTGCTGCGCTTGGTGATCCGGCCGTCCTCGCCGGGCGGGAACATCCCGATCATGCGGATGTAGCCGCCCAGCGGGATCGCCTTGACGCCGTACTCGGTCTCGCCCTTCTTGCGGGACCAGACGGTCGGGCCGAAACCGACCATGTACTGCGGCACCCGGATCTTGAAGAGCTTGGCCGTGGAGAGGTGGCCCAGCTCGTGCCAGGCGATGGAGAACAGCAGCCCGAAGAAAAAGACCACGATGCCGAGCACCGTCATCGCCGTAGTCACCGCTGGTCCTCCGTCATGTCGCTCCCACTGGCCATCTTCGTCCTTGGTGCCGCGCCTGGTACCACCGCCCTGGTCAGCCGGCGGCCAGCTCGCGGGCCCTGGCCCGGGCCCAGCCCTCCGCATCGAGGACGTCTTCCATGGTCAGAGAAGTTCCCCGGACCGGAGTGCCGTGCTCTGCGACCACCTTGGCGACCGTGTCCACGATGCCGGTGAAGGCCAGCCGCCCGTCCAGGAACGCGGCCACGCACTCCTCGTTGGCGGCGTTGAAGACGGCCGGCGCGGTGCCGCCGAGCGTACCCACCTCGCGGGCCAGCGCCACCGCCGGGAAGGCCTCGTCGTCCAGCGGGAAGAACTCCCAGGTGGCGGCCTTGGTCCAGTCGCAGCCCGGGGCCGCGTCCGGGACCCGGTCGGGCCAGCCCAGGCCGAGCGAGATCGGCATCCGCATGTCCGGCGGGCTGGCCTGGGCCAACGTGGAGCCGTCCGTGTACTCGACCATCGAGTGGACCACCGACTGCGGGTGGACCACCACGTCGATCCGGTCGAACGGGATGTCGTAGAGCAGATGGGCCTCGATCACCTCCAGGCCCTTGTTCACCAGGGTCGCCGAGTTGATCGTGATCACCGGGCCCATCGCCCAGGTGGGGTGCGCCAGCGCGTCCTTCGGGGTGATGCCGGCCAGCTGCTCCCGGGTGCGGCCGCGGAACGGGCCGCCGCTGGCCGTCACCACCAGCCGCCGCACCTCGCGCGGGGTGCCGGCGGTCAGCGCCTGGAACAGCGCGGTGTGCTCGGAGTCGACCGGCACGATCTGGCCGGGCGCGGCCAACGCCTTCACCAGCGGGCCGCCGACGATCAGCGACTCCTTGTTGGCCAGCACCAGCACCCGGCCGGCCCGCAGCGCGGCCAGCGTGGGCGCCAGGCCGATCGAGCCGGTGATGCCGTTCAGCACCGAGTGGCAGGGCAGCCGGGCCAGCTCGGTGGCGGCGTCCGGACCGGCCAGCACGGCGGGCAGCGGGCGCCCGGCGGCGCGCCCGACCAGCGCGGCCCGCAGCGGTGCCTCGGCCTCGGGGCGGGCCACCGCCACGGTGTGCACCCCCAGCTGGAAGGCCTGCTCGGCGAGCAGCTCCACCTGTCCACCCGCGGCCGAGAGCGCGACCACCCGGAACCGGTCCGGGTTGCGGAGCACGATGTCGATGGCCTGGGTGCCGATCGAGCCGGTGGATCCGAGGATCACCAGCTCCCGCGGACCTGACGGGTCGTCGACGGTCGGAGTGAAGCGCAGCTGCGGATGGGCGAGCGAGTTCATGGGGACCATTGTGGCCTGCCCGGCCCGCCCGCCGGGCCCGGATGCCGAGCCGGGGCTTACTTCCAGGCCTTACGCCGGGTCCGCGAGGGGTGTCAGCGGACGACGATCGTGACCCGCCAGCTGTGTCCGCTGCCGTCCTGGCTGGTCAGCTCGGCCGTGCCGGGGGTGGCGCCGGCGAACAGCCCGGCGGTGACGCCGATCGGCGCGGTGACCGGGTCCTGGGCGGCGGCCAGCACCGCCGGGGCGGAGCTGTGCACCGAGGACCAGCCGGTCGGGCCGGCGGTGGTCAGGAAGACGGTGAGGCGGCCGCCGGGGGCCAGGCAGTAGGTGCCGTGGTCGGTCTCGGCCAGGCTGCCGTCGGTGTGCGGCAGGACGGCGTCGGGCGGGGCCTGGCAGGCGGGCGAGGCCGTCGCGGACCCCGCGGCCGCCGGTGCCGTGGCGGCCGGCGCGGGGGTCGCCGGCTTGGCGGCGGCCGGCTTCGGGGAGGAGCCGGCGCAGCCGGTCAGCGGCAGCAGGAGCAGCGGGAGCAGGAGCAGCGGGCGTCGCACCTCGGGGGCGGCCTTCCATCCGGGGCGGCGGCCCCGGCCGAGTCGGCCGGGGCCGCCGCTGACGATCCGTCAGTTCTGGTTGGTGGCACTGGTGTAGGAGGTCACGCAGCCACCCGCGCCGTTGCCGAAGTTGTTGCTCCACAGCGACTGCACGGCGTAGTTCACGCCGTTCAGGTCGGCGATCGACGACGCGCCCTGGCCGCTGGAGACCCAGGCGCACTTGTCGCCGGTCTCGGAGCCGGTGCTGTCCGTCCAACCGCTGCTGGGCGCCGGGTCGGTGAGGGTCTCGGCGTACTCGTGGCCGCCGACGATGGTGACGCCCTCGCTGGTGCCGCTGACCCCGCTGGAGCCGGTCGCCACGAAGTTGGCACCGCAGCCGGAGCCGGCGTCCGCGACGTACGGCATGTTGGTGTAGGGCAGGTCGGCGCCGTTCACCGTGGTGTGGTCGTGCCAGGCGCAGTAGGAGGTCTTGAAGCCCTTCGGCACCACGCCGGTCGGGGCGTCGACGATGATCTGCACGTTGTCACCGGAGACGCCGAAGTGCGCGGCGGCCCGCTGCGCCTCGGTGGCGATCTGGGTGCTGCTCGGGGCCTTGGGGGCGGTGACGCCGCTGTCCAGCCAGGTGCCGCCGACCGGGTTGGACGCCGGGTGGCCGACGTGGGTGCCGGAGCCGCCGCACTGGGTGGTGCCGGTGGCCACGCCCTGGCAGTACTGCGTCTGCGAGTTGGACCAGGTGTCGCCGGCGCCGTAGGCGTGCTGGAAGAAGCTCAGCTGGAGCGCGGCCTCACCGGCGGGGTCGTTGGTGATGCTGCTGGAGCCCCACTGAGAGCCCCAGTAGACGACATAGACGGTCGGGCTGGTGACGACGTTGCCACCGCCGTAGGCGAGGTTGCCGCCGCTGGCGGTGGTGGCGTGGGAGTTGGTGTGCAACGCGTGGCCCGCGGTCTCCGGAGCCTGGGCGTTGGCGGGAGCGGCGACGAGCAGGGCGGCGGCGGTGAGCGCGACGGCCACGCCGGCGGAGTGCTTGATCGAACGCAACACGGTGGTGCCCTTCGATGAGGGTGGTCGATGGGGACCCTCTGGAGCGGCCGGCGCCCGCGGGGAGGTGCGGGCGGGCATGGGGCGGCCGCGCCTGTGGGAGTGGCGCCGAACCTGAGTACTTGTGGGGGAAGGCTCAGTTACTGCCGAGCCGCCGCTGAGCGTAATCAGCTGTCCTGGACCGGTCAATAGAACCAACAGGTAGCGAAATCTTGGAACTTGCTGGCAACACGGGGAAACAACGAACCCCGCCGCCGGAGTACGGCGACGGGATTCGGTGACTCTGCGTCAGTAGTGACGGCCGGTCGGTGCGGCCAGGATCAGAGGTCGAGGCCGGTCAGCACCAGCACCCGCTCGTAGGTGAAGTCGTCCATCGCGTACTTCACACCCTCGCGGCCGACACCGGAGTCCTTGACGCCGCCGTAGGGCATCTGGTCGGCGCGGTAGGACGGCGCGTCACCGATCACCACACCGCCCACCTGCAGCTCCCGGTGGGCCCGGAACGCGGTCTGCACGTCATGCGTGAAGACACCGGCCTGCAGGCCGAACTTGGAGTCGTTGACCGCCGCGAAGGCCTCCTCGGTGGAGTCCACCCGGTGCAGCGAGAGCACCGGGCCGAACACCTCGGCGGTGGCCAGGATCGCGTCGGCCGGCAGGTCGGCGAGCACGGTCGGCGCGTAGCTGGCGCCCTCCCGGGTGCCGCCGGCGAGCACCTTGGCGCCCTTGGCCACGGCGTCCCCGACCCAGTCGGCGACCCGCTTGGCGGCATTCTCGTCGACCAGCGGGCCGACGTCGGTGGCGTCGTCCGACGGGTCGCCGGTGACCTGGGCCTGCACCTTGGCGACCACCTTCTCGACCAGCGCGTCGTAGACGGCGGCGTCGGCGATCACCCGCTGCACCGAGATGCAGGACTGACCGCCCTGGTAGTTGGCGAACATCGCGATCCGGGTGGCGGCCCACTCCAGGTCGGCCTCGCTGGAGTAGTCGGCCAGCACCACGGCCGCCGCGTTGCCGCCGAGCTCCAGGGTGACGTGCTTGCGCGGCACCGAGTCCATGATCTGGTAGCCGACCTTGTCCGAACCGGTGAAGGAGATCACCGGCAGGCGGTCGTCCTGGACCAGCGCGGGCATCTTGGCGTTCTCGACCGGCAGCACGCTCCAGGAGCCCGCCGGCAGCTCGGTCTCGGCCAGGATCTCGCCCAGCACCAGCGCGGACAGCGGGGTGGCCGGGGCCGGCTTCAGGATGATCGGGGCGCCCACCGCGATCGCCGGGGCGACCTTGTGCGCCACCAGGTTCAGCGGGAAGTTGAACGGGGCGATGCCCAGCACCACGCCGCGCGGGAAACGGCGCACCACGGCGAACCGGCCCACGCCGCCCGGGTCGGTGTCCAGGCGCATGGTCTCGCCGTTGGTCCGGCGGGCCTCCTCGGCGGCCCAGCGGAACACCGAGGCGGCCCGGCCGACCTCGCCGCGGGCCCACTTGACCGGCTTGCCGTTCTCGGCCGTGATCAGCCGGGCGATCTCCTCGGTGCGCTCCACCAGGCGGCGGGCGACATGGTCGAGGGCGGTGGCGCGGACGTGCGCGGGGGTGGCGGCGAAGACCGGCAGGGCTGCCTCTGCGGCCGCCACGGCCTCGTCCACCTGGGCGTCGGTGGGCACGCTGACCGTGCCGACCAGGCTGTCGTCCCAGGGGTGGCGGACCTCGAAGCTGGACTCGCCGGTCGCCTGACGCCCGGCCAGCCAGAATGCGTGGGTCGTGGTCACGGTGCTACCGGCCCTCTCATCGTCGGTGGATTACCCGGACAAAGGTAGGGGGCCGACCGGGTGAAACGGATTGGCCAAGGTGGCGCAGTGCGCCACCGCAGGCCTTACAGAGTGGCCGACTCCTCGCCGGAGCGCAGCGCCAGCCAGAGCTCCATCCGCACATCGGTGTCGTCCAGCGAACGGCCCAGCAGCTCCTCCACCCGGCGCATCCGGTAGCGCAGGGTGTGCCGGTGCACCCCGAGGTCGGCCGCCGCCGCGTCCCACTGGCCGTGCCGGGAGAGCCAGGCCCGCAGGCTCGCCACCAGATCGCCGCGGGCCGTGCGGTCGTGCTCGCGCAGCGGACGCAGCAGGCCCTCGGCGAACGCGGCCACCGCGTCCTCGCCCAGCAGCGGCAGCAGCGACCCGGCGCCGACCTCCTCGTGCCCCACCGACCGGCGGCCACCGCGCAGCGCCACCGCCAGGGCCCGCTCGGCCTGTGCGTAGGCGCTGCCGGCGTCCTCCACCGGGGCCGCCGCGGACACCCCGATCGCCAGGCCCTCGTGCTCCTCGACCGCGCCCAGGCAGGCCCGGTGCACCGCGCCGCCGTCCACCGCGAGCAGCACCAGGCGCTCGCCGTGCGGGGTGCCCTCCTTGACGTCCCGCGCGGGCTCGCGGGCCACCAGCAGCTTCTCGCCCGCCCGCCCGCCGGCCTGCTCGGCGCGCTCGGCCAGCTCCGTCAGGTCGTGCACCGGCACCCCGGCGTCGTCCCGCTCACCGGCCGGGGTGGCGCCGGCCACCAGGATGCGTATCGTGCCCTCCGGCAGGCCGCCGAACAGCCCGGTGGCCACCTGGCGGGCGGTGCCCACCTGGCCCGCCAGCACCAGCCGCAGCAGCGCGGCGCCCATCCGCTCCTCGGCGTGCCGCAGCTCGCGCGAACGCTCCAGGGTGAGGGTGAGCAGCGCGACGGCCGCGTTCAGCACATAGCGCTCGGTGGGGGTGATCCGGTCCTCGGTGCCGACCGCCAGGAAGCCGCGGGCCCGCCGGTCGGCGCCCAGCGACTGGACCACCACGAAGTCCTCGTCCGCGGTGTCGAAGCCGGGCGCCCGGCCCTGCAGCGCGGCACTGGCCGGCGCCGGGCGGCGACGCAGCCGGTCCACCTCGGTGGCCAGCCGGGCGGCGCGGCGGGCGGCCCAGTCGGGGGCCACCACGGAGAGCGCGCCCGAGCTGTCGTAGAGCGCCGCCCAGCCGCCCAGCCGGGCCGCCAGCCGACGCACCACGGCCGCTGTGCCGTTCTGGCCCAGCGCGGCCCGGGTCAGCTCCTCCTGGGCCTCGAAACTGGTGGTCACCACCTCGTACTGCTCGGCCGCCAGCGCCGCCGAGACCGCCTTGCTGATCGCGATGAACGGGGTCGGCTCCGGCACCCGCAGCAGCGGCAGCCCGCGCTGCGCGGCCGCCTCCACCAGCGGCTGCGGCACCTCGGTGTGCGACAGGCCGACCCCCAGGCCCAGGCCCACCACCCCCGCGTCGGCCAGCCGGTGCACATAGGCCTGCAGGCTCTTGGTGCTGGTGCCCAGCTTGATCCCGGTGGTCAGCAGCAGCTCACCACCCTCCAGGAACGGGGTGGGGTCGTCCAGCTCACTGGTGTGCACCCAGCGGACCGGTCGCTCCAGGTGGTCCGCTCCGGCGAGGACCGTGAGATGGAGCGAGGAGTTGCGCACGACGGAGGCGAGTGTGGGGGGCATGGCACCTTCGGTGGGACCGACCCGGCGGCCTCGTTGCAGCCGAGCGAACAGTGGGGGCTTTCGTCTTCATTATGGACGCTTCGGACAAGCCGTGAGACCTAATCCACCGGAGCGTAACTAACCGAATGCCCGTTTGCCGGTTACCCTGCGTCAGTTCCTCAGATCGACCAGGAGCGGCGGCACCTGCTCCCCCGTCACCGCGGTCAGCGACACCACCGCATGGCCGGTCGGCAGCGCGTGCGCCAGGTCCGACGGCGACCAGCGCTGCCGCTCCACCTCCCGGGTGGTCACGCTCTCGGTCTGCGCCGTGGTCCCGGCCAGCACCTTGCGCAGCAGCCGGCCGGTCTTGCGCAGCATCCCGCCCGAGGTGTCCGGCGCCAGCGTCACCGCCCGCTCCCGCACCAGCACCGTCCCCCAGGCCTCCGAGAACAGCTTGCCGTCCCACGGCGCTATCCCCGGGAATGCCATCCGGCAGCCCACCGCCCCGAACAGCGGCACCCGCAGCGCCTCCGGCAGGTCCACCAGGCTGCGCAGCAGCAGCACCGCCCCCGCGTTCGCCCCCGGCAGCCGGCGCAACCCCTGCACCGCAGCGTTGTCCAGCGCCGCCGCCGCGTCGTCCACCACCAGGCCGGCGAAGAGCGAACGGTCCGAACGCGCCGCCGCGGCCTGCAGGAACTGCCCGACCACCAGCCGGGAGAGGATCCGGGCCGCCTCCGGGTGGCTGCGCTCCGGCAGCTTCACCCGCACCCGCAGCGGATGCTCCAGCGCCCGCATCGCGAAGGCCGGCCGGTCCGCCGCCGAACCGTCGAAGCAGCCCGCGAAGGCCGGCCGGTCCAGCAGCGCCAGCCGATCGGCCAGCAGCGACCCCGGATCGTCCAGCCGCCCCAGCCGGCCCCGGCGGTGCTGGACGTCCGACTCGTGCGCCGTCCAGCGGTCGGCCGCCCGCAACCGCTCCTCCAGCTCCGCCCAGGCCGCCTCCTCACCGCCGAGCAGCGCACGCAGCTCCCGCGGTCCCGGATAGCGGCCGTACCCCGCCTGGAACGGCCCGACCACCTGCTGCAACGCGATCCGGGCGCTCTCGGTGCGGGCCGACAACTCGTCCGGCAGCAGCGCGTCCGCCAACCGGGCCGCCGCGCCGTCCGGGTCGTTCGCCCCGCCGTACAGGTCCAACCCGTACGGCGACGACGGATCGCCCGGCGCGATCACCACGTCGTACCCGGAGTCCGGCCCCAGGTCCGCCTCGGCCGCGCCGACCACCACCGCACACGCCGACCTGGTCAGCGCCTGCAGGCAGAGCGCCTCCGCCACCGGCCGCGCCAGCCGCGCCGTCTTCCCCGTCCCGGCCGGCCCGACCGCCAGCAGCGAGGTGGCCAGCAGCTCCCGGTCCAGCGCGAAGGCGGCCCCCCGGTGCGCGGCCGGGTTCTTCACCACGTCCTGCGCGAGGCCCAACCGGACCTGACCCACCAGCAGATCGTGCTCCACCACCCGCGGCTGCGGCACGTCACGCTGCTCCGACGGGTGCACACAGGCCCCCGCCCCCCGCGCCGCCACCTGCTCCGCGAACCGCGCCAGCAACGCCGCCTCCGCCGCGACCTCCTGGTGCACCCGGTGGATCCGCACATAGTCGACATCACTCACCCGGTTGGCCTGCGTATCCGCGTCCAGCAACGCGAGCGACCCCGCCAGCGCGGGAGTGCGCAGGGCGGCCCAGGGGTCCATCGTGGCTTCCAGTACCGACTCGACCTTCTCAGGCTGAGGCGCGCCGTCCTCCCTGGTGACTGCCCGGGACCGGACCAGTTCAGCCCGGCGCCGCAGTTCGGTGGGTGTCAGGAAGCGCCTGTACACCTCCCGCCAGCGCCCCATGCGCCCAAACACGACCACCGCGAACACCGCTACCACGATGCGGACGCCGTACTCTCCGAACGCGACCTGAGCCTCCGTCGGATTGCTGGGCCAGACGGTGTACTTCAGCAGATAGAGCACTGGTGTGTTGCCGTACCGGTACACCAGAAGCGCCGCTATGAGGTTCAGCACTGCCCGTACCAGCAGCGGCCATGCGGCGGTCTGCGGCTCACCCGACTCGGTATAAGCAGTGGTGTCCGGCTGGGGGCCGAGCCGGTACACCCCCGGTGCTGCCACCGGCCGTTCCTGCGCCAGCCACCCGCGCAGCCCCCGTACCTCCCCGCCGGCCTGCCGTGGCACGGCTGCCGGTTCCAGGAGTCGCCCCGGCTGGCCCTGTGTACCGTCCAGTCCCATTGCGGCCCCGCTCCCTCGCCCCGACGCACCCGGCATTCTGGATACCCGCGCCGCCCGGCAGACGACACGCCCGCGCTCAATGTAGTGGAGCGGGGCCTGATCGGCCGTGCCACGGCGGCGCTGGCCGGGCCGGACAAGTCGGACGGCTCAGTGCTCCCCACTGGCGCATGCCGTGGGCTCGGCGGCGGCCTTAGCCTGCGAGCACCGAGACAATCCGAGCCGACCCCCTGGAGATACCTCTATGAGCGCCGCACCGCTGCTCCCGCAGGAGCGCCGTCTGGTCACCGCGATCCCCGGCCCGAAGTCGCAGGAGCTGCAGGCCCGCAAGCTCAGCGCGGTCGCCGCGGGGGTCGGCACTACCCTCCCGGTCTACATCACGCGCGCCGGCGGGGGTGTGCTGGAGGACGTCGACGGCAACAGCCTGATCGACTTCGGTGCCGGTATCGCCGTGGTCAACGTCGGCAACAGCGCCGAGGCCGTGGTCGCCAAGGCCGCCGAGCAGCTGGCCGCGTTCACCCACACCTGCTTCATGGTCACCCCCTACGAGGGCTACGTGGCGGTGGCCGAGCAGCTGAACGAGCTCACCCCGGGCGACCACGACAAGCGCACCGCGCTGTTCAACTCCGGTGCCGAGGCGGTGGAGAACGCGGTGAAGATCGCCCGCGCCTACACCAAGCGCACCGCCGTGGTGGTGTTCGACCACGGCTACCACGGCCGGACCAACCTCACCATGGGCCTGACGGCGAAGAACATGCCGTACAAGCAGGGCTTCGGCCCGTTCGCCCCGGAGATCTACCGGGTGCCGGTGGCCTACCCGTACCGCTGGCTGACCGGCGCGGAGAACTGCGCCGCCGAGGCCGCCGCGCAGGCGATCGACATGATCAACAAGCAGATCGGCGCCGAGAACGTCGCCGCGATCATCATCGAGCCGATCCAGGGCGAGGGCGGCTTCATCGAGCCGGCCAAGGGCTTCCTGCCGGCCATCGCGGAGTACGCCAAGGCCAACGGCATCGTCTTCGTCGCCGACGAGATCCAGACCGGCTTCTGCCGGACCGGCCAGTGGTTCGCCTGTGAGGACGAGGGCATCGTCCCGGACCTGATCACCACCGCCAAGGGCATCGCCGGCGGTCTGCCGCTGGCCGCCGTGACCGGCCGCGCCGAGATCATGGACGCCGCGCACGCGGGCGGCCTGGGCGGCACCTACGGCGGCAACCCGGTGGCCTGCGCCGCCGCGCTGGGCGCCATCGAGACCATGAAGGAGCTCGACCTCAACGCCAAGGCGCAGCGGATCGGCGAGGTCATGCTCGGCCGGCTCCGCGCCATGCAGGAGAAGTACGACGTGATCGGCGAGGTCCGCGGCCGTGGCGCGATGATCGCCATCGAGCTGGTCAAGCCGGGCACCAAGGAGCCCAACGCGGAGGTCACCGCCGCGGTGGCGAAGGCCTGCCACGCCGAGGGCCTGGTGGTGCTGACCGCCGGCACCTACGGCAACGTGCTGCGCTTCCTGCCGCCGCTGGTGATGCCGGAGCACCTGCTCACCGAGGGCCTGGACATCATCGAGAGCGCCTTCGCCGGCGTCTGATCCCGCTGGGTCCGGACCCGGCGGGCGGCTGATCCCGTCGGTCCGATCCCGCGTCGCATGCCGCGCGCCGTCGCGCCCAGGCCACCCTCACCGGCCGGGCGCGGCGGCGCGCAGACATTCGACACCCGGTGGAGGTTGCCTCCGCCGAGGTGAAGATGCTGTGCGAACCCGGTCGGGCTCCACCCGGGCCGAATCCTGTTGACGTAGTGTCAGGGCAGATGGACAGCGAGCCTCATCCCACGGTCGGCGTGCCGGCCCGAGATGACAACCAGGCGCCGGCGACGGCGCCCACACAGGACCGATCGACCGCCCGTCCGGCCCAAACCCCCCGGGGCGCACGGAACGGCGATCACCCCAGCCGCCCCGGGGCTCTCCCCCCCGCTCCGGGGCGGCTCCTCGCCGTCTCCGCGCGGCTGCTCGCCGCGCCGGCCGTGCCGCTGCTGCTGGGTCTGCTGCTGGCGGCGGTCTCCTGGCTGGTGGCGGTGAACGGACCGCTGCTCGGCCTGGACCGCGCCGTCCGGCACGGCACCGCTCAGCTGCGCGGCTCCCTGCACAGCGGGGTGCTGGACGGGCTGGCCCATCTCCTCTCCGACCTCGGTTCGACGGTTCCGGCGATCCCGGTGCTGCTCGGCGCGGGCGTGATCGCGGCCTGGCGGCTCTGGCGTACCGGTCGGCCGCACCGGTGGCTGCCGCCGGCGGTGGCCGCGGGCGCCGCGGTGCTGATCCCGCTGCTGGTGGTGCCGGCGAAGGCCTGGTTCGCCCGTCCCGGGCCGCTCGGCGAGCCGCTGCAGCCGCACGAGTGGGGCTGGTACCCGTCCGGGCACACCACCACGGCCGCCATCAGCTTCGGGGTCACGGCGCTGCTGCTGGGCCGTACCGTTCGCCGCTCGTGGCCGTTCACCGCCGTGGCCGCGCTGCTCTGGGCCGGAGTGGGTGCCGGGTTGATCTGGTGCGACTACCACTGGTTCCTGGACGTGCTGGCCGGCTGGTGCCTGTCCGGGCTGGTGCTCTGGTGCCTGGCCCGATGGCTGCGATGGCTGCCGCGGCACGAGCGGGCTGACGGGTCGGGGTGACCGGGGTGACCGGGGTGGCCGGGCTGGGTGATTTGGCGGAGCTGGTCGAGCTGGTCGATCTGAAGAACTGAGCCTGGCTCATCATGTGGCTGGCTCGGCACTGGCCCCGAGGACTACGCTGACCGCACCTGAAACGCCGAGGAGCCCGCATGTCCAGCCCGTCCACCGACGCCCGCCGGCCCGGAACCGCTGCGACCACTGACACCGCTGAGCCGGCTGGCACTACCGAGGCAGCCGCCAGCGCGGACGCGGCCGGCAGCGGGGGGCCGGGTGAAGGCGCGGAGGCTGCCGGCAGTACAGAGGCGGACGGCAGCGCGGACGCGGACGGCAGCGCGGCGGCGACCGACATCGCCGAGCTGGCCGATGAGCTGAACCGGGCGATGAAGCGGATCCGCCATCGGACCGTGCACCGCCTGGAGCCGTACGGCCTCACCCCGGGACAGGGCCGGGCGCTGCGGGTACTGGAGCGTGCCGACCGGTGCGAGACTCCCGGCCGGGCGATCCGGTTGAGTGAGCTGGCCGACCGGTTGAACATCGCCCCGCGCTCGGCGACCACCGTGGTGGACGCCCTGGAGCAGGGCGGGCTGGTCGAGCGGGTGCCCGATCCGGCCGACCGGCGGGCGGTGGGCTTGGTGCTGACCGCGGCCGGACGGGCCGCCGTGGAGCGGCTGGCGCAAGTCCGCCAGGAGGTGGCGCAGGAGTACTTCAGCGGCGCCGACCCGGATGAGGTCACCGTGATGCTGAAGGTCCTCCGGCGGGCCGAGGCAGCGTATGCACAGGCCGCACGCCGCCCAGCCGCCGCCTCGGAGTGACCACCGGCCCACACACCAGCGGCCCACACTCCTGCGGCCGGCGCACCCGCGGCCTGCACTCCCGGTGCTTCACACCCCGGTGACGGCGAGCGGCAGGCCGAGGTGGGTCTCGGCCATGGCCCGGAAGCCCGGCCCGTCGGCAAGGTGGAGGTGGCGGTACTCGGGGGTCTCGACCAAGTCCAGCGCCTCGTCGGTGAACCCGCCCGTACTGAGCCAGAGGCCGTGCCCGGCCGACTCCTCCGCCACGGCCTCCGCCAGCATCACCAGCTCGGCCGCCCCCACCGGTTCGGGCCGGCGTGAGGCGCAGACCACCCAGCGGCCGGGCAGCGCACTGTCCGCAGCCCCCGCGCCCGTTGCGACCAGCCCTGCCTGCCCACGCAACCGCACACTCCAGTCCCGCAGACCGCCCTTGATGAGCACCTCCCGGACCAGCAGGGCGAACTCCCCGGACGACAGATCCGCCACCGCCGGCACCGCGGCCCCCGCACTGGCACACGGCCGCACCGCCACCCTGGCGAACGGGTCGGGCGTCACGGCGGCGCCGAGGTCGCGCAGCCGGACCAGTGCCTCGTCCTGCTCGGCGGCCGCGTAGACCCCGGGCTCGCCCTCCTCCTCGACCAGCTCGGCCTCGGTCACCAGCCTGGTCCGGGCCAGCGCGTCCCGGTCCGCGTCGACGCTGAGCAGGCAGCTGACGGACGGTTCGCGCAGCCAGCCGTTGAGCACCACGCCGGCCAGGATGCCGTCGGTGTCGACCGCGTCCACCGCCTGCAGGGCACGCAGCGCCAGACGGGAGACCAGCCGCAGGTAGTCGGCCGCCCGGTCGGCGGGAGCCCTCGGCACCGGACTGATGTCGCCCTCCGAGGAGAGCTTGTACCCGTCCAGCGAGGGGACCAGGCCCAGCGGCGGCAGGTCCAGGTCGATCACCGCCGTGCGGGTGAGCGGCCGGAAGACCGCACGGCAGGGCGCCGGCAGCTCGGGCGTGGTGGCCTCCGCTGCGGCCAGCGCCCGCTCGAGCAGCGACTCAACCGCGGCCGGCTCGGCCTCCCGGTAGGCCCGTTGGCACTCCTCCAGACTGTCGTTGTACTCCTGTACGGCACGTGCCCTGGCCCGCTCGGCCTCCTCGTACGCGGCGCGGGCCGCGGCCTCGGCCGGGTCGGCGGCGGTGGACCGCCCGGCGCGCCACTCACGCAGCGCGCGCTGGTGGGCCAGCCGCGCCTGGGCCAGCTCCCGCTGGTAGCCGGAGTCCAGCAACCGCTTGCCGTCGCCGGCCGACGGCGCCGGCGGCTCGAAGTCCGCCCAGGTCGGTTCGCGTTCCTCGGTCGACGGGCCGTCGGGGTACGGCCGGGGCTCGTAACTGCGGCGCTGGCTCTCGAAGTCCATCGCGTTGACCGGCAGCGCGAGCCGGACCAGCAGCTCCGCCAGGCGCTGCTGCTCGGCGCGGACCGTGGTCGTCCGATGGTGCGTCAGCTCGGCGGCTCGCACGTGCGCGGCCACCTGCGGATCAGGCTCGCCCTCGCCGGTGCCCTGCTCGGGAGCCGCTCCGGCCGACCCACCGCCCGCCGGACCGTTCTCCGTGCTGCCTGATCCCGGGCCTTCGGTCGCCCCGCCGAAGACCGCGGACAGAAAGCCGCTGCGGAGGTTGAGCGCGGCATCGAGGGCTGACTGACGCTTGGTCGAATCCTGCATCGGCGGTAAGTCCCCCGTGCTCGTCGTCCGGCGCTTCTTGGATGGCCGGGCATGTGGCATACCCCCGAGAGCATTGTCCACAGTTTCCGGGTCCGATGGGCCAGGTTGTCGCTCCTCTCCACCCCCGTCACCCCGCGCTGCACCTGGCGCGGTTGACAGTGGGTCGTCGGTGGGTCGTCGGTGGGTCAGTTGGTCATGGTGTTGGTGAGGTGCATGCCGATGTAGCCGACGTAGATCCGGCCACTGCCCGAGCAGTCGTCCAGGTAGTGCAGGCGCGGCGCCGTGCGACCGCCCCCGATGCGCAGATGGGCGCCCATGAAGGCCCGGCCGCTCGGATCCACTGAGGACGGGACGACGAACATCCGCTCCCGGCGCATCTTGGCGTGACTGCAGACCGTGCGCGACTCCCCGCGCACCGCCTTGCGCGGTGGAAACCGGCTGCCGCCCTCCCAGGCCCGCTCGCACCACTGCTTGAAGTCGCCGCCGGCGGCGCCGAGGACCGCGACGGTGGCGTACTCCTGGAGCGCGGTCAGGCCCTCCCAGGTGAGTCTGACCCAGTTGCCGCCGACCGTGCGGTTCTCCAGCGCAAGCGTCTCCTTCTCGTCCCCGGTGAAGCTGAGCAACGGGAACTCGCCGATGCGCCCCAGCAGTTCGGCGAAGTTGACCGGCCCGGTCGGTGCCTCGGCCAGCAGCCCCGCCGGATCGGGCGCCGCCTCACCGGGCGGGCAGAGCCGGCTGTTGAGCGCCCGCAGCTGGCTGCTGACCCGGCGCAGCGCCGTCCCCTGAAGCTCGTTCTCGGCGCGCAGGTGGAGCTCCCGGCGCCAGGAGCGGTGCAGGCTCCGGCGCACCCGCTGCAGCTCGTCGACCCCGGCCTGTTGGGCCTGGGTCAACTCCTCGACCAGCTCGGTCAGCTCGGCGGCGGGCGGCACCGGCGGCCGCAGCGACGGAGCCGGGCGGCGCTGACTGGGCCGCACCCGCAGCACCGGCACCCGGGCCAGCGGCTCGGGTAGCGGCGCCAGCGCGGCCAACCGCCGTGGCTCCCGGGCCAGTAGGGCGGCGGCCCGGCGCGGCTGCCCTTCGATCCGATGCCTGGGCAGCACCAGGTGGCGCAGCGCGTCCCGCCGGGAGGCCGGGTCCACCTCGGGCAGATAGGTGCGCACCGCTCCGCCGTAGACGGTGTGGTACTCAAGCGCGATGTTGAAGGCGATCCGGGCACCGGGATCGAGGATGTAACCGACCGCGAGTCCGGTGACCCCGGTCAGCAGGGGGTGCAGCACCTCGGCCGTCCAGGCGCGCGGATCCAGATCGGCCGGCACGCTGGCGACCACGGTGGGCAGCCGGCGGGTCGGGTCGCAGAGTTCGTCGATGAGGCCGTCGACCTCGCCGGCGGTGATGAGCAGGGGGTGCGGGCGGACCTCCGCAGGCCCGTCGAGAGCGTCCAGCAGGGGCAGCAGGCGGTGGACGAGGTCCGGCACCGGGACCCGGGCGGGGGTGCGCAGTCCGAGGCTGGCCGGCAGATGCTCGGCCTCCAGGCACAGCCAGCTGGGACTGCCGAGCTCGGTGACGACGGTGAGGGTCAGCTGGTAGGTGCCGTGTGGGGCGGGCAACCGGAGCCGGCGGCGGGTGTACTGGCCGGGTGCGGCGCCCGGGGTGGCCGGCAGCGGTCCGTCGTCCCGATCGAGCAGCACCCGGTCGGCCAGGCGGATCCGCTCGGCCAGCACCGGCGTCGGGGCAGTTCCTTCGGTGGAGCGGGCGGCCTCGGGTGGCAGCCGGACCGGCGCCGTTCCGGGGCTCGAAGCGGGCGGCGGCTCGGAGCGCGGCGCGGGCGGCGCCTCAATGAGCGGAGGCGGCTCGGCAGTCGAGGCCGGCGGGGGCTCGGGGAAGCCTTCGTGCTTGAGCCAGGAGCCCAGGCACTGGTCGGCCAGGGCGACGGCCTCGGCATGGGACTGACGGGTCGTCACCGTCATCCGGTACGGCATGGCCGGTCCGGGCGGGCCACCAGGGTCGGTGCCGGGTTCGGGGGCGGTGGGCCTGCTGGCGGCAGCGCGCTGGCTGCCGCGTTCGATGCTCATGGGTGGTGCCTCCGTGGTGCTCTGGTGGGGTCTGAGATTCCTCCATCGATGGGGTGACGTGCGGCCGCGGCCGACGGATGTCGACTGGTCCGTGCCCGAAGAACGCAGCGGCCCGGGGCTGTAGTTCCAGCCCCGGGCCCAATTCATTCGTTCGAGTGGCTTTTGTCCGTCATCCGGCACGATCGCCGGAAGCTGAGGTAGTGCGCTGGTCTGGCAGGGTCTGTGCCACCACGGCCAGTTCCGCCGCGGCGCCCTGCTCGGTCGGCGCGGCCGGGACCACGAGCGGGCAGCCGGCCCGCTGCTGATAGTTCGCCAGGATCACCACGGTCTCCCGCCCCACGTTGTGGCCTATGTGCCGCTGGTCCGGCAGTTCGGTCAGGAGCTGCCCGGGCTGAGTAGTCTTGACCGTCCCATCCTCGAACACCCGGGTCAGGACGCCCGACAGCAGCACGGCCCGAACCATCGCCGGGTGGTAGTGCCAGCCAGTGCTCTCCCCCGGCGCGAGGGTGACGGTCCGGATGACGGCCATCTCGGATTCTGCTCCCGTGTGATTCGACGACGGTCACAGGCTACTGACCACCGCCACGGAGGGAACCCGTCGGAACACGCTTTATCCGAAAGTACATACGACTGTGGCGGTTCGTCCGGGCAGCCGACCCCCGGTCCGTCCGCCCGACCCTACCGGGACCGGCTCAGCCCGGCTCGCACGGCTAGACCGGCTCGGTCCACGGGACCTCCACGAAGGTCTGCCCGACCGGCACCGCCTCGGCGGTACCACCACTCGCCTCCGCGAGCCAGGCGTGGAAGGCCGGCACCTGCGGTTCGGGAACCCCGACCTCGATCTGCACCCCGCGCGCCTCGTAGTGCGACTCCCGCACCGTGTGCCCCGCCGCCCGCAGCTCGTTCTCCAGCCGACCGGCCCGGGTGTGGTCGACCGCCACCAGCAGCAGCGCGACCGGCCGCCGCTCCACCAGGCCGATCTCGTCCAGCGCCGCCGAGACCGCACCGCCGTAGGCCCGCACCAGGCCGCCCGCGCCGAGCAGCACGCCACCGAAGTACCGGGTCACCACGGCAACGCTGTCGGTGACGCCCCGTCGGCGCAGCACCTCCAGCATCGGCACGCCCGCCGTCCCGGCCGGCTCGCCGTCGTCGTTGGACCGCTCGCGGCGCTGGTCGGCCCCGACCACGAAGGCCGTGCAGTTGTGCCGGGCGTCCCAGTACTGCTTGCGGATCCCGGCGATGAACTCCTGCGCCGCCTGCTCGTCACCGACCCGCGCGAGATGGCAGATGAAACGCGAGCGCTTCACCTCGATCTCATGGCTGCCGTCCGCCCGGAGGGTCAGATACGGCCTGGGGTCTGGCTGCGACATGGCGGTGGCACTCCGAACGGCGGGAACACGGTCCCGGCCACCCTAACCATCCGTGGGGCCGCGCTGCCCCGCGCCGCCGTTCGCCGGTCGGCGCCCGCTCAGCGCGTCCAGTCGGCCCCGGTCGAGGCCGGTGAGCGCGGTGACCTCGGCCGGGTCGACCGCGCCGCAGTCCAGCCCGCGCAGCAGGTAGCCGCTGAGTGCCCTGGCGGTGGCCGGCTCGTCCAGCACCGCGCCGCCGGCCTTCGCCACGTACGCGGCCAGCCGGGCCGCCGCGGCCGCCAGGCCCTGCCGGTAGAACGCGTACACGGCCGCATAGCGGGTCGGCAGGTGCGCCGGGTGCATGTCCCAGCCCTGGTAGTAGGCCCGGGCCAGGGAGCGGCGGACCAGCCCGTAGTGCAGGCGCCAGGCGGCGGTGACCTGCTCCCGGGAACCGGTCGGGATCACATTGGTCGAGCCGTCGGACAGCCGCACACCGGTACCGGCCGCGGCCACCTGCATCACGGCCTTGGCATGGTCGGCGACCGGGTGATCCATGCTCTGGTAGGCGGCGCTGACACCGCAGGCGGCGCTGTAGTCGAAGGTGCCGTAGTGCAAGCCGGTCGCCCGTCCCTCGGCCGCCTCGATCAACCGGGCGACGGTGGCTCGGCCGTCGGCGCCCAGGATCGCCTGGGTGGTCTCGATCTGGATCTCGAAGCCGATCCGCCCGGCAGGCAGCCCGGCCCGCTCCTCGAAATCAGCCAGCAGCCGGACCAGCGCGGACACCTGCTGCGGATGGCTGACCTTGGGCAGGGTGAGCATCAGTCCGCCGGGCAGCGTGCCGTGCTCCGCCAGCAGGGTGCCCAGGAACAGCTCCAGGGTCCGGATCCCCCGGGCGCGGACCGCCGCCTCCAGGCACTTGAACCGCACACCGAGGTACGGCGGCGCGCTGCCGTCGGCGACCGCTGCCGCCACCAGCCGGGCCACCCGCACCGCCTCGGCGTCCTCCTCGGTGTCCGGCCGCGGTCCGTAACCGTCCTCGAAGTCGATCCGCAGGTCCTCGATCGGCTCGCGCAGCAGCTTGGCCCGGACCCGGGCGTGCACATCGGTGATCAGATCATCGGATGGGATCCCGAGCGCCTCGGCCAGCGCGGCCGGGGTGCCGGCCTGCGCATCCAGCACCTCCACCGCCTGTCGGCCCCAGTCCACGACGGTGTCGGCAGTGAAGGCGTCGGCCGGCACATACACGGTGTGCACGGGTTGCCTGGTGCCCGGATCGCCCGGGTAGCGGTGGGCCATCTCGGCGTCGACCGGGTCGAGCAGCGCCTCCACCGCGGCGGTCGCGGAAGGCGAGAAGGTCACCCGCCCCGCTCCCGCCCACGCACCGTCAGTCTGCTCGACCTCGGACATCCTGACCCCCAGTCGCTTCAACAGATTGTTGATGCGACGGTAGCCACGGTGCTCGGCAAGCGTCAATGGGTGTTCACCAGCCGGCCGGACCGGTCCGGTCAGTCACGGCCGAGCGTGGCGTAGCGGTCCCGCAGGTAGGGCCAGATCCGGGACATCTCGCCGCGGCTGGCCGGCGCACCCGGTCGGCGGCCGGTCACCCCGTACTCGGTGAAGAGGTAGTGCGCGAGCAGCTCCTCGTCAGGGTCGTGGCCTTTGTCCTCCTGGTACGCCATCAGTGCCTCCACGGCGAGGTCCACGGTCAGCTCACGACGGGAGCCGCCCGGCTCCTCCTGCGGCGACACCGGCACCCGCGGGGCGAAAACGTTGTCCGCCACCGGGTCCGCCGACGCAGCCGGCCTGGGGGCGGGCTGCGGCGCGGCGCCCTGCGGGGCCCCGGGTTGCGGCACGGGACCGGGGTGCGCCGCGCGGGCCTGCTGCCGGGGAGCGGGAACCGGTTCGGCGCCCAGGTCCAGCTCGGGCTGCTCCGCCACCGGGGCCGGGCCTCGGTTCTCGGCCAGTGCGAGCAGCTGAGCGACCGTCGGCTGTGGCCGGCTCGCCTGCTCCGCCTGCGGAGTCATAGCGGCGGCGGGTGCGGCGGGGTGCACGGCCGGGGCCTTGCCACCCTGCTGGTCCGGGTGCGAGGGCTGCGCGGGGTGCGCCGGCTGCGCGGTCGCTACGGGTGCCTCGGCTTCCGCCGCTGCACGCGCCGAGAACCACGGCGAAGGCTGACCTGCGGGTCGCTCGGCCGCAACTGCCGCAGGGGTACCCGGCTGGTGCTGTCCAGGCCCACCGGCCGCCTCCTGCCCCGCCACCGCGTCGACCGGCAGCTGAGCCCTGATGTCACGCAGCGCCGCAACCGGTCGCCCTGGTCGGCTGGGCACCGGCTGCTCCACCGCTGCCGCCTGCTGACGAACCGCCGGCTCCGCCTGCGCAACCGGCTCGGGGCCCGGCTGACCGTCCCGCCACCGGGCCGCGGCCAGCTTCGCGAGGGTGGGCCCCACTGCCACGGCCTGAGACCGCGGGTTTGCGCCCGCCTCCGGCTGCACCGCCTCCTGCTCCGCGCTCTCGAGCTCCACCACCTCACGCTCCATCGCAGGAGTGGGGACAGCGGGGACAGCGGGGACGGCGGGGGCAGCAGCGGGGACGGCCTGCGGGTCCATCCGCTCCAGTACCGAAACGTCGAGCGGCACACCGAACTTGGCCAGCTTCAACGGCAGCAGCGCCTGGATCGGCGCCGCGCGCCGCCAGCCCCGCCCGTACCGGAACCGGAGCTGAGCCCGGTAGACCAGTCGATTCTGCTCCAGGCGCACGACCTCGTCGTACGACCGCAGCTCCCACAACTGCATCCGCCGCCACATCCGGAAGGTGGGTACCGGAGACAGCAGCCAACGCATCAGCCGGACGGACTCCATGTGACGGTCCGCCGTGATCGCCGCGATCCGCCCCACCGCATGGCGGGAAGCCTCGACCACGACGACGAAGAGCACCGGGATGACTGCGTGCATGCCCATGCCCAGTGGGTCGCCCCAGGAGGCGGCGGCGTTGAACGCGATTGTCGCGACCGTGAGCAGCCACGCAGCCTGACGGAGCAGCGGGAACGGTATTCGAAGCCACGTCAGCACCAGGTCCAGCGCCAGCAGCACCACGATGCCGGCGTCCACACCGATCGGGAACGCGTACGAGAACGCGCCGAACCCCTTGTGCATCGCCAGCGCCTGTACCGCCGAGTACGACCCGGCGAAGCCGATCCCGGAGATCAGGCAGGCACCGACAGCCACTACGCCCAACAGCGCCCGGTGTGCACGGGTAAGGGATGGACGTGCCATTCGATGATCAACCCCTGAGTTCGACGTGGACGCCCCGGATACTACTCGGACATACCTTCCGTACCGTGCGCTCCCCCGCCCTCGGAGGCTCTCCGCAAACGCGAAGAAGCCCCCACCGGGGCTGTGTTTGATTAAACACAGCCCCGGTGGGGGCTTCTTCTGAAGAATTGTTCGGCGGCGTCCTACTCTCCCACAGGGTCCCCCCTGCAGTACCA
>NZ_JARZAH010000042.1:0-63324 GCF_029892145.1 Kitasatospora sp. GP30
GGAGCACGTGATGGACCAGGAGACGTTGCGTCAGCGATTCGCCTCGCTCAGCACCGCGCATGTGGCCGACGCCTGCATCCGCGCCAAGCTGCCGGTGCGCTGCGCGCCGGCCGGGATGCGGCCGCTGGAGGCCGGGAGCAAGGTCGCCGGGCGGGTGGCGCCGGCCCGGCACGTCGGCAGCGTGGACGTCTTCCTGGAGGTGTTCGAGCGCCATGTCGCCCCCGGCGACGTCCTGGTGGTCGACAACGCAGGCCGGCTGGACGAGGCCTGCGTGGGCGACCTGGCGGTTCTGGAGGCCGTTGCGGCCGGGCTGTCCGGGGTGGTGATCTGGGGTCTGCACCGGGACACCGCCGAGCTGCGGGCGATCGGCCTGCCGGTGTTCAGCTTGGGCGCCCTGGCCACCGGCCCGCAGCGTCTGGACGCCCGCCCGGCGGATGCCGTGCACGGCGCCGAGCTCGGGCCGTGGCGGGTCACCTCGGACGACGTGGTGCTCGGCGACGACGACGGGGTGATCGTCATCGCCGCCGACCGGGCGGATGAGCTGCTCACCGTGGCCGAGTCGATCCGCGACACCGAGCGTCGGCAGGCCGAGCGGATCCGCTCCGGCACCACGCTGCGGGCCCAACTCCGGTTCGCCGACTACCTGGCCGCCCGCGACCTGGATGGCGAGCTGACCTTCCGCGCCCATCTGCGCGGCATCGGGGGCGCCATCGAGGAGTAGCGAGGAGTAGCTCGCTAGGGCCGCTGGTGCGCCACCACGGTCTCGGCGAACTCCAGGGCCGGTCGGCTGAGCGCGTCCCACTGGCGGACCGCCCAGCCGACCGCCAGCGGCGGCAGGCCGGGAATCGGGATCAGGCGCAGCGACGGGTGCTCGGTGGCCTGCCAGCCGGGCAGCGCGGGCACCACGGCGGTGCCCGCGTCCAGCCCGGCCAGCAGCATGGCGGTGTCCCAATCGGCCACGCTGGTGGTGGCGTTGGGCTCGGTGGCCGGGTGGGCGAGCTGGCCGTCCAGATGGGCGCGGCCGGCCGAGTTCTCCGGCAGCCGGATCGGCTGCAGCCCGCTCAGCTCGCCGGGGTCTATGGCCTCCCGGCGGGCCAGCGGGTGGTTGACGTGCACGGCGAGCACCCAGGGCAGTTCGAGCACCGGGCGCTGCTCGATGCCGCGCACCGGGGTGCTGATGGTGATCCAGCCAAGGTCGGCCTCGTTGGCGGCGAGTGCGTCGAAGCAGCTGCGGCTGGAGGTCTCGGTGCGGAACTCCAGGTGCACATCGGGGTGTCGGCGCCGGAACGCCACCACCGCGTCCGCCATGAAGTGCCGCACCGTGGTGGCCCCGGTGGTGATCCGCACGGTGCCGCTCTCCCCTTCGCGTAGATCCCGCAGCCGGCGCAGCGCCTGGTCCAGCTGCCCGATGCCCTGCGCCGCCGCCCGGTGCAGGATCCGCCCGGCCTGGGTGGGCACCACCCCGCGCGACTGCCGCTCCAGCAGGGTCAGCCCGAGCTCGGCCTCCAGTCGGCGCACGTGCTGGCTGATCGCCGACTGGGTGCGCTGCAGGTCACGGGCGACGGCGCTGAGGTTGCCCGCCTCGCAGGCGGCGACGAAGACACGGAGGTCGTCCAAGGTCATGGGCAGCCAAGGTATCCCCTGGGAAGGCAGCCAAGCTATTCCTTGGGGATCTGGAAGAAAACCCGAGGATTGACTTGGATCTCGGGGTGCTGAACGATCGTCAGTGGCCCGGGACGGCACCCTGTCCAGGGACGGCGGCGGCGATCCGGACGCGGACGACGACCGCAAGGACAGGGGCCGGTCTCGGGAACGCCACCCACTCGGAGGAACCCCTTGATGCCCGACTCTCCCCCAGACTTCGTCCGGGGGGACCCCCATCAGCAGGCCGACGCCCTGCTCCGCTCGCTCGGGGCCGCCGAACTCGACCACCCCGGCGGCACCCTGCTCGCCCATCTGCACCGGGTCCGGGAACTGCTCGCCGACTGGGGTGCCCGCCCCGAGCTGCAACTGGCCGGCCTGTGCCACGCCTGCTACGGCACCGACGGCTTCCCCACCGCCCTACTGCCGGCCGCCCGCCAGGACTCGCGCGACCGGCTGGCCGCCGTGATCGGCCCGGCGGCCGAGCAGCTCGTCCATGACTACGCCGGCTGCGAGCGGGGCCCCACCTATCGGGAGCTGACCGGTGAACCGCCGCGCATCCACGACCGGTTCACCGGCCGTCCGTACCAGCCGACACCTCATCAGCAGCGCGACTTCGCGGAACTGACCGCGGCCAACGAGCTGGACCTGGCCCGCCATAGCCAGGATTTCCGAGCTCGCCACGGAGCCGCGCTGCTGACGCTCTTCACCCGGTGGCGCCCACTGCTCAGTGAACCGGCCTGGGCGACCGCCGAGTTGCTGTTGGGCTGACCGCCGGGTCAGGCGGCCGGCTGCCCGGTCACGTCGTACAGGTGGTGCACCGGGTCGTGGATGAAGTACTGGGCGAAGCTGCTCACTGTGAAGCGGGCGCCGTCGGAGCGGTTGCCGGTGCGCTCCCACTGCTCGCCGGTGACCCGCTCGAAGGCGGCGGCGATCACCTCGGCCGCCTCGGCCAGTTCGCCGGAGACCACGGCCGGGTCCTGCTCCCGGTAGCGTTCGGCGAGCGCGGTGTCGTCCTGGTCCCAGTTGGGGAAGAGCGGGCTGTCCTGGGTGAGCATCAGGTCGAGGCGGTAGGCGAAGAGCCGGAAGACGTCGCGGACGTGGCAGCCGTACTCCAGCGTCGACCAGCTGGCCGGCTCGGGGCGGCGGCGCAGCTCGGCCGGGTCGCCGGCCAGCAGCGCGGTCCAGCCGGCGGCGTTGGCGCGCACCAGCGCGGGGACCTCGGCGGGGTGGACGGCGGGGGTGTCCAGGCCGCAGTCGGGGCAGGCCCGCTCCAACACCCAGGTCCAGTCCTTGGTGTCGGGGACGATGGCGGCGGTCTCTTCGTTGCTCATGGCTCCATGATCGTCGGTGTGACGGGGTGCCGACCAGTGGCAGTCATGCCACTCGTCATCAAGATCCTGCCACCGAGATCCCCCCAGCGGCCGGTCAGGCCTCATGGCGGTGGCAACCACGGCGCACCGAGCGGATGTGGCGGTACGTCACATGGGTGACCGAGCCGCGGATCCCTACCGTTGTGACCATGGAGAACTATCGGACAACCGGGCGGTTCCTGACCGGCCGCACCGCGCTGGTCACCGGCGCGGCCGGCGGGATCGGCCGGGCCTGCGCGCATGCGCTCGCGGCGGCGGGCGCCACGGTCCATGTGGTGGACCTGGCCGCCGAGACGGCCAGGGCCGTTGCGGCCGAGATCGGCGGCACCGCCCAGGTGGTCGACCTGTCCGACCCGGCGGCGGTGGACACCCTGCCGTGCGAGGTCGACATCGTGGTCAACAACGCCGGCCTGCAGCACGTGGCGCCGGTGCAGGACTTCCCACCGGAGCGGTTCGCGCTGATCCAGCGGGTGATGGTGGAGGCGCCGTTCCGGATCCTGCGCCGCACCCTGCCGCACATGTACCGGCGGGGCTGGGGGCGGGTGGTGAACATCTCCTCGGTGCACGGCTTGCGGGCCAGCCCGTTCAAGGTCGCCTATGTGGCCGCCAAGCACGGGCTGGAGGGGCTGAGCAAGGTGGTCGCGCTGGAGGGCGCCCCGCACGGGGTGACCAGCAACTGCGTCAACCCCGGCTATGTGCGCACTCCGCTGGTGGAGCGCCAGATAGCCGACCAAGCGCTTGCTCATCAGATCCCCGAACAGGAGGTGGTCGAGCGAGTGCTGCTGGAGCGCAGCGCGATCAAGCGCCTGATCGAGCCCGCCGAGGTGGCCCAGGCCGCGCTCTGGCTCTGCTCCGACGCCGCCGCCTTCATGACCGGCACCTCGCTCACCCTGGACGGCGGCTGGACCGCCCACTGACCCCCGCGGCTCCCGCGGCTCCCGCCGCCCGAAGTCAACGCCCTTCGGGCAGCGGGGAGTCAGCGCGGATCCGGCCGGTCCAGGTTCCAGTGCCGGACCACCATGCCGACCCAGGCCTCGGTCTGCACGCCCGGGATCAGCGAGAACCGGCTGATGGTGCGCTGCCCGCCCTCGGAGTCGCCGTAGAGCAGATCGATGTCGACCCGCTCCCGGTTCTCGATCAGCTTCCGCAGCGGGCCGAAGTCGGGGTCCTCCGCGTCCCGGACCGCCGCGTGCCAGAAGCTGGTGTCCCCGGGCGCCACATAGAGGTCACGCGCCTGCCGTCGGAAGTCCGCCGGATCGGGGCGCTCGGCCCGTACGAAGACGTGCTCCCCCACCCAGCGCCAGCCGTGGATCACGCCGAGTCCCGGCCCCACGTTGCGCAGTGAGATGGCCAGGTAGACGTTGCCGTCGACGAGCATCACATAGCCCGCGCCGCCGTCCAGATGGGTCCAGTGCGCGTCGTGCCAGACCACCTTCTGCGTGGGCGACTCCAGTTGGGAGCCGATCAGCAGCGGGCGCAGCGAGGCGAGCACCGCCCGCTCGGCCGAGAGTGCGGCCCGGTCGGCCGAGCGGATCGAGGCGAAGGAGGCCCCGGCGAGCACCAGGGTGCCCCCGGCGGTGGCGAGGTTGGAGATGGTGGACCAGTCGACCATGGCGGGAGGCGTCAGAACATCGCGCCGTTGGCGCGCACGGTCTGGCCGGATACCCAGCCGGCCTCCTCGCTGACCAGCCAGCCCACCACCGGCGCGATGTCGCCGGGCTGCCCCAGCCGACCGCGCGGGCTGTGGTGCGCGGCGGCGGCCATCGACTCCGGCGTCTCGGCGTTGCGGTAGAAGTCGGTGTCCACCGGGCCGGGCGCGACCGCGTTCACCGTGATGCCGCGCGCGCCCAGTTCCTTGGCCGCGGCCAGCACCATCCGCTCGACGGCCGCCTTGCTGCCCGAGTAGAGGCCGTAGGGGCCGGTCATCACGGAGGTCAGCGTGGTGGAGAAGACCACGTACCGGCCGCCGTCACCCAGCAGCCGGGCGGCTGCCCGCAGGGTGTAGAAGGCACTGCGGGTGTTGAGGCCGATCACGCGGTCGAAGTCCTCGTCGGTGACCTCGGCCAGCGGCTTCTTCAGCACCATGCCGGGCAGGTGCACCACGATGTCCAGTCGCCCGTGCCGCCGCACGGTCGACTCGAACAGCTCGTTGACGTCCGCCGACACCGTCGCGTCGGAGCGGACCGCCTCGGCCTCCACGCCGTGCTTGCGCAAGGCGGCCACGGTCTCCTGGGCCGCCTCGGCGCCGTTGGCGTAGCTGATCACCACGGTGGCCCCGCGAGCCGCCAATTCCTCGGCGCAGGCCGCACCCTGGTTCCGGCTGCCGCCCACCACGATGGCGACCTTGCCCTCAAGATCGCGCACAGCCGTCGTCCCGCTCATCCCGTCCCCCAGCCGATCGCAGAAAACTGACGGCTGATCATATTGGCCGAAGATAGCGTTTCACTATCGCTACCCCTGCCCGCGCGCGGGGGGCCGACGTCATCACCGGCCCACCGCAAGGGAGTTCGCCTGCCCAGCACCCCGGCATCGCCGGCACCCCCAGCGCTCCCAGCGCCCCGAGCACCCCCCGGTCACCCCCAGCCCCGCCCAACCGCTCGGCGACTCAGCGCGCCCCGAGCACCGAGGCCAGCAGCCCCGGAAAGCGCGTGTCGAGCTCCGCGCGGCGCAGCGACATGATGCGGTTCTTGCCCTCCTGCCGGGTGCTGGTGAGACCGGCCTCGCGCAGGATGCGCCAGTGGTTGGTGAGTGTCGACCGCGGCACCGCGAGGCCGTCAGGGCTGCAGGCGCTCTCACCCTCGGCCGCCATCCGGCGCACCAGTTCGAGGCGCACCGGGTCGCCGAGCGCGTGCAGCACGGCGGCCAGTTCCAGAGCGTCTGCCATGGCAGTAGTATGCCGATCGTTTCGATATTTCGGGAAAGTCGAAATGATCTCCCCAGCAGCGACCCAGCACCTCCGGAGGCCTCGCCGTGCCCGCAATCGCCACCCTCGCCCGCATCTATGTGGACGACCTGGACGCCGCCCTGCCCACCTTCACCGCCCTCGCCGGTGAGCCGCCGCAGTTGAGGTTCGGCTACCGCGGCCTGGAGCTGGCCCGCGTCGGCGGCTTCCTGCTGATCGCCGGCCCGCCCGAGGCGCTCGCCCCCTACCGGGACACGCACGCCACCGTGCTGGTCGGCTCACTCGACGAGATCCTGGACAGCGGCACCGTGCTCGACGGCCCCAACAAGGTGCCCACCGGCCGCAACGCGACCCTGCGGCACCCGGGCGGCGCGGTCGTCGAGTACGTGGAGTTCGCGTCCGCGTGAGCCGCCGGGCGTGCTCTCCGCTCTGGTGGCCCCGCTCGGTTGACCCGCACGCCCGGTGGGCGCGACTCTGGAGGGGCCGACCCACCAGCAGGCCGACCCACCGGCAGGCCGGCCCACCACCAAAAGGACCGCCGCCCCGTGCCCCGCATACCCATCGCCGACCTCGTCCGCCTGCGCCAGGCCCGGGACCGGATGGACCGCGACTACGCGGAGCCCTTGGACGTCCCGGCACTTGCGCGGGACGCCCTGATGTCACCGGGCCACTTCTCGCGCAGCTTCCGCGCCGCCTACGGCGAGACTCCGTACAGCCATCTCATGACCCGCCGGATCGAGCGGGCCAAGACGCTGCTGCGGCGCGGTGACATGACGGTGACGGAGGTGTGCATGGCGGTCGGCTGTACGTCGCTCGGGTCGTTCAGTTCGCGGTTCACCGAGCTGGTCGGCGAGAGCCCGAGCGCCTACCGGGCCCGCGACCACGAGCACAGCGCGGGCATCCCGGCGTGCATCGCCAAGATCCACACCAGGCCGGTCCGGAACGGCTAGCGCGGGTATGGCCGGAACGCGGGCGAAAGGCCCCGCCAGTCCCTAGGGTGCTGATCATGGATCTCAAGCTTGCACAGTGCTTCATCGCCGTCGACGACCACGAGAAGGCGCTCGCCTTCTACCGCGATGTGCTCGGCCTGGAGGTGCGCAGCGACATCGGGTTCGAGGGGATGCGCTGGGTGACCGTCGCCTCCCCCGACCAGCCGGACGTGGAGATCGTCCTCGAACCGCCGGTCGCCGACCCGCACGCCACCGAAGCCGACCGGCAGGCGGCGGCCGAGCTGATGGCCAAGGGCCAGCTGCGCGGGGTCATCTTCCGCACCGACGACTGCGACGCCCTCTTCGAGAAGATCCGCGCCAGCGGCGCCGAAGTGCTCCAGGAGCCGATGGACCAGCCGTACGGGGTGCGCGACTTCGCGTTCCGCGACCCGTCCGGCAACATGCTGCGGTTCAACCAGCCGCGCGCCCAGTAGCCGTCAGGCCGGGCGCTCGCCGGTCACCACCTCGCCGTGGGTGAAGGGCAACTGGTCGGCGTCCGGCCCGCTCAGCACCAACCCGCAGCCGTGCCCTGCCTCCAGCTGCGGCAGCCGCACCCCGCGGTACTTGTGGATCTCGAGCAGCACCAGCTCCACCTCCCGCCCGTCCGGCGTCGTGCGGCGGAACCGGTCGCCCTCCCGGACCTCCTCGTAGGTCCGCGCGGCCACGGCGACCATCCCGGGCTTCCGGCCCAGCACCCGGTCCAGATAGAACTGCGGGGCCTCGGCCGCGGGCGATTCCATGATCGACTCAGTCATCCCGTCAGCATGGCACGGCGCCGGCGGCTCCCTCTCCGGCTTTTCGAGCCGCGCGCTGTCGAGCCGCGCGCTGGTGAGCCGCGCGCTGGTGAGCCGCCGGCTGTTGAGCTGCCCGCTACTGAACCGCCAGCGCCCGGGCCGCCCAGCTCAGCGCCGGGTCCGGCGGCTCCGGCGCCGGCCAGCCGTTGACCACCGCGAGCAGCCGACGGTAGCGCGCCAGCCGGGGGTCGGCGGCCTGGGCCAGCCGCTCGGCCAGCCGCCCGCGCGGGGCGGGGTCGTCGGCACGGCCGCGGGCTCGCACGTAGCGGGCCACCAGTGCCGCGGCGATCGGTGCCGCCTCGGGTGCGTCCGGCGCGGTGCCGGCGGCGAGCGCCGGACGCACCAGCTCGCACAGCTCGGTGACCAGGTCGGGGCGTGGGACGCTGTTCGGGGACCGCTCCACCGCGTGCTCCTCGGCCAGCCGGCGGAGCACGGTGCGGAACTCCCGCTCCTGGGAGAGCTCGGCGAGCTCCACCCAGGCTTGCAGCTGCGCGGCCTCCGGTTCGGCCGGCAGGACGGGGGTCAGTGAGCAGGCGATCCCCTGGAAGGCTCCCTCGGCGTCGACGCCGCCGAAGACCGCGGTGAGGAAGTCGTCGATCAGACGTCGGCGCTGCTGCTCGGTGAGTGTGGCCAGTCGGTGCATGAGTTCCATCTCCTGGGTGCCGGCGCCGCGTTCGGCCACCGCCGACAGGACCGCCTGGCGCAGCCGCAGGGTGCGGATCTGCACCTCCAGGGCCGCGACGTGTGCCGCGGCCACCTCGGGGAGGGCGAGCTCCCGCTCCACCACCTTGCGGACGGTGGCGAGGTCCAGGCCCAACTCGCGCAGGGTGCGCACGAGTTCCAGCCGGGCCAGGGCGTCGGTGTCATAGCGGCGGTAGCCGGACGGGCTGCGGTCGGTGGGCGAGACGATCCCGCGGTCGGAGTAGAAGCGCACGGTCTTGACCGTCAGTCCGGTCCGCCGGGCCAGCTCGCCGATCGAGTAGAGCGCATCGCCGTTCATGCCGCCAGCTTGGCGCCTCCCCTTGGTGGAGACTCAAGTCGGGGCCGGGCTCAGGGGCCGGGCTCAGGGGCCGGGCTCAAGGGTCGGGCTCAGGCCGGTGCGCGGTGGGCGGCCGCCGCGCCCGGGGTGCCGACCGCGCCGAGCAGGCCGGCGGCGACCGGCACCGAACTCCGCAGCACTCCGAGGACGAACCCGGTGCGGGACGCCCGCAGGCTGTGCAGCGCCGGGCCGTGGTCCACTGCCACGAACAACGCTGCCGCCAGCAGCAGCAACCGCCAACCGGCCAGCGCCAACGGGCGCAGGGCGGTGGGCAGCTCGGCGATGGAGTCGTGCAACCTGCGGGTGTGGAACGGGATGTGCCGCTGCTCGTCCCGCAGGATCCGGGCGGCGACCTCGCGGGTGAGCGGGTCGGCGACGCCGTCGCGCAGGTCGCGGTAGTACTCCACGGCGACCAGTTCGGCGGTCATCAGCACCATCAGCTCCAGCCGCAGCCCGAGCAGCCGCCGGACCCGCATGAAGATCCGGTCGCTCCAGTGCCCGGTCAGCGTCGCCACCCCGGCGGTCTCCAGCAGCCGGGCCAGCAGCCGCGCGTGGCCCAGCTCCTCGTCGATGAACAGCCGCACCGCCGCCGCGTAGTGCGCGTCACCTGCCAGGTCGGCCTTGCCGATCAGGTTCCGCCCGTCGCCGTTCTCGCCGATCTGGAACTTCTGCAGGCTCCGGCAGACCGTCGCCGGCAGGTTCGCGCCCCACTCCCACCGCGGCTCCTCCAGTCGCGCCCGCCGTGCCCGCTCCCCCTCGAACTCCGCCACCCAGTCGGCGAACCCGTCCTCGCTCATGCCCTGGCACCCCCACGTCCCGAGCCCGCCCGACACTGACCGCCCGCGGGCACACCGAGGTAGACGCCCGTCCTGGGCGCCTACCGTGACCGCCAACGCTAGCGCACAATTGAACGCGTTCAAATGACGGCGCGCAGCTGGGCGGGGTCAGTACCCGTAGTCGCCCCGGACGGGGTCGGGGAAGCGCTCCGCCACCTCTCTCAGCCGGTGGCCAGCGAAGACGGCGCGGAGCATGTTGGTGGGATGCTCGACGTGGCCGTCGAAGCGGAAGCGCTGGCGGATGAAGACGGTGCCGGTCCAGTAGTTGTCGGCCGCGTAGGGAGTACCGGGGAGGGCGTCCGGGTTGGGCTCCAGATACTGCCAGCGGGCCTTCTTCCACATGACCACGCACTCGCCCGCGTACCAGGCGGCGTGCATCCAGAAGTCCTCCTTCGCAACCTCGTTGTACTCATCGACCGACGCGAAGCGCTCAAGCAGCAGCTCCTCCAGGGCATCCAGCGACTCCGGCCGGTAGTTCCAGCGCTCCTCGCCGCCGCCCGCCTCTTGGACCCAGCTCCAGCGGTGCAGATTCCGGTGGTACCAGCCCCAGTTCAGCAGCCGCTTGGCCATGGTGAACGACTCCAGCTCCGCCCGCGCTATCCACGGGGTGGGCAGCCGCTCGGGCTCCCAAGTCCCGTTGCCCTTGCGCCGTTTGCGGGCTCGCACCGCGCCGCGCAGCCGGCGGGCCTCCTCGGCGAAGACCGTGCCCGTCTTCTCGGCCACGGCGCGCTCGACGATCTCCAGGGGGACGACCGGCGCCAACTCCAGCGCCGGGTCCGGGCAGACGACCGGCAGCCCGATGCCACCGTCCAGGGTCTCGTCCCAACCCCAGCGCCCACCGGCCTGGTTGAGCAGGGTCTCGCCCAGATAACCGGCGACCGACCGCAGCAGCAGGGTGTCCATGTCGCCGCCGAGTCGGCGGTCCAGGAACCAGTGCAGCGTCCTCTCCAGGCGCTTCAGCGAGGGCGCCTGGTAGGTGTGCGACCAACCGGCGTAGCTGAAGGTGCCGTTGAGCAGGTCCATGGCCTCGTGCAGGTCCTGGATCCAGGCGTACAGCTCGAAGTCGGCCGTGCCCCTCGGGGCGTTCATACCGCGGATGTAGACGTCGTCCATGGGGCCAGACCCTATGGGCCGGGTCTGACGACGAGTCAGACCGGTCATACGGCGGCCAGGAGACGCTGCTCACTCGCGCGGAAGGCGTAACGAGAACGTGCCCGGCGCGGCGGCCGAAGCCGTCGCACCGGGCACGTCAGGCCCTGCTGGGAACCCTGTCGGGCCCTACGGTCGATCAGTACTGGCCGTAGGTCCCGGAGCCCCAGATCGCGCTGTTGGACGTGTTGTAGACCACGAAGTTCAGGTCGAACTGGATCTTCGCGGTGGCGCCCGGGCTGTTCCAGGTGTTGCTGTCCCAGTAGGGGTTGCCGGTCGTCTTGTCGATGACGGCGAGCACACCGTAGGTCGAGTCCATGACGGTCTCGACGTTGGACTTGTTCCAGGTGCCGGAGCTCCACAGAGCCTGGCCGTCCCGCTTGCGGTAGACCACCAGGTTGCCGTCCGGCTGCATCAGCACCCAGGCGTTGGCGGACTCGATCCAGTGGCCGGGGGTCAGGGCGTGGCCGGACAGGAGGGTGTCCGCCGGAACGTCGGGGTAGGTGCCGTTGACCTGGTTGACCAGGTAGCCGGTGTGGCTGCCCCAGTACGCGGTCTGCGCGGCGTCGTTGCCGACCATCAGGTCACCGTAGTAGAACTCGGCGTAGCTGTTGGTCTTGCCCCAGGTGCCGGAGCTCCACAGGGCGCCACCGGTGGTCGGGCCACCGCCGGCCTTGTAGAGCACCAGGTTGCCGTCGGCCTGCATGGTCAGGTAGGCGCCCCAGTTGCCCCAGGTGCCGGTGGACCAGAGCGACTTGAAGTGCTGGCCGTTGGAGAAGTTCATGTAGACGACGAGGTTGCCGTCCGACTGCATCTCCAGCGTGGTGTCGTTGTCGACGATCTTCTGACCCGAGGCCAGGGTCTGGCCCGGGTTCAGGACACCACCGTTGTTGCCCACGTTCGGAGTGGCCGTCTTGGCCGTCCGCGACGCCTGCTGGTGGAACGGCTCCGCGGTGACCGGCGCCTTCACGTGCTGGGCCGCCGGCGCTGCCACTGCCGCCGGCGCGACAGCGGCCGCAAGGCCCGCGCCGACCAGCATCGAGGCAGCACGCATGAGCATGCGCTTGCGCATGATGAGGTAACCCCCCTCGTAGGTTGAGCTTGAGGAGGATATTCATACACCCTTGCGAAGACATCGTGTGCGGCAGGGCGGGGTGAATTGACGGCCGGGGCCGGCACACCCCATGAGTGTGCCGGCCCCGGCCGCTCGGAGAGTGGCGGCAGGTCAGCCGGTGAAGGCCGCCAGGCCGTTCGGGGTGCCCAGGCCGGTCGGGCCGTCGTAGCCGGGGCCGGCGGTGCACAGGTAGGACGGCGAGCAGGTGCCGTTGCTGCCGCTGGTCACGTCGTTCAGCGCGCCCGGGTGGGCGTAGGCGTCGGCGGCCGGGACGGCGACGGTCGGCGCGCCGGCGTCGGCGTAGACGCCCGCGATGATCGGGGACGAGGCGCTGGTGCCGCCGTAGACGGACCAGCCGGAGGCGCCGTAGGTCTGGTAGACGGCGACACCCGTGGCCGGGTCGGCGACGGCCGACACGTCGGCGACGGTGCGCTTGGCGCAGCCGCTGTCGGTCTGCCAGGTCGGCTTGGTCTCGTAGGCCGAGCAGCCGGAGCCGGTGCCCTCGGTGGAGCTGGTGGACCACACCGACTCGCTCCAACCACGGGCGCTGGAGTCCCGCTTGAGCGCAGTGCCGCCGACCGCGGTGACGTAGGGCGAGGAGGCCGGGTACTGCGCGCCGTACGCCGAGTCGCCGGCCGAGACGGTGATCGCCACACCCGGGTGGTTGAAGTAGGTGGTGTCGTACGAGGTGTCGACGGACGACTCGCCGCCGCCGTAGCTGTTGGAGACGAACTTGGCGCCCAGCTTGACGGCCTCGTTCACGCTGGCACCCAGGTTGGTCATGCTGGCGGTGTTGGCCTCGACCAGGATGATGTGGGCGTTGGGCGCGATCGCCGAGACCATGTCGAGGTCGAGCGATATCTCGCCGGCCCAACCGGAGTTGCTGGCGGGCAGCTTGCTGGTGCTGCCGGTCTGACTGACCTTCTTGAAGCAGCCGTTGGCGGTGGTGCAGGCCGGCAGGCCGAACTGCGAGCGGTAGACGGCCAGATCGGACTCCGCGTTGGGGTCGTTGTAGGCGTCCACGATGGCGATGGTCTGCCCGGCACCGCCGTTGGCCGGCAGGTTGTAGGCGCTGATCAGGTCGCTCGGGCCGAAGCCGGACGGAGTGGCGTTGGGGGTGACGCCGAGCGCGTTGACGTGCTGGGCGGCGCTGGTGACCTTCAGCGCGTTGCACGCCATGGTGTCACCGGCCGCGAGGGTGGCGCACGAGCGGATCCAGGAGGTGCCGCCCTTGGTGTAGACGGTCGCGGGGGCCGCGTTGGCGGGCGCGGCGGCTGCGGCCAGCGTCGCGGTGGCGAGCGCCGCGGTACCGGTGAGGGCGACGGCGAGGCGACGGATCCGGGCGCTGGCGGGGGAGCTGAACAACGAACTGCCTCCTGTGGTGGGGGAACCGGGGGCACTGCGCATGACGAGTCCGCTCATGGGCCGTGGGGTGGCTCATGGGCGGCGAGCGAGGGAGCTGTCGAATCCCGGTTCGGGTCGACCAGCTGGCGATGAGGCTAATGAGTCATGGTCAGGTCAACAAGAGGTGAGCACGAATGAAATGTTCCGGTTACCGGCGTTGGCCGGAAGTGACCATCCGTTAGCTGAAACGCCGTCGCCGGGCAACGCGGCAGTAACAATTCGCTGGACGGCAGCGCCTCGCTCAGCTCGCTGAGCAGCGAGTACGATCACACCGCCAGATCGACCAGCCTTCAGGTACCAACACCAGGAACGCGCGTTCGCACGACAGCCCCGGGCCGTCTAGCAGCGGCGGTTCGGGCAGAGCCCAGGAGACTCGTTGGCCCGCAAACCACGTCCCATCGACCCGACTGAGGGGCCCCTGCAGGCCTTCGCCCACGATTTGCGGCTCGTGCGCGAAGTTGCCGGCAACCCCACCTACCGAGCCCTCGCCACCACAGCGGGATTCGGCGCCACTACTCTGAGTGATGCCGCCGGCGGAGTGCGGCAGCCCAGCCTGGAGGTGACCCTGGCGTATGTCGGGGCCTGCGGCGGTGACGTCGCCGCCTGGGAGCAGCGCTGGCGGGAGCTCAACCGCACATTGGAGGAGCAGCGGGCGGGCGCGAAGCACGAGGACGCGGACGAACCCGAGGCCGAAGCCGGGGAACCGGCACCCACTGGATCCGACACACCCTCAGCCGACGCACCCCCACCCGACGCCCCCGCGCGGGACGCCTCTTCGGCCGACCCCGCCGCCCCCGAGACCGCCGGACCCGACGCCCTCTCACCCGACGCCCCGTCAACCGAAACCCCGTCAGCCGAGACCCCCGCACCCGGCGCCGCCGAGCTCCGCGATGGGGACTCCCCGGAGTCCAGCGGCCACCCCGGCACCCCCACCCGCCCGATGTGGCGGCGCCCGGTCACCATCGCCGCCGTCGCCGTGATCGCCCTGATAGCCACCCTGCTGGTGACCCGGCCGCCGATCATGCAGGACGCGAAGGCCCAGGAGAGCACCCCGAGCGCCTGCGGCCCGATGCCGCCGCCCGCCGCCAAGGACACCGGCTCCTTCGACTTCGTCGGCACCACCTACGGCGACGGCGCACACGTCCGCACCGGCGCCAGCCGCAACTCCCCCACCATCCGCACCGTCCCGGCCGGCTGCCAGCTGCACTTCACCGGCTACTGCCTGGGCGACGTCATCTACGACAGCCACGGTGCCTCGGCGGACATGCGCTGGTTCGAGCTCTACGGCGGCGGCGTGATCTCCTCGGCGATCATCCACGGCAACCCGCCGGACGCCATGGCACCCTCGCAGTGCCCGGCGGACCGCCCGATGCCCGACGCGATCTCGCTCAACATGCTGCGCACCGCCGACACCTCGGACACCGTGCGGCTGTGGGCCACCGGCACTAATCTGGGAATCGTCGGCTTCGCCGCGCGCTACGTCACCCCGAGCATCCCTCCCAGCGCCTCCCCGAGCGCCGGGTCGAGTCCGGCCACCGTCACCACCGGTCAGCCCACCCCGACCGGCGGCGCGGCGCCCACCGCACCGACCTGGCACCACCTGGACGTGATCAACAGCGACACCAACACGTTCAGCTACCCGTGGCGCCTGGGCCCGCTGTCCGGCACGGCCGAGCAGCCCGGCAATCCCGGCACCGCCATCGCGGTAATCGCCGTCGCCTGCCTGGGCGGCGACGGGCCGACCGATGTGACCGACGTCCGGCTGGTGCCGGCCCCCTCCGGCACCGACCCCGCGCAGCAGGTTCCGAGCCCCCCGCAGCAGATCAAGCTGAGCGCGGCGGAGCAGATCACCGCGTCGCACGCCGCCTGCCGGTACCCCGACGTCAACGGCTGAGTGACTGTCAGAGCATAGCGCCGTCACGGCCCGCGACCGGCGGGCCGTGACGGGCGCGATACGGCGGCGATACGTCCACCGACGACAGTGGGCGCACCCGCACGCAAGCCTCCGGGCCCCGGCTCCTCATCTCGGCCGGGGCCCGCGCCATGCGTGCGGGCCGTCCACGTCCCCGCTCCCCCAAGGACCACGGTGAACGTCACTCGCCTTCTGCGCCGGATATCCGGCGCCGCGGCGGTTCTGCTGATGCTCGGCTTCGTCTCGCTGGCCCCGGCGACCGCCGCCTCGGCGGCCACCGGCGCCGGCGTGGCCTCCCTGGCCACCGCCAACGTCACCAAGACCGCCGGCACCTGCGCCAACAACCCCACCTACAACAGCCTCGGCGGCTCGGAGTTCGAGCACAGCTGCGACGGCAACAACGGCACCCCCGAGTACTGGTGCGCCGACTTCGCCATGTGGGTCTGGCAGAACGCCGGCTACTACATCGGTGGCCTGGACGCCGGCGCGGCCAGCTTCTACACCTACGGCCAGAACAACGGCACCCTGCACACCGGCACCGGCTACACGCCGCAGGTCGGTGACGCCGTGGAGTACGGCTCCACGCAGGACAGCGAGATCCACCACGTGGGCATCGTGACCGCCGTGAACGCGGACGGCTCGGTCGACACCGTCAACGGCGACTGGGGCGGCACCACCGGCACCGGCTCGATGGCCGGCTTCGCGGTCAGCTCCAGCGTCGTCAAGATCACCTTGCCGGCAGGCCAGACCTCGGTCGGCAGCGTGCCGACCACCGTCGACACCAAGGACGGCTACAAGATCGTCGGCTACACCACTCCGGTGACCGGAAGCGGCTCGTTCGGCACCAACCCGTACACCGCGCCGCAGGTCTGCGGCAGCGGCTACGGCATCATCGACTCGCACGACCTCGGCTCCGCCACGGTCTTCCTGCTCTACAACGGCTCGACCGGCAGCAACTGCGTCACCACCCTGGTGAAGAACCCGTCCGGTCCGGTCGCGCTGAACGCCAACCTCACGGTCCAGGGCGGCAGCCCCGTCAGTGACACCGGCACCTACACCGACTACGCCGGCCCGGTCTCGGCCGCCGCCGCCAACTCCTGCGTGCAGTGGGGCGGCAGCTACGCCGGCACCTCGTGGACCAGCCCGTGGGACCACTGCGGCACCGGCGCGCCGACGCCCTCCCCGGCCACCGGCAACCCGTACACCGCCGGCCAGGTCTGCGGCAGCGGCTACACCGTGAGCGACAGCCACGCCCTCGGCAACGCCACCGTCTACCTGCTCTACAACTCCGCGACCGGCAACAACTGCGTGACCACGCTGGCCGACAACCCGTCCGGTGCGGTCTCGATGAACGCCACCCTCGCCGTCCAGGGCGGCAGCTCCGGTAGCAACCCCGGCAGCTTCACCTACTACGCCGGCCCGGTCGTCGAGAACGCGCCCACCGCCTGCGTGATGTGGGGCGGCAGCTACGGCACCACCTCCTGGACCAGCCCCTGGAGCCACTGCGGCTGACGCGGCACTCCAACAGGTCACACAGACGTCAGCTCGGCCCGTCAAGGGTCGAGCTGACGTTCTGTTGTACGGAATTGATTGACCGATTCCACACAGGCTCGCCGAACAATCCGACGTCGCGCTACACATGGCCTCACCAGCGAAACGAGGGGGGCCACTTCGGTGGAGTTCGGGATTCTCGGACCACTGCTGATCAAAGACGCGGCAGGGGACCGCACCGTTCCTGCGCCCAAGCAGCGCATCCTGCTGGCCGCGCTACTGGTCCGGGCCGGCCAGCCGGTGACCGCCGAGCGGCTCGCGGAGATCGTCTGGGACGGCCGACCGCCGCGCAGCGCGTCCAGCACGCTGCGCAACTACGTGATGCGGCTGCGCCAGGTGCTCGGCGAGGCCGGCGAGCGGATCGAGACCCGGGACGGCGGCTACCTGCTGCGCGCCGCGCCCGCCGAGGTCGACCTGCACCGGTTCGCCGAACTGCGCGACCGCGGACTGGCGGCGCTGCGCGCCGACGCCGTGCCGGACGCCGCCGCGCTGCTGCGGGACGCCCTGGCGCTGTGGCGCGGCCCGGCCCTCGCCGACGTGCCCTCCGACGCACTGCACCGCGAGGAGGCCGAGCGGCTGGCCGAAGTGCGCCTGGACGCCCTGGAACTGCGGCTGGCCGCCGAACTGCGGCTCGGCCGGCACACCGCCGCGCTGGCCGAGCTGCGCGAGCTCACCACCGCGCACCCCGAGCGCGAGCGGTTCTGGGCCCAGCTGATGACCGCCCTGGAGCTGGACGGCCGCCCTTGGGAGGCGCTGACCGCCTACCGGCGGGCCCGGGCCGTCCTGGCCGACGAGCTCGGGGTGGAGCCAGGACCGGAGCTGCAGGAGGCGCACCACCGGATCCTGTCCGGGCAGGACACCCCGGTGATGCTCAACCAACTGCCGCCGCAGCTGCCCGACTTCACCGGGCGGGCGGTCGAGCTGCGCCGGCTGACCGAGCAGTTGGCCGCCCCGCAACCGCACGGCGCGCCGCAGGTCGCCGTGCTCACCGGCGGGCCGGGGGTCGGCAAGAGCGCCCTGGCGCTGCGGGCCGGGTACCTGGTCGGGAGCTGCTTCCCGGACGGCACGCTGTACGCCGAACTCGGCGGCGCCACCGGCATCTCCGCGGTGCTGCGCGCCCTGCTGAGCTCGCTGGGCCTGCCGGCGTCCGCGATCCCGGCCGGGACGGCGGCCCGCACCGCGCTCTACCGTTCGGTGCTGGCCGACCGCCGGGTGCTGGTGGTGCTGGACGACGCGCAGTGCGGCGCCCAGGTGGGCCCGCTGCTGCCCACCGGGCCGGGCAGCGCCGCCCTGGTCACCGCCCGGGACCGGATGGCCGACCTGCCCGGCGCCCAGGTGGTCCAGCTGGAGCCGCTGGGCCCCCAGGACAGCCGGCAGCTGCTGGCCCGGCTGATCGGTCCGGAACGGGTGACCCGCGAACCGCTGGCCGCCAGCGCGCTGGTGGAGCGCTGCGACGGGGTGCCGCTGGCCCTGCGGATCTGCGCGGCGCGGCTGGCGGCCCGCCCGCGCTGGCAGTTGGCGCAGCTCGCCGAGCGGCTGGCCGACCAGGTGCTGGAGGAGCTGCGGATCGGCCGGCTGGACCTGTGGGCCGGGTACGCCGCCAGTTTCCGGCGGCTCGACCCGGCCGCCGCCCGGGCCTTCCGGACGCTGGCCGAGCGCGGTTCGGAGGCCCTGGTCCGCTGCCGTCCCGATCCGGTGCTGGAGCGGCTGGTCGACGCCCATCTGCTGACCAGTCCGGCGCCGGGCCACTACCGGGTGCGACCGCTGGCCCGGGCGTTCGGCCGCTCGTTGCGCCAGGCCGTCCGGGTGCCGCCACAGGTTAGGCTCAACCCATGAGCGCTGAGGAGGGTTCGGTCCGGGTGGACGCCTGGGTCTGGTCGGTGCGGCTGGCCAAGACCCGCTCGGTCGCGGCCGGGCTCTGCCGGGCCGGGCACGTCCGGGTGAACGGCGAACGGGCCAAGCCGGCCCAGCCGTTGAAGGTGGGCGACGAGGTCCGGGTGCGGCAGGAGGACTGGGACCGGGTGGTGGAGGTCACCAAGCTGCTGAGCAAGCGGGTGGGCGCCTCGGTGGCGGTCGACTGCTACATCGACAACAGCCCGCCGCGCCCGGCCTCCGACCCGTTCCACGTCAACGCGCCGGTCGCGGTGCGCGAGCGCGGGGCCGGCCGGCCGACCAAGCGGGAACGCCGCGACCTCGACCAGCTGTCCGGCCGCCGGGGGCGCTGAGCCCGGCCCGGATGCGCGGCGGCCGGGGGCCCTGACCCCGGCCCGGATGCACGGCGGCCGGGGGCCCTGACCCCGGCCCGGATGCACGGCGGCCGGGGGCCCTGACCCCGGCCCGGATGCACGGCCGCCCCGCAGCGCCGACGATGGGTTCGGGCGGGGTGGCGAGTTCGGGCGGGGTGGCAAAAGGAGGCGGCGAAGTGGTCGACGCGGCGCGGCGCGCGAAACGCGGACGGGCGGTGCGCAAGACCGTGAGCCGGGCCTCGCACGGCCGGTGGATCCCCGCCGGCGACCGGCCCGACCCGGTGGCGGTGTTGATCGAGCAGGGCGCGGACCGGGTGCCCGAACTGCTGCCGGTCCGCTACGGCCGGATGGCGCAGTCCCCGTTCGCCTTCCTGCGCGGCGCCGCCGCCGGGATGGCCGCCGACCTGGCGGCCGTGCCCGGCACCGGCCTGGAGGTGCAGCTGTGCGGCGACGCCCATCTGCTGAACTTCGGCATCTACGCCTCCCCCGAGCGGGACCTGCTGTTCGACGTCAACGACTTCGACGAGACCGCGCCCGGTCCGTTCGAGTGGGACGTCAAGCGGCTGGCCGCCAGCATCGCGGTGGCCGCCCGGGACAACGGGGAGCGCGACCGCAAGGCGCACGCCGCCGCCCGAACCGCCGCGACCGCCTACCGGGAGACCATGCGGCGGCTGGCCGAGCTGGGCGAACTGGCCGTCTGGTACCAGCGGATGGGCACCGAGGAGGTGCTCCCGCTGCTCACCCGCCGCCAACGCCAGCGGGCCGATCTGGCGCTCACCCGGGCCCGGCGGCGCACCAGCCTCCAGGCACTCGACAAGCTCACCGAGGAACACGACGGGCGGTACCGGATCATCAGCGACCCACCGCTGCTGGAGCGGCTCTCCGACCCCGAGTACCGGGCGGTCGGCCAGGTCTTCAGCAGCTACCGGGCCACCCTGCCGGATGAGCTGCGCCGACTGCTCGATTGCTTCCAACTCGTCGACGCGGCCCGCAAGGTGGTCGGGGTGGGCAGTGTGGGCACCCGCTGCTACATCGTCCTGCTGCAGGGGCGCGGCCGGGGCGAGCCGCTCTTCCTGCAGATCAAGGAGGCCCAGTCCTCGGTGCTGCAGCGGTACCTGCCCGGGCCCGCCCCCGAGCACCAGGGCCAGCGGGTGGTGGTCGGCCAGCGACTGATGCAGTCGGCCAGCGACATCTTCCTGGGCTGGACCACCGGCCCGGCCGGCCGCCACTACTACGGCCGCCAACTGCGGGACATGAAGGGCTCCGCCCAGATCGAGCTCCTGAACGCGCGCGACCTGACCGACTACGCCGCCCTCTGCGGCCGCACCCTGGCCCAGGCCCACGCCCGCTCCGGCGACCGCATCGCCATCGCCGGCTACCTGGGCACGGCCGACATCTTCGACACCGCGATCGCCGACTTCGCACTCCGCTACGCCGAACAAACCCTGGCCGACCACGCCGCCCTGACCACGGCGATCGCCACCGGACGCGTCCCGGCGGAAACGGAGTGAGCTAGCGAGCTGGGGTTCGATGCCGACCGATCTGAGGAAAACGAGTGGCTTCGTCCCGGTACGCCGCCATGGGGTGCCGCGCACAACGGAGTGAGCGAGCCGGGGTTCCGATGCCCACCGCCCCGAGAAAACCGGTGGCTTCGTCCCGGTACGCCGGCTCAGGATCGCGCGCATAGCGGGGTGAGCCGGGGTTCCGATGCCGAGAAACCGGTGGCCTCGTCCCGGTACGCCGCCATGGGGTGCCGCGCATAGCGGGGTGAGCGAGCTGGGGTTCCGATGCCCACCGCCCCGAGAAAACCGGTGGCTTCGTCCCGGTTCGCCGCCTTAGGGTCGCGCGCATGACCGAACGTGACTTCCGGATCATCGTGCGCGGTGCCTTCGACTCGCTCACCGACGACCAGCGGGCCGCGCTGCGCGCTGAGGCCGCCAGCCACGACGTGCTGTTCGCGAGCTTCACCCGCGAGGGCCACCTCAGCTATGACATCGCGGCCCGCGCCGACTTCGCCTTCCGTTTCCTGGAGTCGGGCAGCGCCGACGAGGACATCGTGCCGGCCACCGCTCGCGCCGAGGCGTCCGCCGAGGCCTGGCTGAGCGAGCGCGGCTACGCCTGGAAGAATCTGCGCTCCACCGCCGAGGACATGTCGAAGGCGGCCCTCTCCAAGCGCCAACGCAAGGCACAGGCTAGCGCTTGAGCACCAACTCGGCGTCGGCTTCGGCCTGTTGAGGGTCAGTCGAGCTCAGTACTGACTCGCGAGCATCGACTCACCCGGCGTCTGGCCTTGTTGACGGCCCGTCGGACCTATGACTAACCCCCTACCACCGACTCCGCTGCCGCCAAAGCCTGTTGGCGGTCCGTTGGGCTCAGGCCGATCCGGGTGCGCCGGTCCAGTAGGTCATCCACGTCGAGGGCGCCCTCGTGGCGGGCGGCGAAGCGGAGTTCGGCGAGGGTGGTTTCGGTGCCGGGGGCGATCGGGGTGAGGGCGGCGGGGTCGCCGTCGGCCTCGGCGAGTACGGCGGGGGCCTCGGTGCCGTAGCGGCGGACCAGTCGCAGGGGGGCCGGCACGGCGGCCAGCGTCGCCGGGGAGCCGGCGCCTACTAGGGGAAGGGCCCGGGTGCGGCAGGGGCGGGCCTGGATGCCGGCGCGGGCCAGGGCGGCATCCAGGGCGTCCTCGGCCATCCGGCGGTAGGTGGTGAGCTTGCCGCCGACCACCGTGACCAGGCCGTCGTCAGCGGTGAGCACCGCGTGCTTGCGGGACACGTCGGCTGTGCGGCCGGTGCCGTCGTCCAGCAGCGGGCGCAGGCCGGCGAAGCTGCCGAGCAGGTCGGCGCGGGTGAGCGGGCGGCGCAGCGCGGTGTTGATGGTGCTGAGCAGGAACTCGATCTCGCTGTCGGCGGGTTCGGGCACATCGGGTACCGGGCCGGGCGCCGCCTCGTCGGTGAGGCCGACGTAGACCCGACCGTCCGGGGCGGGCAGCGCGAAGACGAAGCGGTTGGTCTCGCCGGGCACCGGTACGGTGAGCCCGGCGGTCAGCCCGCCGAACGCGGACTGCGGCAGCACCAGGTGGGTGCCCCGGCTGGGCCGCAGGGTCAGGCCGGGGGCCAGTTCGCCGGCCCACACCCCGGTGGCGTTGATCACCGTGCGGGCCGCCAACCGGAAGCTCTCGCCGGTCAGTTCGTCCCGCAGCCGGGCGCCGGAGCCGTCGGCCTCCAGGGCCGCGCACCTGGTCAGCACCCGGGCGCCGTGTTTGGCGGCGGTGCGGGCCAGGGCGACCACCAGCCGTGCGTCGTCGACCAGTTGGCCGTCCCAGAAGACCAGGCCGCCGCGCAGCCCGGCGGCCTCGACGGTGGGCGCGTAGCGGAGCACTTCGGCGGGGCGCAGCCGGCGGGAGCGGGGCAGCAGGGCGGACGGGGTGCCGGCGCTGACCCGCAGCACGTCCCCGGCCAGGAAGCCGGCGCGGACCAGGGCGGCCCCGGCGAAGGAGGTGCCGGGCAGCAGTGGGACCACCTGCGGCAGCGGCTGGACCAGGTGCGGGGCGGTGCGGCGGAGCAGGATGTCGCGCTCCACCGCGCTCTCCCGGGCGATCCCGACCGCGCCGGAGGCCAGGTAGCGCAGCCCGCCGTGGACCAGTTTGGAGCTCCACCGGCTGGTGCCGAAGCCCAGGTCGTGCTTCTCCACGAGCACGGTGCGCAGGCCGCGGGAGGCCGCGTCCAGCGCGACGCCGGCGCCGGTCACCCCGCCGCCGATGACCAGGACGTCGACCGAGTCGACTTCCGGTGAGCGGAGTTCGGCCAGCTCACGGGCCCGGCGATCGCCGTTCAGCGACGCGGCATCCACGGACGCATTCAGGGACGTGGCGTTCATCAGGCGGCTCCATCCAGGTACCGGTCAAGCAGCAGGCGCAACTCTTCGTCCAGCCGGTCCGACTCGGGCCCCGAGCCGTCCGGTTCACCCGTGAGCACCGGCCCGGTGAGGGTGAACGACCAGGCCGTCAGCAGCACCGCGCGGGCCAGTAGCGCGGGATCGCCGGCCCGCACCGAGCCCTCCGCGATGGCCAGGCGCAGCGCCGTCTCCAGCATCTCCAGCTGGTGGTTGGTGTTGCTGCCGCGCCGAGTGAGCAGGTAGGGCGTCAGGAAGTCCGGGTCCAGCTCGACGATTCGGCGCAGCAGCGGGTGCACCCGGATCAGCCGGACCAGCCGCACCACGCCGTCCACCAGCTGCGCCCGGCCCGGCGCCCGGCCGGGCGGCGGGCCGTCGGCGGGCATGGCGGCGAGGGTGAGCGCCGACCACTCCCGGGTGGTGAGCGCGCCGATCACCTCGCGCACCCCGCCCCAGCGGCGGTAGAGGGTGGCCCGGGAGACCCCGGCCTGGCGGGCGATGTCGGCCATGGTCATCCGCTGCATGCCGATGGTCAGCAGCAGCTGGTACGCCGCGTCGAGGATCCGCTCCTCGGGGATGGCGTTGGCCGCCTTCGGCTGGGCACCACTGTTGATTCGCTGCGACATCACATGTACAAGTGTATCAGCGCGCTCCTGAGCAATGGCAGCCCTGAATTTCCTGAGGACCTCAATGACCTCCATGAACGAGTCGGACCTCCCCGTCACGGACTTCCATCCGTACCGCTGGGGCGACCCCGCGCGCCGCACCACGCTGCCGGCCGCCGCCACCGAGACGCTCGCCGCCTTCGGCGTCAAGGCACCCGCCGAGCCGCCGGTCGACCTCGCCGAACTCACCCTGCCGGAGCCGGGTTTCGACCTCGCCCCGATCGCCGGGGTGGTGGGCGCCGAGCAGTTGCGCACCGATGCCGCCACCCGGATCGGGCACACCCGCGGCTGGTCCACCCCCGACCTGCTGCGACTGCGGGCCGGCGACCTGACCGACGCGCCCGACGCCGTCGCCTACCCGGGCAGCCATGAGGAGGTGGTGGCACTGCTGGCCTGCTGCGAGCGGCTGGGCGTGGCGGTCGTGCCGTACTCCGGCGGCACCTCGGTGGTCGGCGGCCTGGCCCCGGACCGGGCCGGCTTCGCGGGCGTGCTGGCCCTGGACCTGCGGCGACTGGACGCGGTGCTCGCCGTCGACACCGTCTCCCGGACCGCCACCCTGCAGGCCGGCCTGCGCGGCAGCGAGGCCGAACGCCTGCTCCGCGAGCAGGACCTGACGCTGGGTCACTTCCCGCAGTCCTACGAGGGCGCCAGCATCGGCGGCTACGCGGCGGCCCGCTCGGCCGGCCAATCCTCGGCCGGCTACGGGCGGTTCGACGAGATGGTGGTGGCACTGGAGCTGGCCACCCCGCGCGGCACCGTCAGCATGGGCACCGCACCCAGGTCGGCGGCGGGGCCGGACCTGCGCCAGCTGGTGCTGGGTTCCGAGGGCACCCTGGGCGTGATCACCTCGGTCACCGTGCGGGTCCGGCCGCTCCCTGCCGAACGGGTCTTCGAGGGCTGGCAGTTCGACTCCTTCGAGGCCGGCGCGGCGGCGCTTCGCCGACTCGCCCAGGACGGCCCGCTGCCCACCGTGCTGCGGCTCTCCGACGAGGCCGAGACCTCGATCAACCTGGCCGACCCGGCCGCGATGTTCGCCGGCGGCCCCGGCGGCTGCCTGGCCGTCACCGGCTACGAGGGCAGCGCCGCCGAGGTGGCCGCCCGCCGGGCCGCGGCGAGCGAGGTGCTGGCGGCGGCCGGCGGGCAGCCGCTGGGCGAGGAGCCCGGCGAGTCCTGGCGGCACGGCCGGTTCAAGGCCCCCTACCTGCGCGATCCGCTGCTGGACGCCGGGGTGCTGATCGAGACCCTGGAGACCGTGACCTTCTGGTCCAAGCTGTCCGAGCTGCGTGCCGCCGTCACCACGGCACTCACCGACGCGCTCACCGCCCAGGGCACGCCGCCGCTGGTGCTCTGCCACATCTCGCACGTCTACGAGACCGGCGCCTCGCTCTACTTCTCGGTGGCCTGCGCCCAGACCGAGGACCCGGTGGCCCAGTGGCAGCAGGCCAAGGCTGCGGCCAACCGGGCGATCCGGGCCACCGGCGCGGCGATCACCCATCACCACGGGGTCGGCACCGACCACCGGGCCGCCTACGCCGAGGAGGTCGGACCGCTGGCGATCGAGGCGCTGCGGGCCGTCAAGCGGGTGCTGGACCCGGCCGGGATCCTCAACCCCGGTGTGCTGTTCGAAAGCGGCTCGTCCGAGGGTGACCACTGAAGTGGCCGCTGACGTGCCCGCGTTCACCGCGATAGTGAACCCGATCTCGGGCGGCGGCCAGGCCGCCGCCCACTGGGAGCCGGTCGCCGCACTGCTGCGCGCGTCCGGCGCCACCGTGCGGGCCGAACCGACCCGCGGCCGGGAGCACGCCATCGAATGCGCCACCCGAGCCGCCGAACGCGGTGAGGTGGTGGTCGCGGTCGGCGGCGACGGCCTGGTGCGGGACGTCACCGAGGGTGTGGTCCGGGGCGGCGGCACGCTCGCCCTGGTCCCGGCCGGGCGCGGCAACGACCTGGCCCGAGCGCTCCAACTGCCGTCCGACGCACCGTCACTGGCCGGGCTGCTGCTGGCCGGTGCGACCCGGCAGCTCGACGTGCTGGAGGTCAACGGGGTGATCGCGCCGGGCAACGTCTACATCGGCATCGACTCCGTGGCCACCCAGCTGATCAACGCGGGCCGCGGCCTGCCCGCCCTGCTGGTCTACCGGCTGGCCCCGCTGCGCGCGCTGCTCGGCTGGCGTTCGGTCGGCTACACCCTGACCGTGGACGGCGAACGGCAGTCGGTGCGCGGGCACACCGTGGTGCTGGCCAACTCCGGTGCGTACGGGCACGGCCTGCGGATCGTGCCGCAGGCCGTGCTGGACGACGGGCAGATCCGGCTGATGGTGGCCGGCGACGGCCCGCGCTGGAAGATCATCGCCTTCATGCGGGCCGTCCAGCGCGGCACCCACACCCGCCGCCCGGAGATCTCGGTGCGCACCGCCCGCGAGGTCACGGTGGAGACCGACCGCCCGGTGCCGGTCTGCGCCGACGGGGACGAGATCACCACACTGCCGGCCACGATCCGGGTCCTGCCGGGGGCGCTGCGCATCATCGCCTAGCTCAACGGTCGTGCGGTGAGCGCCTGTTCGAGCGACTCACCGCACGGCCGTGGGGAACGCGCAGAGCTGCTCCGCCGTCTCGGCCAGGCCGGTGGCGTGCGAGCCCTTCACCAGCACCAGGTCACCGGGCCGCAGCAGCTGACGCAGCACCTCCAGTGCCGCCACCCGGTCGGCCACCAGCATGCTCGCCACCCCGGCCGCCCGCGCCTGGCGGTGGATCAGCTCCGCCTCCCGCTCCCCCACCGCGATCAGTGAGTCGACCTTGGCGGCGGCCACCAGCCGGCCCACCTCCTCATGGTGGTCGCCCGAGTGCTCCCCCAACTCGGCCATCTCGCCGAGCACCGCCACGGTGCGCCGCCGGCCGCCGGCCATCGCGGCGAGCGCCATGAGGGCGACCGCCACCGAGTCCGGGTTGGCGTTGAACGCGTCGTTCACCACCGTCACCCCGTCCGGGCGCTCCAGCACCTGCATCCGGCCCGGCGTCAACGGCTGTGCCTTGCTGAGTAGTTCGGCCACCTCGTCGAGCGGCAGGCCGAGCCCCAGCGCCACCGCGGCGGCCCCCGTGGCATTGGCCACCTGGTGCGCGCCGTAGAGGGCCAGCCGAACCGGGGCGACCTCGCCGTGCTGGTCGGTGAGGGTGAAGTACGGGCGCCCGGCCTCGTCCAACTCCACCGCACCGGCTCGGACATCGCCACCGGATCGTCCAAAGGTGAGCACCCGGGCGGCGGTTCGGGACGCCATCGACATCACATACGGGTCGTCGGCATTCAGCACCGCCAGGCCGTCCGACGGCAGCGCCTCGACCAACTCCCCCTTGGCGGCGGCGATCGCCTGCTTGGTGCCGCCGAACTTGCCGATGTGCGCGGTGCCGATGTTCAGCACCAGGCCGACCCGCGGCGGCGCGATGCCGGTCAGCCAGGCGATGTCACCGGCCTGGCTGGCCCCCATCTCCAGCAGCAGGTAGCGGGTCTCGGCATCGGCCCGCAGCACGGTGAGCGGCAGCCCGATCTGGTTGTTGTAGGAGAGCGGGGTGGCCACCGTGCGGCCCAGCGCGGGCAGCAGTTGGGAGAGCAGGTCCTTGGTGCTGGTCTTGCCGGCCGAGCCGGTCAGGGCCACCACCATGGCGTCGGTCAGCCGCCCGGCGGCGGCCCGGGCGAGCTCCGCCAGCGCGGGGAGCACCTCGGGCACCACCACGGCGGGCACGCCCACCGGTCGTTGCGCCAGCACAGCCACCGCGCCGGCCTCCACCGCCTCCACCGCGTACCGGTGGCCGTCGGTGCGGTCGCCGGCCAGCGCGGCGAAGAGCGAGCCCGGCTCGGCCAGCCGTGAGTCGACCACGGCGGGGCGGTCGACCATGGCGGCCGGGTCGGGCGCGTCGTACAGGGTGCCGCCGACTAGCTGGGCGATCTGGTGCAGCGTCAGCGGGATCACGGGAGGCTCCGTTCATGGGATTGCGGTGAGGGTGCTCTCGACGCTAACTGCGGCCACCCGGGTTTCCTCGGCTACGCCACGCCCGTGCCTCCCGCCGATCGAGCGGGTGGCTTGCAAGCATGCTTCGGGGCCGATCCGAGTGTGAGCGAGGTGGCAGATGGCTGAGCAGTTGGCAGATGACGTGGCACCGATGGGCGGCGAGGTGGCGCCGGTGAGCGTGGTGATCGCCGCCTACAACGCCGCGCCGACCCTGGGGGCGGCGCTCGCCTCGGCGCTCGGGCAGGTGCCCCGGCCGGCCCAGGTGATCGTGGTCGACGACGGGTCGCAGGACGGCACGGCCAGGGTGGCGGCCGCGTTCCCGGAGGTGCTGGTGGTTCGCCAGCGCAACCAGGGTCCGTCGGCCGCCCGCAACGCCGGCATCCGGGAGAGCAACCAGCCCTGGGTGGCGTTCCTGGATGCCGACGACCTCTGGCTGCCCGGCAAGCTGGCCCGGCAGCTGGCGGCGCTGCGCGAGCACCCGCACGCGGTGTTGCTGGCCGGCGACTGGGTGCGCACACTGTCCGAGGACGGGATTGGGGCGGTGGCCGACCACGGGGCTGAAGAAGCGCCTGGTCAGCGCGCGCTCAGCCGCGTGGTCGGCTACCGCGACGTCCTGGTGCTCAACCGGTTCCAGACTTCCACCGTGCTGGTCCGGGCCGAGGTGCTGGGCCGCGTCGGCGGCTTCGACCCCGCGCTGGACGGCGCCGAGGACTGGGACCTGTGGCTGCGCTGCGCCCGCCACGGCACCGTGGTCAAGCTGGACGCCCCGCTGGCGGTCTACCGGGACGAGCCCGGCGGCTACAGCAAGGACCTCGGCCGGCTCTACGCCCGGATGCTCACCATGCTGGGCCGGGAGGGGCGCGGCGGCGTGCTGCCGACCGCCGCCTTCGCCCAGGTGCTCACCTGGCACTACCTGCGGTTCGCGGTCGCCTTCGCCCTGGCCGGCCAGCGCACCAGCGCCCGCACCGTGCTGACCGAGCTCCGCGCCGCCGGCCTGGCCCGCCACGTCCCCGCCGCCACCGCCCGCTACCTCGCCCCGTTCCTCGGCGGCCGAGCGCTACGGCGCCTGCGGGGCCGGGCGCTCTGAGCAAGCGCTCAGTCAGCACCGTCACCCGCACCCGCCTCCCCCTCGCCCTGCTCCCCGTCCTCGCCCCACTCCCCCACGCCCCCGCCCACGAACCACCGCCACCCCGCCACCCCGCACCCCAGCGGCAGCGCCGCCCCCACCACCACCGCGCCGCCCAGCAGCGCCGGCAGCGCGGCCAGCCCGGTGGCGCCCCCCAGCGCCCCCACCCGCCACCAGGCGAGCAGGGCCGCCGGCACCCCGCTCGCCAGCGCCCGCCCCAGCACCGGTGCGGGCAGCAGCGGCGCCCCGCCGAACCGCCGGCGCAGCAGGCCCGCGGCGGCCAGCGCGGCGGCGGCGTAGCCGACCGCCACCGCGACCGCCACCCCCCGCACCCCGGCCGGCCGGTAGAGCGCCAGCGCCACCACCACCGTCACCCCGTTGTTGACCAGGTAGAGCCCGAACGCCGTCCGCAGGTCGCGCATCGCCTGGAGCACCCGGATGAAGTACAGGTACGCCGAGAAGCTCGGCAGCCCCAGGGTGAGCAGCGCCAGCACCTGCCCGGTGAGGGTCGCGCCGCCGACCCCCGCCGCGCCGTGGCCGAGCAGCAGTCGGGCGATCGGGTCGGCCAGCGCGGCGAGCACCGCCGCGATCGGAACCATCAGCAGCGTCAGCAGCCGCAGCCCGTCGGCGACTTGGGCGCCCAGCTCGTCGACCCGCCGGGCCGCCCAGGTGGCCGCCCAGCCGGGTTGCCGGGCGCCCGTGATGGAGACCGCGACCACGCCGAACGGCACCTGGAAGAACGCGAACGCATAGGTGTAGGCGCTCACCCCGCCCGGTTCGGCGGCGGCCAGCAGCAGCACCGCGAACAGCCCGGCCTGGTTGGCCGCCACCATGGCGAAGGTCCAGCCGGACAGCCCGGCCACTTGGCGCACCGCCGGATGCCGCGGCCGCCAGCGCCAGCGCAGCGGCGCCCCGGCCCGCCGCACCCCGCCGACCAGCACCAGCGCCTGGGCGGCCACCCCGGCCGTGGTGCCCAGCCCCAGCAGGGTGAGCAGCCCGGGGGCGCCGAGCACCGCGGTGACGGAGCTGTGCCGCAGCCGGGGCGCGGCGGCCAGCAGCAGCCCGATCAGCACCAGGTTGTTGGCGATCGGCGCGAACGCCGCCAGCGCGAACCGGCGCACGCTGTTGAGCACGGCGGTGGCCAGCGCGATCACGCCGTAGAGCAGCACCTGCGGGGCGAACAGCCGCAGCAGCCGGACGGCGACGGCGCGTTCCGGCCCGGCCGTGGCGTGCGCGGTGGCCAGCGTGTAGCCGCGCATCAGCACCCCGGCGCCGCCCGCCACCAGCGCGGCGGCGGCCACCAGCAGCACCAGGCAGACCGTCAGCACCGCGCTGATCCCCTCCCAGTCCGCGCGCGAGCGCTGCAGCCGGGCGACGAACACCGGGATCAGGGTGGCCGAGAGCACGCCGCCGAGGACCAGGTCGTAGACCATGTTGGGAGTGGTGTTGGCCAGGTTGTAGGCATCGGCGAGCGGGCTGACGCCGAGCGCGTAGGAGAGCGCGAAGACCCGCCCGAGGCCGGTCAGCCGGGACAGCGCGGTGCCCGCGGCCATCGCCAGCTCGGGCCGGATCCGGGGGGTGCGCGACTGCTCGTGCCTCTCCTGCTCCGGAGCCTGGTCGACGGCCGTCACGACCGGACCACGTCCGTGTCCGGCGCCGGGTCCGCGCCGCCGGTCACCCGGTGGCAGTGCACCACGCCGAGCCCGAGCCGGTCGGCCTTGACCTGCCAGGTCGCGGCCCGATCACCGTCGTCGCCCCAGCCCTGGGCCAGCAGCGCGGCCCTGGCCTGCTTCCGGTCGTCGAACGGCAGGTTGTGCCCGGCCACGTACTGGATGGTCTCGTGTCCCCGGCCGACGATCAGCACCACGTCGCCCGGTCCGGCCACCGCTATCGCCAGGTTGATCGCGATCGCCCGGTCCAGCTCCACCACCACCTGCCCGTCGGCCTGGCCCAGCGTGCCGGCCAGCATCTGGTCGACGATCGCGCGCGGGTCCTCTTCGCCGGGGCTGTCGCTGGTCAGGATCGCGGTGTCGGCGGTGATGGCGACCCGCCCGGCGTCCTGGCGCTTGTAGCGGTCGCGGCCGCCGCGGCAGCCCACCACCAGATGGACTCGGCCGCCCGCCAGCGCCAGGGTGCGGGCGGTGGCCAGCTGGGCGGCGATCGCGCCGGGGGTGTGCGCGTAGTCGACCAGCACCAGGAACGGCTGGCCGACGTCGACCGCCTCGGAGCGGCCGGGAATCCCAGCACAGTGGGCGATCCCCGCCACCGCGGTCTCCTGCGGCACGCCGAGCGCCCGCGCCGCCAGGTAGGCGGCGGCCACGTTGGTGGCGTTGCACTCGCCGATCAGCGGGGCGGACAGGTCGACCGGGCCGTCCGGGCCGGTGAGGCGCAGCCGGATGCCGCGCCGGTCGGCCCGCACCTCGGTGATCCGGGCCTGGGCGCGTTCGCTGAGGCCGAAGCCGATGGTCGGCACGGTGGTCTGGGCGGCGAGCCGCTCCCCCCATTCGTCGTCGACGCAGACCAGCGCGGCGCGGCAGCGTTCGGGGGTGAAGAGCAGCGACTTGGCGTAGTAGTACTGCTCGACGGTGCCGTGGTAGTCGAGGTGTTCGGGCGTCAGGTTGGTGAAGATGCCGACGTCGAAGGCGATTCCGCCGACCCGGTGCTGGTCCAGCGCGTGCGAGGAGACCTCCATCACGGCGGCCTCCACGCCGCCGGCGCGCATCCGGGCCAGGGTCCGCTGCAGGTCCGGCGCCTCCAGGGTGGTCAGCTTGGCGGACCAGCGGCGCCGACCGATCCGGGTCTCCACGGTGCCCAGCTGTCCGGCGGTCCAGCCGGCGGCGTTGAAGGCGGAGTACAGCAGGTAGCTGGTGGTGGTCTTGCCGTTGGTGCCGGTGATCCCGGCCAGCGCCAGGCCGTCGGCCGGGTGGCCGTGCAGGGCGGCGGCCACCGGGCCGATCGCCCACCGCACGCTGGGCACCCGCAGTTGCGGTACGGCCAGGTCGAGCGGGTGCTCCACCAGCAGGGCCCGGGCTCCGGCCTGGACGGCGGCCGCCGCGTAGTCGTGGCCGTCGGTGTGGGCGCCGGGCAGCGCGCAGAACAGCCAGCCGGGGCGGACCTGCCGGCTGTCGTGCGTGCAGTCGAGCAACCCCACGTCCCCACCGGTCTGTTCGGCCCCCGCCCAGACCGCGGCGAGCTGGGACAGCGCCACCGGGCGCCGCACTGCCGGCCACGGTGTGGAGTCCTTGTTCACCTCGCTGCTGCCCATGGCTCATCACGCTAAGCGCATGATCAGTGACGTGCAGCTTATGTGTGGCCACTGGGGGAGCGATCACCGTGCGTCAGGCGAGCAGCTTGTAGGAGAAGCTCCCGTCGCGCAGCCGGCCGAGCGGGTCGGTGGCATAGCCCGGGACGACCCCGAACCTGGTCCAGCCGGCTCCCTGGTAGAGCGCCTCGGCGTCGCTGCCGGCTTCGGTGTCGAGCAGCAGCAGGCTGACGCCGTGTCGGCGCGCCGTCTGCTCGGCGGTGGCCGGCAGGCGGGCGGCCAGGCCTTGGCGGCGGCTGCCCGGGTGCACCATCAGCTTGACGATCTCGGCGCGGTGGGTGCCGTTGGCCTTGCGGGTCAGGGCCAGGCCGACGGTGCCGGCCAGGGCGCCGTCCTGGCGGCGGGCCGTCCAGACTGGCAGGTCGCCGGCGGTGACGGGGCGCCGTCCGGGCGGCGGGCCATCCAGACCGGCAGGCCGCCGGCGGTGACGGCCGGGCGCTGCGCCTGTCACCTGTCGGCGGCCTCGGCGGGGCCGGACGGATTCCGGAAGCCGAGGGACGCGCCGTCGGCCACGGCGGCGAGCAGTTCGGCCGGCGCGGGGACGGCGGCGTCGAAGTCGGCGGCGGAGAGCCTGGCGGGCGTCAACTGCGGTGCGGCGGTCGCGGCATGACCACCGGCACCGCGTAACGGACCGGCGCGGGCCCGGGGTTGTCGAAGCGGGTCGGCCCCCATCGCCGGAATTACGGACGAGTAACCTCAGGGGTCACATGATCCTCGCCACGGGCTAGGGTCGGACCCAAGGCAGCGACGGCGACAGGGGACGCGACATGACGGCCGACCAACTCGGCGTGACCACCGAGGAGTCGTTCTACCGGGACCTCGGCGACGGCCGGTTCGAGAGCACCGGCGCCACCGCCGGGCCGTGGAGTCCCAAGGCGCAGCATGCCGGACCGCCCTCGGCCCTGCTCGGCCGGGCGCTGGAGCGGCACCAGCCGCGCGAGGGGATGCGGATCGCCCGGGTCACCCTGGAGGTGCCGTACCCCGTGCCGGTCGGCGAGCTGGCGGTCAACGTCCGTACCGTGCGGGGCGGTTCGCGCACCGAGCTGCTGGAGGCCGAACTGACCTCGCAGGGGCGGGCCGTGATGCTGGCCCGCGCCTGGCGGGTGGTGGCGAGCCCTGCGGACACGCCCGCGCTGCGCCCCGAGCCGGGGCCGGCCGCGCTGCCCGACGAGCAGCCCCTGCACGCCGTGGCCGGCACCAACACCGACGGCTATGTCGCCGCGATGGAGTGGCGCTTTCCCAGCGGCGACTTCAACACCCCAGGGCCGGGCAGCGCCTGGGTGCGGCAGCGGATCCCGCTGGTCGCGGGCGAGCCGGACACCCCGCTGACCCGGGCCCTCACGGTCGCCGACAGCAACTGGGCCGTCGCCTTCGAACTCGACCACATCCGCCGCATGGTGATCAACACCGACATCACCCTGGCCCTGCACCGCGACCCGGTCGGCGAGTGGCTCTGCCTGTCCGCCGCGACCGCGGCCAGCCCGGCCGGCTCCGGTCTGGCCGCCGGCCGGATGGACGACCAGGTCGGCGACTGCGGCCGGATCCTGCAGACGCTGCTGGTGACCGAGCGCTGATCAACTCGCGGGAGCCAGTTGCCTCCCGCGCACCGACGGCACCAGCAGCGGCAGCAGCGTGAGCCCGGTCAGCGCGATCCCGCCTGCCACCGCCACCCGGCCCGCACCGAAGGCGGCGGCGAGCGGGATCACGCCCAACTGGCCCACCGGAATGGCGACCCAGGAGCCGAAGTCGTCATAGGAGGTGACCCGCGAGATCAACTCCGTGGGGATGCCGGTCTGCAGGGTGCTGTCCCAGAGGATGCCGCAGACCGCCGAGCCGGCCCCCGCCGTGAAGGTGGCCGCCGCGAGCGGCACCAGCCCGGCGTGCAGGCCGAGCAGCACCAGCGGCAGGCCGCTCAGCGCCGCCGCGGCCATCGCGACCACCAGCGGCCGGCGCACCGTCAGCCGCAGCATCACCAGGCTGAGCAGCAGCAGTCCGACCGCCTTGGCGCTGTTGGCCGCGCCCCAACCCGCGGCGCCCATGCTGTGTTTGACGATGCTCGGCCCCAGCACCTGCCAACTGCCCACCTGGATCAGGTTGAACACGGTGAAGGTGGCGGTGATCGACCAGACCCACGGCAGCGAGCGGAAGTACTGCCAGCCTTCGCGCAGTTCGGCCGGCAGTCGGCGCGATGTGCCGGACTGCCGTGCAGGGAGCCGGACTTGGGTCAGGCAAGCCGCCGAGACCACGAACCCGGCGGCGTCGCAGGCGATCCCCCAGCCGCCCCCGATGCCGGCCGCCAGCACCCCGGCCAGCGACGGACCGAGCACCTTGGCGGCGTTGCGGGTCGACGCCAGCATCGAGTTGGCCCGCTGGATCGCCCCCGGCGCCACCAGCTCCGGCACGATGCCGCGCAGCGCGGGCGTGGTGAACGCCTCCGCCACGCCGTTCAGCACCGACGCCGGCAGCAACAGCCACAGGCTCGCCCCGCTGAGCACCACGAAGGCCACGAACGCCTGGGTGAGCCCGGCCGAGAGGTTGGCCAGCCGCAGCAGCCGATCCCGCCGGTACCGGTCGGCCAGCCCGCCGCCGAGGATCAGCAGTGCGATCATCGGGGTCATCTGGGCGGCCAGCACATAGCCCAACCAGTGCGGATCCGAGGTGCGTTGGAGGACGGCGAAGGCCAGCGCCACCGAGGTCATCGACCCCCCGAACAGCGAGGCCGCCCGTCCGATGAAGAACCATCGGAACGGGCGGTCTCGCAACGGATTGGGCGGCTTGGCCCGTTCGGCGTCGAGGGCGGCTGCTTCGTGATCGGTGTCGGTCATGGCGGGTCAGTCTGCCAGCGAAGCACCCTTGCCCGCCGCCGAATTCAGCCGCTTGGGCTCAGCGGGTCGGGCTCGCGGGTCGGGCTCAGCCCTCGGTCTTGGCCAGCAGCTCCAGGACCTCGGCCGTGGTGCCGGTCTCGCCGAGGCGCGGGAAGATCCGCTCCACGCTGTTGCGGTGGGCCTCCTCGTCCCGGTCCGCCATCGCATCGGTGGCCAGCGTCACGTGGTAGCCGTGCTCATGGGCGGCGCGGGCGGTGGACTCCACGCCGATGCTGGTGGCGATCCCGCCCAGGACGATCTGGGTGATCCCGCGGCGGCGCAGCTGCAGGTCGAGGTCGGTGCCGTAGAAGGCGCCCCAGTTGCGCTTGGTCACCTGGATGTCGCCGTCGTGGCCGGCCAGCTGCTCGATGATCTGGTCCCAGCCGGCGGGGAACCCACCAGTGGGGTGCGGGGTCTCGTTGCGGCCGGGCATGACGTCCGCGCCGTCGGCGGCGAAGGTGACCCGCACCAGCACCACGGGCAGGCCCTTCGCCCGGAAGGCGTCGGCCAGTTCGATGCCGTTGGCGACCACCTGGTCGCTGCTGTACGGGACGGTGGGCATGCCGACGATGCCGTTCTGCAGGTCGATCAGGACCAGTGCGGTGCGCGGGTCGAGGGTGGTGACGGCCATGGTGGTGCCTTTCTCAGGAAGGGTCTTCAGGGTCTTCAGGTCTTCAGGGATATTCAACAGGTCATCGGACGATCGACCGGGCATCTGCGCCTGGGCGACACGTGCGCTACCGGCGGCGGCGCAGCGAGCGGTCCAGCAGGCTCACCACCAGCAGCAGGGCCGCACAGGGCAGCATGAAGAGCGCCAGCTCGTGCAGGCCCGGGGTGTCGGCGCCGTGCCGGAAGGAGGCGGCGACGGCGGCCGAGGCCAGCATCGCGCCGAGGTACATGAAGGTGCGCAGCAGCCCGGCGGCGGTGCCCATCCGCTCGGCGTCCGCCTGGTGGTAGAGGGCGTTCTGGTTGGCCAGCCCGATGGTGCCCTGGGGGATCCCGATCAGCACGCCGGCCGCCACCAGCAGTGGGATCGGGGTGTCGGACCGCAGCACGGTGAGCAGGCCGCAGGCGGCGATCATCACCGCGCCGCCGAGCACCAGCTTGCCGCGCAGCTCGGGTCGGCGTCCGGAGAGGATGCCGGCCACGATGGCGACCGCCGAGCCGGGCAGCATCAGGGTCCCGGTGAGCGAGGTGGCGAGTCCGCGCCCCTGCTCCAGCCACTGCGCATAGCCGTAGAGGAAGGCGTAGGAGACGGTGTAGGCGAGCACCTGGCGCAGGTAGGTGCCGAGCAGCGGCCGGTTGCCGCCGAGCACACGCAGGTCCAGGAACGGTTCCGGGCAGCGCAGTTCGCGCACCGTCAGGGCGGCGGCCGCCAGCACGGCGAGCACCGGCAGGTACCAGTGGTCGGGGCGCGGCGCCATCAGGAAGAGCAGCAGGCCGGTGAGGGTCAGCCCGAAGAGCACCATGCCGAGCACGTCCACCGGGCCGGCCTGGCGCTCGGCGGTGGCGGTCGGCCGCGCGCGGGGCAGCCGGCGGGCGCCGAGCACCACGCAGGCCAGGCCGAGCGGGAGGTTGACGACGAAGACGGTGCGCCAGCCGCCGAGGCCCACCAGCAGGCCGCCCAGCGTCGGGCCGATCATGGCGGTGGCCTGGGCGGCCACCGACAGCGCGGTGAGGATGCCGCCGGGGGTGTCCCGCCCGGTCCGGGTGGCCTCGCTGCGGATCACGTACATGGCCGCCGGGTAGGCCGCCGAGGTGCCCAGGCCGATCAGCACCCGGGCGACGATCAGCACCCCGAGGCTGGGGGCCACCATGCCGAGCAGGCCGGCCAGGCCGATCAGCGCGGAACCGCCCAGGTAGAGCGGCCGGGGGCCGAACCGGTCCACCAGCCGGCCGATCACCGGCTGGGCGATCGAGGTGGTCAGGTACAGCGCCGAGACCAGCCAGACCGTCTCGGCGGCCGGTGCGCCGAAGGCGATGCCGATCGGCACCAGCGAGACCGCGATCATCGTGGAGTTGACCGGGTTGAGCATCGACCCCAGCACCAGCGGCGCGGTCAGCCGGCGGTCGAAGGAGGGCGCGGCATTGACGGGTGCCGCATCGGCGGGTGCCGCGCCACGGCGTAGTTCGGAGAGCCCCTTCATGACGCACTCGGCCGTTCGGGGGTGGCCAGCCTCGTCGTCTCGTCCATGACCTCCACCGTAAATCCTTCAACCGAAACTGTCCAGTTTGGCTGTTCAGTTCAGCTGGACAGTTTCGCCTGAGGATCTGGTTGAGGATCCAGGGTCAGTCGACCCAGAGCGCCGCCCCACGGGCCGCCACCCGGGCGGCGATCCGGTCGAGCGCCTCGCCCTGCGGCAGCGGGTCGAGGCGGCGACCGTCCCGCAGTCGCAGCGCCAGCAGGCCGTCCGCCGCCTCCCGGGCACCGATCACCGCCTGGTATGGCACCAGCCGGGCCTCGCGGATCCGGGCCCCGAGGCTGCCCTGCTCCGGACCGGCCAGCTCGACCCGCAGGCCCGCCTCCAGGCAGCGCGCCCGCAGCGCCTCGGCCTGCGGCAGCTCGCCCTCGCTCACCGGCAGCAGCGCCACCTGCACCGGCGCCAGCCAGGCCGGGAACGCCCCGCCGTGCTGCTCGATCAGGTGCGCCACCGCACGCTCCACGCTGCCGATGATCGCCCGGTGCACCATCACCGGCCGGTGTTTGGCGCCGTCGGCCCCGATGTAGTGCAGGTCGAACCGCTCCGGCTGGTGGAAGTCGACCTGCACGGTGGACAGGGTCGCCTCCCGGCCGAGCGAGTCGCGGATCTGCACGTCGATCTTCGGACCGTAGAAGGCGGCCTCGCCCTCCTCCGCCTGGTACTCGATCCCCTCGCTCTCCAGCACCTCGGTCAGCAGTGCCACCGAGCGCTCCCAAAGCTCGGGCGCCGCAACGTACTTGCCGCCGGCGCCGGGCAGCGACAGCCGGTAGCGGGCCGCCTCGATGCCCAGCGCCTGGTACGCCCGCCGGATCAGCCGCAGCGCACCGCGGGCCTCGTCGGCCACCTGCTCCAGGGTGCAGAAGATGTGGCCGTCGTTCAGCTGGATCGCCCGCACCCGGGTCAACCCGCCCAGCACGCCGGAGAGTTCGGAGCGGTACATGGGCCCGAGCTCGGCCATCCGCAGCGGCAGCTCGCGGTAGCTGTGCGACCGGGAGCGGTAGATGACGGCGTGGTGCGGACACAGGCTCGGCCGCAGCACGACCTCCTCCTCGCCCAGTTGCATGGGCGGGAACATGTCCTCGCTGTAGTGCGACCAGTGGCCGGAGATCTCGTACAGCTCCCGCTTGCCCAACACCGGTGAGTAGACGTGCTGGTAGCCGGCCCGCCGCTCCTCGCCGCGGATGTACTCCTCCAACTCGTGCCGCACCACGGCACCGTCCGGCAGCCAGTACGGCAGCCCCGCACCCACCAGCGGGTCACTCCCGAACAGGCCCAGTTCCCGCCCGAGCTTCTTGTGGTCGAACATCGTGTTCTCGCCTCGCCCTCTCGAATTCCCCCGAGGGGCGGGCACCCGGCCGAGCGCGCAAACGCAGCAGCCCCGGGGCACTCGCCCCGGGGCTGCTGTCAGTCAAGCATCAATCAGCGCGCCGGGACCTCCACCGGCGTCGTCGTCACTGCGGCACGCTGCATCATGTGACCCACGGTAGCAGAACCCGCTCCGCAGGGCCCAGGTCGTGCGGATGCCGCTCCCCCACCCAATCCTGCCCGCCTGCACTTGCCACACGGGTCATTTGAAAAATTCTTCATACCCATAGATCCTGTCTGCCTGTCGAGCCGGGCGAGGCGAGCGCTACGGCCGCACCGGCACACCCGCAAGTGTCCGGCTGACCCGCCCACCGAACCGCTCCCACCACGAGACCCCTGGACGAATGAGCGACAACCTCCCCCCGTGCCCGAAGTGCTCCAGCGAGTACACCTACGAGATGAACGCCCTGATGGTCTGCCCAGAATGCGGCAACGAGTGGGTCCCCGCCGCGGCCGGTGCGGCCGCTCCGGGCGAGCGCGTGATCAAGGACGCCGTCGGCAACGTGCTCAGCGACGGTGACACCGTGACCGTGGTCAAGGCGCTCAAGGTCAAGGGCAGCCCGTCGGGGATCAAGGCCGGCACCAAGGTCCGCAACATCCGCCTGGTCGACGGCGTCGACGGCCACGACATCGACTGCCGGATCGACGGCTTCGGCGCCATGCAGCTCAAGTCCAGCGTGGTCAAGAAGGCCTGACACGACCGGGTCGCCCGCGCCACTCGCGGGCGACCCGGTCGGGCTCAGTACCGCAGCACCGCCGCGATGGACTGACGGTCCGTCAGCGTCTCGTCGGGCACGAAGGTGACGGTGCCGCCGGCCTGGAGGGTGCGTTCCACGATCTCGTCGACGACGTCCTCGCGGATCTCGCCGGTGCCGGTGGGCTGGGCGTCGGCGAGGGCCGGGGCCAGGTGGCCGTCGGTGACCTCGACGGTCTCCTGGTAGTGCTCCTCCACCACGAGCTCGGCCACCCGGCCCTCGGTGACGGCGACCCAGATCTCGTCCAGCCCGGCGGCCAGCGTCTTGCGGCCGGCCGCCTGGTCGAGGCGGGCCAGCGCCGCCTCCCGCTCGGCGCGCGCCTGCTCGGCGCGCACCAGGGCCAGGGCCGGCGCCAGCGCGGTCGCCGGGCCGGCGCCCAGGCCGCCCTTCTCCAGCCGGGCGACGATCACCTCGCGGTGCGCGGTGATCGACTCGAAGAGGCTCACCGCCTCCGGCACGCCCACCAGGTAGCACGGGCGCGGCGCCTCCTTGAGCAGCGCGTCCAGGGCGGCGTCCACCTCGCGGTAGAAGATCTTGGTGTCCTCGTGGCTGTACACGCTCGGCGTGTCGCCGATCTGCTCCTCGCGCTGCGGGTCGAACTTCTCGGGGTTGGCCGGCCGCTGCGGGAACCCGCCGGCCGTCGACTCCGCCAGGTCAGGACCGGCGCCGCTCCACAGCCGCACCTGCTCCGCCCCCAGCGTGAGCACCCAGTAGGGCGCGTACACGGCGCGGGCCGCCACCAGGTTGCGGGTGAGGAAGGTGTCGGAGACCACCACCCGGACCGGGACGGTGCGCGGCAGCTTCCACATCTGGTGCTCGCCCGGCGCCGCGAACAGCAGCAACCCGTCCTGGGCGTGCCGCAGATCGACCTCGGCGGCCGCCTTGTCCAACTGGTCCAACACGTCCAGCCGGTCCGCGCGGCCGAGCGTGTCGTCCGCCTCGATCCGGCGGCGCGCCTCGGCCAGCAGGTTCTTCAGCTGCAGCGTGTCCTGCTCGGTCCCGGTGGCCTGCCGATGGGTGGGCATCGCCACGGTGACCGCCGGCCGGGGGCGGGGCGCGGCCAGCGCGGCCAGGATCGCGGGGGTGAGGTCGGTGACGTCCACGGGCGGCCTTCCGATTCGGGATGCGGGACGGGTACGTATCCCACCCTCCCCGCGCCGGTCCGCTCCCGCATCCGGAGCGTGCGCGGGGAGTGCTGGAGGGGTGGTGGGGGCGGTCCTCGGTCGGGGCTGGCGCGGCCGATGGGCCTACCGGGTGACCTGTGAACCGCTGCGGCGCCGCTGGTGGGAAGGGGGAGGATCGCTGACGCTGCTTCAGTGGGGCGCCGTTCTTGTCGAACTGGTGTCAACTTCGCGAGGGTTTGGCGTTTGAGCTATCGGATCCGCCGGTCCGATCCCGTAGCCTGGCCCGCGTCATCGGACACACACGCTCCGTGCCCGACCGAGCAGTCCGCACGGAGCTTCTCCCTTCTCTGCCAGGAGCCGCCATGAGTTCCGACCGCTACCACTGGGATCGCTCGCACCCCGGCCTGACGGCCCTGCGCGAGGCGATCGAGCCCGTGCGCCGGGAGGTCGTCAGCCATCCGATCTACCAGGGGCTGAACTCCTTGGAGCGGGTCCGGACGTTCCAGGAGCGCCATGTGTTCGCGGTCTGGGACTTCATGTCGCTGCTCAAGTGCCTGCAGCGGCGACTGACCTGCGTGGAGCTCCCGTGGCTGCCGAGCGGGCCGACGGCGAGCCGCCGGTTGATCAACGAGATCGTGCTGGTCGAGGAGAGCGATGAGCTCGGCGACGGCTACATCAGCCACTTCGAGCTCTACCTGGACGGGATGGCCCGGGCCGGGGCCGACACCGGGCCGGTGAACGACTTCCTGCGGCTCCTCGGCAACGGGACCGGCGTGACCGAGGCGGCGAAGTCGGCCGAGATCCCGTCGGCGGCCGCCGAGTTCATGGCGGTCACCTGGGACATCATCGAGAACTCGCCGGTGCACTGCCAGGCCGCGGCGTTCGCGTTCGGCCGCGAGGACCTGATCCCGGAGATGTTCGAGCAGGTGATCCGGATCGAGGACGCGGACGGCCGGCTGACCGTGTTCAAGGACTACCTCGCGCGCCACATCGAGGTGGACGGCGAGCAGCACACGCCGATGGCCATGCAGATGCTGATCGACCTCTGCGGTGACGACCAGGAACGCTGGACCCAGTGCGCCGACACGGTCACCCGCGCGCTGTCCGCCCGGGTCGCGCTGTGGGACGGGATCCTCGCCGACTGCGGCGCGTGAGCCTGAACGGCCTCCCGAGCGGGGACTCGGGAGACCGTTGACCTGGGGGTTTCACAGGTTCACCCGTACGCGGTGCGGCACTGGGGCTCCCTGGGGGAACGAGCGGGGCGGCCCAACCCCACCCCCGAGGAGAGCCCCTTGAAGCGCATCCTTCACGCGGCCGGCGTCATGGCCGCCGCTGCCACCCTGTGCCTGACCACCGCCACCAGCGCCGGCGCGACCACCGGAGCGCTCGTCCTCAACGGCGAGCGGATCACGAATCCGCACGGCTGCTACAACCCGGACCGCTGGCCGTTGTCCGTCGGCAACGAGACCAATGAGGCCGTGACCATCTACAACGGCAGCGACTGCAGTGGGTCAGTCGAGATCGTGCTCGCGCCTGGCTCGACTGCCGTCTCCGAGTTCGGCCAGAGCGTCTACGTTCCCTGATCGCCTGCAGGCCGCCCCCGCCCACGGTGGGGGCGGCATGTGACCACGACGGCGGCGATGATCAGGCCGAGCACGTCGGTGGCGATGCCCCGCTTGCGGCCTGGACTCTTCTTTCCCGGGCAGGGGTCAGGGTTCGATGACTCCCGCGTGGTCGCTGGACGGCGACAGGATTGCTGACGGGGTGCTTCCGCCGGCGAAGGAGACGTCATAGCCGCCGTTGGCGAGGATGAGCGTCAGGATGAGCGTCTCGTTGAACCGAGCGATGCCTTGGGTGTCGGTGACAGCGACGCCCAGGAGGTTGCTGCCGATCTTGAAGATGATGGTCTGGCCGGGCACCGGAAGGCCGGTGACCTGGTCGGCCAGTGCGGCGGTCAGGAACGGGAAGTACACGTGCGGCGGGAACAGCTTCGCCAGCGCCGGGGTCGCGGTCAGCGAGGCGGCGTGGACGGGCAGGACGTAGGTGAAGCCGTTCACCAGGCTGGCACTGCCACCAGGAGTGGTGACGGTGACCGTCGCGGGACCGACCGCGCCGGGCGGGGTGGTGGCGGTGAGCTGCGTGCCGGCGGCGTTGACGCTCACTCCGGTGGCGGGGTTGCCGCCGATGTCGACGCCCGCCCCGGTCAGGTTGGTGCCGATGATGGTCACGACCGTGCCGCCCGTGGTGGGCCCTTGGGTAGGGTTGATGCTGGTCAGCGTCGGGGCGAATTGGATGACGCTGACGTTGTTCGAATTGATGTTGCTGACGTAGACCTTGCCGTTGACGGCGACCGCCACGGCGATCGGTCCGCTGCCGACGGGGATCGGGGCGCCGACGACGGTGTTGGTGGCGGTGTCGATCACCGACACGCTGTTCGACGCTCGGTTGGCCGTGTAGGCGATCCCGTTGAGGCCGACCGCGATTCCCCATGGCTGGTTGCCGACGGCGATCGGGGCGCCGACGACGGTGTTGGTGGCGGTGTCGATCACCGACACGCTGTTCGACCCGATGTTGACGACGTAGGCGTTGCCGTTGGGGGCGATCGCCACGAAGTTCGGCTGGGAGCCGACGGCGATCGGGGCGCCGACGACGGTGTTGGTGGCGGTGTCGATCACCGTCACGGTATTCGACCCCCGGTTGCAGACGTAGGCGTTGCCGTTCGGGGCCACCGCCACCCCGACCGGCTGGGAGCCGACGGGTATCGGGGCGCCGACGACGGCGTTGGTGGCGGTGTCGATCACCGACACGGTGTTCGCGGCGAAGTTGGTGACGTAGACGTTGCCGCCGGGGATGGCCGCCGCCGTGGCCGGCTGGTTGCCGACGGGGACCGGGGCGCCGACGACGGTGTTGGTGGCGGTGTTGATCACCGTCACGGTGTTCGACCCGCTGTTGGGGACGTAGGCGTTGCCGTTGGGGGCGACGGTCAGCCAGACCGGCGTACCGCCGACGGGGATCGGGGCGCCGACGACGGTGTCTGTGGCGGTGCTGATCACCGACACGTTGGCCGACCCGGAGTCGGTGACGTAGAGGTCGCCACTGGGGGTGAACGCCAGCCCGACCGGGCTGGAGCCGACGGGGATCGGCGGGATGGTCAGAAGTGTGAGCGCCGGGGCTGCCGCTCGGCTCACCTCGCCCGCCCCGGCGGGCAGCCACGCCTGGCCGGGGAGGTAAAGAAGCTGTGGCACTTCCTGCTGCGTTGTCTGGAGGGTGGTACTCATGCGGATCCCTTCGGAAGGAGCCGCCCGCGGCCCGGCAAGCTTTCACATCGGAGCACGCAGGTCCAGCGCTCCCTGTCCGGGCTGCCACAACCCACCATCACAGAAGCCACGTCACGAAAACGCAGCGGGCTGCGCACCCCGAGAGGGATGGGCAGCCCGTTTGGTTCGGTACGGGGCATTTCCCCACGCTGAGGGGTACCGAAACACCATCCGGGCCTTAACAGCGGACCCCTGCTGCCGGCGTGGCGGACACGATGACCCCAACGGTGCCGTGGCTACTGCCACGCCCGTCCGTACCCGCCCGAAGACGTTCCTGACCGCGGCCGTCACGGGAGGATGGCGCCAGCCGGGCTGGGCTCTCACCAGTCGTTGCCTGGCTGGTAGTTGATGTGCCGCCTGAGTTCCGCAGTTGGTGGGCACGCGGATGTGTCGAAAATAGGGGTTGAGCTGCAATACCGGTCAGTCAGGCCGTTTCGGCAGGTAGAGGCGGGTGCCAGGCCACTTTCAGGGTGGACTGAACGCGATCGGGATCGCGCCAGGTTGAGCTTCCCCCGGTGTGCGGGAGGTGCTGATCAGCTGGTCAGCAGGGGTTGACGGGGCTTCAGGTTCACTTGGTCGGCCGCTGCCTGGTTGGCGTAGTGCTTGCTCTTGGACGGCCTCCTCCCCGCCCGACGCGACCGACAGTGCGAGCGAGTCAAGAAGCCGCCCATCTTCGTAGCTGGCCTCGCAACGGATATCACCTCACAAACCGTCCTCTCAGGACTGCCTGTTGAGCGCCCGCACCGCCGCCCACGGGTGGCCGTGGTGGGCCGCGAGGGCGGCGCGGGCGGCGGCGGGGGTGGCGCCGGTGACCAGGGTGACCAGGGCGGTGGGGGTTTCGTCGGCGCAGGCGGCCAGCACCTCGGCGGCGGTCTCCGGGGGCACCTGGCAGGCCGTCACCAGGGTGCGGACGGCGCGCTCGCGCAGCTTGGCGTTGCGGGCGGAGGCGGCGATCATCAGGTTGGACCAGGTGCGGCCGCTGCGCACCATCAGGGCGGTGGAGAAAGCGTTGAGGGCCAGCTTCTGCGCGGTGCCCGCCTTCATCCGGGTGGAGCCGGTGACCACCTCGGGGCCGGTGTCCAGGGCGATGTGCAGGTCGGCCAGCGGGGCGAGGGGGGCGGCCGGGTCACCGGAGAGCAGCGCCGTCGCCGCACCGATCGAACGGGCCTCGCGCAGGGCGGCGGCGACGTAGGGGGTGCGGCCGCCGGCGGTGACCCCGATGACCAGGTCGCCGCCGACCGGGGCGTCCTCGGGGTGCTCGTCGGGCGCGTGGTCCTCGGCGTCCTCGCGTGCGGTGCCGCGGGCGCCGGGGCCGCCGGCGAGGTGGGCGATCACGGTTTCGGGGCCGACGCCGTAGGTGGGGCCGAGTTCGACGGCGTCGCCGAGGGCGATCCGGCCGCTGGTGCCGGCGCCGTAGTAGTGGATCCGCCGGCCCGCGCGCAGCACGGCGAGGGCGGTGTCCACCAGTTCGGCCAGTTGCGGGAGCGCGGCGCGGACGGCGGCGGGCACGGTGGCGTCCTGGTCGTTGATCAGCTCCAGGAGTTCGAAGGTGCCGAGTTGATCGATCGTGAGGGTGTCGGGGTTGCGCTGCTCGGTCGGCGGTAGGGAAGGCATCGGCAGCTCCTGGATGTGTGCGTCAACTGCCCGGCAGCGTAGGGGACCGAGCGGGTGAATCGGCAAGAGTCGGGCAGTGGGACGTCGGTATATTGCGGCCATGACAGCACCTGAGCCCCGTCTGAATCTGCGTCAACTCTCCCGCGACAACTACGCCGCGCTGCTGAAGCTGAGCGCCGTCGTCGACCAGGCCGCGCTGGACGCCGGTCTGGAGAAGCCGCTGCTTGAGCTGGTCCGGATCCGCGCCTCGCAGATCAACGGCTGCGCGTTCTGCCTGGACATGCACACCAAGGACGCCCGGCACGCGGGCGAGACCGAGCAGCGGATCTACGCCCTGAACGCCTGGGCCGAGACCCCCTTCTACACCGAACGCGAGCGCGCCGCCCTGGAGTTCACCGAGGCGGTCACCCTGGTCCACGACGGCCAGGTGCCGGACGACGTCTACCAGCGGACCGCCAGGGTCTTCAGCGAGCCCGAACTCGCCCAGCTGCTCTGGGTAGCGACCGTGATCAACGCCTTCAACCGGCTGGCGATCACCCCGCGCGTGCCGGTGGGCGGCTACGTCGCGGGGGATCCGTCCAGCATCTGAGGGCTTACAAGAACGTCAACTCCGCTGCCAGACGGTGTACTCCTGCTCACCGTGGCTGGTTCCGGCGGGCAGCGTGGCCAGCAGGTGGTAGCCGCTGCCGGGGGCCTTGAGGGTGGTGGTCAACTCCTTGTCCAGGGCGGCGGTCGGCCCGTCGTCGAGCACGACCAGGCTGAAGTAGTGGTCGGCGATGGCGGCGCGATAGGCGGGCAGGTTGGTCAACTGGTGCCCGCCGGCGTCGCCGTACTGGAAGAAGTAGGTGTTGAGCCACTGCTGCGGCTGCGACTGGTCGCGCAGGTAGTAGCGGGGTACCTCGTCCTCCTCCATCAGGTAGCGGTCCTGCCCGGGGTGGACCAGCGGACGCAGCGTGCTGACCAGGCCGGACGAGTCGGGCCAGCCTTCGTACATCGGGCCGGCCGCATGCCCGGCGTAGAGGGCGAGCACCCCGCAGGCGCCGATCGCGACGCCCGGCACCGCACGGCGCAGCAGCGGCACGGCGCCCCGGAAGGCGGGCAGGCCGGAGAGCCCGGCCAGCCCGGCACCGGCCACGGGTGCGGCGAACAGCAGCCCGAACCCGATGTGCTTGTGCAGCGAGACGCTGGTCCCCAAGTGCGCCTGGTAGACGGTGGCGAGCAGCGCGGTGCCGGCCAGCAGCGCCCCCAGCAGCGCGGGCGCCCAGGAGCGCCGCCGGTGCAGCAGGAACCCGACTCCGACGACGGCGAGCACGAACACCCAGCCGCCCCAGACCAGCGACAGCCGCACGATGTTGGCCAGCGGTTCGCCGCCTGCGGCCCGGTTGACCGTGGTCTGGGAGAGCCCGGCCCGCACCTCGGGCCCGGCCAGCGCCAGCCCGACCGCCGCCAACCCGCCTGTGCCCGCCGCGAGTAGCGCACCGCGCAGCATCCCGCGCCGCCAACTGAGCCCTAGTGCGGGCCCGGTGAGCACGGCGGCGAGCACCACGGTCGGCAGGTAGAGCGCCGAGGCGTACTTGACGCCGCAGGCGAGCACCAGCGGCAGCGCGGCGGGCATGACCAGCAGCGCCGAGCGGTGTGCGGTGCGCACCGTCCACCAGAGTGCCAGTGCCAGCAGCAGAACTGACGGCGCGTCATAGGTGGCCAGCCGCCCGAGGAACAGCGCGGGCGCGCTGGTGGCGAACAGGGTGCTGCCGATCACGGCAGCCGGCTTGCCGTACAGCCGCCGGGTGGTGGTCCACAGCAGCGCCGTGGCGCCGAGCATCATCAGCAGGCTGAACGCCCGCACGCCCTCCAGGCCGAACGCGTCGTCCATGACGGCCGCCGCCACCGGGTAGAGCACCGGGATGCCCGAGAAGTACGAGGCGTAGTTGTCCCCCACCGGGGTGCCGTGCAGCAGGTGGCCGAGTTCGCGGTGTCCGGCGTAGGCGTACAGCGCCTCGTCCTCGAAGGCGGTGTTGGCCAGCCGGTAGGCCAGCGCGCACTGCACCAGCAGGATGGCGATCAGCGGCAGCCGGTCGGCGACCGCGCTGCGCACCCGCCCGGCCCGCCGCTGCGGCACGGCGTAGACGGACAGGACGTCGATGGCGGTCACTGCCCGCTCCCGGTGTGGTCGACCTTCTGGATGGTGATCTGCTGCTGGCCGGTGCCGAAGGTGGCGACCGTGGTGGAGTGGGCGATGGCGGCGCGCACCGTGGGCAGGCCGTTGGGATCCTGCCGGATGATCGAGGTGAGCACCACGTAGTCGAGGTCCTGCCAGCCGTGCGGCAGGGTGCGGGTGACGGCCGGGTCGAGGTCGACCTTGTAGAACCAGATGGCGCCGAGCCCGGGTTGGAAGCCGTCCCGCACCGTGTCGAGCCACATCGCGTCGTCGACCACGATCCGCTGGTGGGCGGGGTCGGGGATGTTGGCGCGGATCCAGTCGGCGGCGGCCACGTACTCGTTGTTGGAGTAGGCGGTGTCGGCGGTCTCGTCGCCGGCCTCCCACTGCGGTGCGACCACGCCGGCGAGGGCGATGGCGAGCACGGCGACCAGGTCGCGCGGGCCCAGCCTCCACCGCCCGAGCCCGAGCCAGTCCAGCCGGCCGAGCACCCCGAAGCGCAGCCGCAGCAGGCCGCGCACGCCGGTGTCGGCCATTCCGGCGATGGCGAGCGCGAAGAACGGGATCACCTGGATCACGTACATCGCGGGCAGGTAGCCGTTGGGCCGCATCGCCACCGCGACCAGCAGCACGGCGGCCACCCCGATCTCGCGCAGCCGGCGCACCGCCAGGGCGGCCAGGGCGGCGGCCGTCCCGGCGTAGATGAGCAGCGGGTCGCGCACCAGCCACCAGTGCAGGGTCAGGTTGGAGACCGACCCGGCCTTGAGGATGTTGCCGGAGCCGCCGCGGCCCAACTGGTACTGGAGCGCCCCGATCAGCGAGTTGTGCCCGGTTCCGGGGAACAGCTCGCCCTTGAGCACCGCGTAGAGCAGGTACTGGGCGCCGATGGTGGAGAACGCGATGAAGAAGCCGACCAGCGAGAACTTGCGGGTGGCCTTGTCGGTGCCGCGCCAGACGGCCATCACCAGGGCCGGCGCGGTGATCAGCATGGTCTCCTTGGAGAGCACCGAGACGGCGGCGCACAATCCGGCCGCGATGTGGTGCCACAGGTGCCGGCGTGGTGAGAGCGCGCAGGCGAAGGCGGCGAGCATCCAGACGGCGGCGAAGTTGTCCAGGTAGATCTCGCGCTGCATGGTCACCGAGAGCGGTGACAGCCCGAAGACCACGGCGGCCAGCGCGGCGGCCCAGCGCGGCAGGTTGATCCGGCGGCCCACCAGGTAGGTCAGGGCGGTGCCGGCCGCGCTCACCGGCAGCATGATCACCCGGGCGTGCATCACCACCAGGGGGCCGTGCCAGATCAGCGCCGGGATCCAGGAGAGCGCGGCGATCTGCACCCAGCCCAGCGGCGGGTGGTCGTACCAGTAGCTGTAGTGCGCGAGCCCCTTGCCGTGCTGGATCGCCCAGGCCTGCGCGAGGTAGGTGCCCTCGTCGTCGCTGACGGTGGGGAAGTTCTCGATGTTCAGGCCCTGCACCAGGACCACGGCGACCACCAGCAGTGCGGTGATCACCAAGTCCGGTCGGGTGGCCAGCAGTTGGGCGAGTCGGCCGCGGGGGTCGGGCGCGGCCGGCTCGGATATCGGATCGGGGCGTTCTTCATCCAGAACTGTCTCGACGACAGTCGCCATCGGGTTTCTTCCTCCCCGGTTCAGGAAGCGGTGCCCGCTTCGACGCCCAGGTGGGCGCCGACGTGGCGGGTGAGTTCCCAGTCCTTGCGCCCGCGCAGCTCGCGCCAGACCGCGCGGATCGCCGCGCCGGCCAGGATGAGCTGGTAGAACGGGCCGCCGATGATCAGCTTCACGTAGTGCGACGGCTTGATCGTCAACTGGTACTGCTTGCCGAAGTCGTGCAGTCCTACGGCTTCAAAAGCGAACATCGCCACCATCGGAATCAGCGGCGAGAAGGAGATCAGCGCCACCACGTCGGGCACCGAGCTGAACAGCGCGACCGCCACCCCGACCAGAATCAGCAGGCCGGAGAAGGCCTGCACGAAGGGCGTGGCGAGGGTGTAGCGGGCCAGCATCCGCTGCCGCAGGCTGGGCAGCGAACGCCAGTCCCGCTTGCGGTAGACCTGGAGGAATCCCTGGTTCCACCGGGTGCGCTGCTTGAAGAGGGAGACCACCGAGTCCGGCGTCTCCTCCTTGGTGACCATCGCGGAGTCGTAGGCCACCACGACCTTGGCGCCCTGGCTGGACAGCCGCACCCCCAGGTCGCAGTCCTCGGCCAGGCAGTTCTGGTCCCAGCCGTCGTTGGCCCGCAGCCGGTCGGTGCGCACGAAGACCGTGTTGCCGCCCAGCGGGATGAACCCCTTGGCGGCGTGCAGGTGCAGCCGGCTGCGGAACCAGAAGAAGTACTCCAGGCAGTTGCGCAGGCTGTACCAGCTGGAGTGGAAGTTGATCAGTTGCACGCCGCCCTGCACCACGTCGGCCGCGGTGTCGCGGAACGCGTGGTCGACGTGCGACAGCAGGTCCGGGTGGACCTGATCCTCGGCGTCGAAGACGCCCACCACGTCCCCCCGGCAGGTGGGCAGGGCCGAGTTGAGCGCTTTTGGCTTGTTCTTCTTCTCGTGGGTGTCGGTGACGACGAAGACCTGCTCCGGATGGAGCGCGGCCAACCGGTGCGCCACCTCGGCGGTGTCCGGATCGTCGTGCCCGACGATCACGATCACCTCGAAGTCCGGGTGCGTGGACTCCAGGAGGCGCAGCACGGTGCGTTCCAGGACGGCCTGCTCATGGCGGGCCGGCACCAGCAGTGAGAAGGAGAGCGCCCCGGTCCCGTCGGGGTCGGCGAACTTGGTTGCGGCGAGCGTCTCGGGTGTGCGCCACGCGTGCAGCATCCACCACAGGGTGAATACCGCAACGGCGAAGAGCATGAGTGAGCACAGCACTATGACTGCTGAAATCATGAAAAATGTCCCCCCAGCACGAACCGGTCGAATCCCGGTCCGAAACTGGATTATTGACGAAGGTTCAGTGCAGGGGGGCGGTTTCACCTGCTTTTGACTCGCCCGTAGCGGTTTGGTTCAGGACAGATCAGGAGGTGTACGCAATCGTCGGCGCGGAGACCGCGAAGGTGTCGGTGGAGGCACCCACGCCTGCGGTGAATGCCGCGAGCACCTTGCTGGGCAAGGTGACCGGGACGTCCACCTGTTGGGTGCCGTCGATCTTCACCACCAGATGGCTCGCGGTGGTGACGGTGATGTCGATCTGGTGGCTGCTGCCTTGCAGGGCCGGGATGTTGGTGTCGGCGACCAACGGCGTGATTCCGGAACTGCCGGCCGCGGTGGTGCCGACTCCCAGTACCGGCGCGGAGTTGACGCCGAAGTTGCCGAACACGCAGAGCCCGGTGACCACGGCGTTCCGCCCGCCGGCGCCGAGCCCGCTGCCGCCGCTGCCCAGCGCGCCGGCACTGTTGCTGGAGGCGTCGAGCAGCGAGAAGGTCATGCCGTCACCGGGCGAGCTGCTGGTGCTGCTGATCTGCTCGGTGAAGGTGGCGTGAAGGCCAAGTGGAGAAACCGCCTTGGTGTTGACGATCGACCCCGCAGCGGAGTGCTGACCGTCGGTGGTCAGGTTGACGGTGCCCGCGTTGTCCACTGCGACACCGTTCAACTGCCAGGAGCTGTCGGTGAATCCGGGCAGGGTGCCACCGCTGGTAGTGGCCGGTTGTCCGGTGCCGGAGAGCGAGACGGTGACCGTGCCACTGGTGGTGGTGATGGTGAAGGTGCTGTTCTGGGCGCCGGTCAGAGTCGGGGTGAAGGCGACCGGAACGGTGATGCTGCCGCCGACCGGCACGGTGGTGCCGTTGCTCGGCAGGGTGGCGCCGAACGGAGCGGCCGGGGCGCTGCTCGCGCTGACCGTCTCGGTGGCGGTGCCGTTGTTGGTCAGCGTCACCGACTGGTTCGCGGTGCTGCCCACGGTCGCCGAGCCGAACACCACGGCGGACGGCGTCGCGGTGAGCGGCTGCGGGCCGCTGGTCGCCGCACCGGGCGGGGTGATCACCGCGTTGCTGACCGCGTGCACGTCGGTGGACGCGCCGGTGGAGCCGGTGAAGCCGACGTAGGCGCTTGCGGGGATGGTCCCGGCGGCCGGCACGTAGTCCAGCAGCGCCGTGCCGTCCAGCGACACCTTGACGTGCCCGCCGGCCACCGTGACGGCGACGGTGTGGGTGCCGGTGCGCAGATCGCTGGGTGCCTTGGCGTAGGCCAGGTAGGTCAGGTTGTCGTGGCCGCTGCCCGGCCCGGCCGCGATCCCGACGAAGTTGCCCATGCCGGTCTGGCCGCTCCAGGAGCTGACCAGGTCGATGCTGAGTCCGGGCAGTCCGGAGAAGCCGAGCCCGCCGCCGGCCACCCCGGTGGCGGTGGCGCTGCCCTTGGTCGCGTCGACCAGGGCGTAGGTCATCCCGTCACCGCCGCTGCCGCCGCCCAGTTGAGCGGTGAAGGAGGCGGTCAGGCCGTCGGTGGCGACCGGCGAGCCGTAGAAGGCGGAACCGGACTGGTTGCCGGTGGCGGCGGTCAACTGCACCGTGCCCGGGGTCGGTTGGGTGGTGCTGCCGTTGGTCTGCCAACCGGTGGGCGGGGACGGCAGGTTGGCCAGTCCGGTGCCGGTCAGCTGGACGAACATGTCGCCCTGCCCGGTGTTGCCGGTGACTTCGTAGCTGTCCGCGAGCGGGCCCGCGGTGCTGGGCGAGAAGACCACCGGCACGGCGATGGACTGGTCGGGGCCGATCACGGTGCCCTCGGCGATCGCGTTGGGGCTGCTGAAGGTGCCGACCGGCGCCTTGGCCTTGTTCAACGTCACCGGGATGTTGCCGTCGTTGGTGACGGTGAAGCTCAACTGCTGGGAGCTGGTGCCGACCGGGATCGACCCGAACGCCAGGGTGCTCGGCGTGATGGTCAGATGCCCCTGCCCGGTGATGGCGCTGCCGGTCAGCGGCACGGTGAAGGTGCCCGAGGTGGAGGTGACCGAGAAGTTGTCGTTGCTGGTGCCGGCCACCGTGGGGTTGTAGGTGATGCTGACGATGAACGAGCCGCCGGGCTGGATCACCGTGCCGACGGCCGGCGCCCCGCTGACGGTCCACGGCGCGGCGGGCGTGCCGATCGCGCTGATCGTTTCACTGCCGGTGCCGGTGTTGGTGAACTGCACGCTCGTTGAATCCGGCACGCCTGTGGGCTCGTCGGTGTAGCTGACACTGGACGGCGCGGTGGCGAAACCGGCCTTCACGCCCGAGCCGGTCACCGAGAAGCCCACCGTGCCCACGCTGGTGGCCAGGTTGACGATGCCCGAGGTGGCACCGGCCGCGGTCGGCGTGAAGCTGACCGGAATCGACAGGGTGTCACCGACGGCCATGGTGTGCGGCAGCGTCGGCGCGGTGACCGCGAACGGCGCGGCGGTGCTGACGCTGTTGACGGTGAGCGCCTGGGTGGCGGTCACGGTGAGCGTGCCGGAACCGCTGGAGCCGACGTTGACGGAGCCGACCGCCACCGGGGAGCCGGTCAGCGCGGAGGCTGCCGGGCGGCCGAAGGACAGCAGGTGCCCGTCCCGGGTGCCGATGTAGACGTGGCCGTTGCTGGTGGTCGGGGTGGTGAACTTGCTCGCGGTGCCGATCGGGCCGGACCACAGCAGGCCGAGTGACCCGTCCGCGTCCGGCGTGCCGTTGTACGCGTACAGCGTGCCGCCGTTGCCGTACATGTCGTTGGCCTTCTCCACCCAGACGGTGGCCGAACCGGCGGTGGTCCCAACGGAACTGACGATCGGTGAGCCCTCGTTCAGATAGCCGAAGTTGATGCTCCCCTGGCCGACCAGGGCGAGCGCGGGCGTGCCGTTGCCGGCAGTGCCGATCTTGAAGGCCTGCATCGGGCCGCCGTTGCCGGAGTAGTAGACGTAGCCGCTGCCACCGCCCCAGAACGCCGGGTGGCAGTAGCAGCCGTTGTAGGGGCCGAGAGTCTGCACGTTGGCGTCGGTGCCGTTCGGGCCCTGCGAGTGGCCGCCCAGGTTGTCCCGGTTCAGCAGGAAGATCCGGCCGTCCTTGCCCTCCTCCACCGCCAAGTGCGGTACGGCGGAGGTGCCGTAGCCGTCCGGGATGGCCATCACGCCGCCGGAGCCCAGGTCGCGGTCGTTGGTGTCCAGCATGGTGGCATCGGACGGGCTGAAGTAGTCGGTCGCCTTGAGCGAACCGTCGGACTGCACGGCCAGGTTGATGACCGACTCGGACATGGTGCTGGGCGGGTTGCTGCCCGGACCGGGCGGCGGCGAGACGCCGTTGCCGGTGGAGAACATGATGTGGCCCTGGGCGTCGGCGACCAGGCCGCCGCCCGAATCCCAGATGCCGCCGCCGTGGTTGGCGGTGCCGGTCTCGTCCGCCCACAGCGCGGTCTGGGTGCCGGCGGTGGAGACGCCCGCGACATAGCCGCGCCAGGCGCCGACGTCGCAGACCGACCCGAAGCCCGCGTACACCACGCCGTTGAGCAGCAGCAGCCCCGGCCGCTGCCCCTCCTCGACCGGGTTGAACACCACGCTCGGGTCATTGCCCGGCGACCCGCCGATCACCACCGGGAAGCCCGGCTTCTCGGCGCCGGTGGCCGGATTGACCGCGTGCATCTTCCAGATCGGCGACTGGTGGTACTGGCCGCCGTCCTCCTTGGAAGTGAGGAAGAGGTAGCCGCTGGCCGGGTCGTAGACCGGGGTCGAGGTGATCCCGATGTAGGGGGCCAGGTCGCCGCAGGACCAGCCGGCGCCCGGGGTGGTCACGCCCGAGGCCGGCCACGGTGCGCCGTAGCTGTCGGTCCACTTGACGGCGCCGGTGGTGGCGTCCATGCCGTAGACGTGGTTGGTCTCGGTGGCCACGATCACCGTGCTGCCGAGCACCACCGGTGCGGCGTAGACCTGGCCGTCGACCGCGCTGGAGAACTGCTGGCCGAAGTCGGAGGAGCTGACCTGGGCAGGGGTCAGGCCGGGCTCGTTCTGGTCCCAGCCGGTGCGGTAGTTGTCGACCGAGATGGTGTTGGAATCGGCGTGCGCGGCGGTCGGCCCGGTGAGGGCGAGCGCGCTGGTGCCGAGCGCGAGCAGGGCCGTGCTGAGCAGCGCGGCGGTGGTGCGGCGGCCGGCGCTGGTGCGGTGCCCGGCGCCGGTTCGGCGGCGGGCACGGCTGAACAGTACTTTCATCTATGGAACCCCCCTGAGTCCGGACGTGCAGAAGTCCGGACGACTGTGCAGAGGAGCTCAAGCTAGCGATACGTCAGATCATGTGTATGACGTTTGGTCAACTCTTAGACAATCAGTGGAAGAATGTGGCATGGGGTCCGCTCGCTGGGAGGACGCAGCTGGTCAGAGCCAGCCTCGTTCATCGGCGACCCGCAGCGCCTCCGTGCGGTTGCGGGTGCCGGTCTTGGCGATGGCAGACGAGGCGTAGTTCCGGACCGTCCCCTCCGACAGGTAGAGCTTGCCCGCGATCTCCGCCACGCCCGCGCCCGAACGGGAGGCGTTCAGCACGTCCCGCTCCCGGGCGGTGAGCGGCGACGCCCCCGCCGCCAAGGTCGCCGCGGCCAGCTCCGGATCCACCACCCGCTCCCCCGCCGCCACCCGCCGGATGGCATCCGCCAGCACCTCGGCCGGTGCGTCCTTCACCACGAAGCCCACCGCGCCCGCCTCCATCGCCCGCCGCAGGTAGCCCGACCGCCCGAAGGTGGTCAGCATCACCACCCTGCAGTCCGGCAGCTGCTCGGCCAGCACCGCGGCGGCGGCCAGCCCGTCCAGCCCCGGCATCTCGATGTCCAGCAGCGCCACGTCCGGGCGGTGCTCGCGCGCCGCGTCCACCACCTGGTCACCGCGGCCCACATCGGCCACCACCCGGAAGTCGTCCTCCAGGTCGAGCAGCGCCCGCAGCGCGGTGCGGATCAGCTCCTGGTCGTCCGCCAGCAACAGACGGATCGTCATACCGCGCCTCTCCTGCCAAGATCACAGGGCTACCCGCAACCGCCAACCGTGTGGGTCCAACGGACCGGCCTCGACGGTACCGCCCGCCGCCGCCACCCGCTCACGCAACCCGGTCAGCCCCTTGCCGTTCCCGGCCCCCGCTCCCCCGACCCCGTCGTCGCCGATCTCCACCGAGGAGGCGGTCACGGCTACCGTGCACCTGGTCGCCCGGGCATGGCGCACCACATTGGTCAGCCCCTCCCGCACCACCCAGCCGAACAGCTCCCGGTCGCCGGCGGCCACCATCTCGGTGGTCGTCGGCAGATCGGCCACCACCCCCGCTGCCCGCAGCAGTTCGCGGCCCCGGGCCAGCTCGGCGGCCAGCGTCACCTCGCGGTAGCCCGAGACCGCCGCCCGCACATCGGCCAGCGCCTGCCGGGAGAGGCCCTCCACCGCTGCCATCTCCGCCAGCGCCTCATCCGGGGCCTTGGGTGTGAAGCGTTGCGCCAGGCGGCTCTTCACCGTGATCGCGGTCAGCGAATGGCCGAGCAGGTCGTGCAGATCGCGGGCGATCCGGTTGCGCTCCGCCTCCGACGCCAGCCGGGCCACCTCGGCCCGGGCCGCCACCAACGCCCGGTTGGTGGCGGCGATCTCGGAGAACGCGCCCGCCACCAGCGCGGTGAAGAACAGCGCCAGCGCCTGGAACACCGCCGGGCCGCTGTTCCAAGGGCGCACCGCCCAGGGCACCAGGAGCGCGGCGGCCGTTCCCACCACCATGGCGTGCGAGGCGTACCGCCGCCGGAACACGGCGAAGAACGCGACGATGACGGTGGCCAGGAAGAAGGCGTCCTCATGGGCGAACGGCAGCGCGGCGACGAACAGCGCCGCCATGACCCCCAGCAGTGCCGTGGACTGCCGCTGCCGGCAGGCGGCCATCGCCGCCGCGGCCGCCAGGTAGACGGCGCCGAAGACGGTGACGATCACGTACCCCGCGACCGCGCCGGCTCCGTGGGCGTACTGCGACACCCCGGCCGCGGCGAGCCCCGGGTAGACCAGCATCCCGTTGGCCAGCATCACCCGCCGCCAGCCCTGCGCCCAGCGCGCCGGGTCGCGGGGCGGGGGCTCCGCTGCGCCCCGCACCTGGTCCTGCCGGCCGTCGCCGTTCATGCTCGGATCGCCTCTCTCGCCTCGGCTGGTCTACGGCGTTCGGTCGGCGTGCCCCGACCGGGTCAGCGGTTCGCGAACTGGGTGCGCAGCTGCTGCCCGTTCGCTATGACGGCCACGCCCACCAGGAGCAGCCCGCAGAGCACCTGCTCGATCTTCATCCACATCGGGTACCCCGCCGTCGCCACCAGGACCACGATGACGGCCGCCACGATCGGCGCACCGAACCGCAGCCGCAGGTACGCCCTGCGCGACCCGGCCGCCGCCCGGCGCACGAACAGCAACGACAGGCCGGCACTGACCACGACGCCGATCCCCCGGCTCATCGCCGCCTTGTTCACCATCGAGTGGTCGTTCATGAAGGCGAGAAGGACGACCACGGTGACCACGCTCAGCGCGACGTAGGCGATCACCAGTTGCTGGACGGTACGGAAGGCGCGCACCGTGTCGGGGTGGTCCAGGCCGTTCTGGCTGCTCGGGCTGGTCTGGTTCGTGTTGCTGAAGCTCATGGCATCCATCCTGGCTGTGGGTAGGGCAACCGTGCAGTGTGCTCTCACACGAGAGCGTCATGACAAATGTCAATGGGGCAGCACGCGCTACGTCACACCGCTTCTGACGGACCGCCGGCCCAGGGCCGTTCGAGACTCCTACCCCCGCCGGCCTCGATGGAGTGGCCTTGATGACGCCACGTCAAAACCTGTCAGTAACAACGACGATGCCCCCAGCCCGAGTCGGGCGGGCCAATGATGGCATTCGACGCTGATTCCTGGGAAGCCGCCGGGTGCCTCGATCACGGTGATACATGGGCACATTCACGGCACTTCAGCGGAAAGTGGTCGGCAGCGGCGAAATCGGCGGTTGCCCGTCGTTCCCGCGCAGTTATGGACGGGCCTCAACGTCTCCGGAGATGAACAGCGGCACCGCATCCGCGCGATCTTCACTCCGGGCACAGATGCCAACGGGTCCAGGACGCCGGCGGGTTCACTGCGTCGGCCCGGGTGGGCGGGCCGACGCGGGCGTGCTGCGGGGCGCGGGGACCCTCAGGGCGTCGGGTCCGCGAGGTCGGAGGTGATGCGGGCGTGCAGCTGCTTCATGGTGGCGAGGGTGTCGTCGATCTCGGGGCAGGGGCCCTTCTCGACGGCCAGGGCGTCGAGCCTGCGGCCGAGGGCACGCAGGTCGGCGAGCGCTGCGTGGCGGTCGAACGGGTCGTCGAGGGTGTGGCCGGGCTCGGGGGCGCTCGGGGTGCTCATCGCGGGGGCTGCCTTTCGTACAGGGATTTGGGAGTTGGGGATGAGTGAGGTGAGTCGGGCCAGTCGCGGGGCGCCGCGCCGCCCAGGGCGGCGCGGCGCAGCATGCGGTTGGCACGCTCGAAGCCGAACAAGCACCAGGGGACGGCGACTTGGGCACCGCCGTCGACGGTGATCACCGGCCCCGGGGCGACCAGGGTGGGGCGGCCGCAGCAGTGACAACGACCCGGCCGCCACTTGGTGATGGGCGGCACGGGGATCTGCCAACCTCTGGTCACCGCCGGTCCTTTCGGAGGCGGCGGCATCCGGCCGTGGTGGCGAGCGCCGAGCCGCTGTTGCGGGAGGGGCGGGAGGGGCTGGTCACGGCGCCACCTGGGAGTTCGTCCTGACCGTGGGGGTCACCGGACCCAACTTGGGCTCGTCATGGACGGGTTCGATCTCCGACGCGGGGACCTCCCACTCGTACCCACCGCGCGGGGGCCGCAGGTAGACGGTGGGGTGCTTCTCGTACCCGGGGCCCATATAGGTCCCGACCCGGCCGGTGATGAGATCCCGGACAAGCTCCCCGAGTTGGGGGGCGTACAGCGCCCGGGGAGGGTGCGAGGGGTTGGGGTGCACACTCATCGCGGTCGCTCCTTTCTGTGATCGAGCAGTAACAGCATCGGCAAATGGAGCTACGCTCGAAAGGACCCCGCACTTGACAGTTGCTCCAAGGGGGACTCAGATCCGAAAGGGTGATCGACCATGCGGCGCACCGAACTTGACCCCTCCGCCGGCCCCGGCGCCGCCTTCGGCGTGCAGTTGCGCAGGTCGCGAGAGGCGCTGGGGCTCTCGCAGGTGACCTTCGGCAAGCAGATCGGGTACAGCGACACGTTCATCTCGTGCGTCGAACGGGCGACGAGGAATCCCTCCTACGACTTCGCCGTGAAGTCGGACAAGGCGTTGCTCACGGGTGGGACGCTGGAGTTGATGTGGTGGAGCCTGAGGCACAAGGCGCTACTCGAAGGGTTCCCGGAGTACGCGGCCCAGGAGGCGAAGGCAGCGGAGATCCGCCACTTCGAACTGGGGATCATCCCTGGGCTACTGCAAACCCCGGAGTACGCCAAGGCCTTCGCCATGGCGGCGGTGCGGCGGGGCAGCGTCACCAAGGAGGAGGCGGAGGAGCGACTGGAGTTCCTGGCCTCCCGTCAGCGCCGCCTGGAACGGGCGGACGGCCCGCTGCTGCATGTGGTCCTGGACGAGGGGGCCATCCGGCGCCCGGTCGGAGGAGCGACGGTGATGCGCCGTCAGTTCCGGCGCCTTGAGGAGCTGTCCGAGCGGCCCAACGTGACGATCCAGATCGCGCCGTTCAGCCTGGCCGAAGAGCTGCCGTTCACCATGGTCGTCACCCTGCTGACCATGTCCGATCGCTCAGTGGCTGCCTACTCGGAGTGCCAGCTGCGGGGCTTCCTGGAGCGAGATGGTAAGACCGCTCGGACCTGGGAGAGGCAGTACCATCAGCTGCAGGTGGAAGCCCTTTCAAAGGGCGCGACCCTGGAAATGCTCCGCAAAGCTTGAAAGGAACGCCATGACCCGCCCGCTCGACGTAGACCTCTCAGGCGCCGCCTGGTTCAAGTCCAAGCACAGCAACAACGGCGGGACGTGCGTGGAAGTCGCCGCGAACATCCCCGGTGTCATCCCGGTCCGCGACTCCAAGAACCCCACTGGCCCGGCCCTGGTCTTCACCCCCGGGGCCTTCGCCGCCTTCGTCACCGGCGTCAAGAACAACACCATCTGACGCACCCTCGGGACCCCGCACCCTCTGGCCCGCCAGGACCAGAGGGTTTCCCATGCCCGCACACCGGTTACCACCACGAACGTCGGCCCAATCCGCGCGCCACGAAAGGACGTTCACCCATGAACCACACCCCCACCCCCACCTGGTTCAAGTCCTCCCACAGCCAAAACGGCGGCAGCTGCGTCGAGGTCTCCCCCAGCCTCCCGCGCGCCGTCCCCGTCCGCGGCTCCACCAACCCCGCCGGCCCCGCCCTCACCTTCCCCCGCGACGCCTTCGCCGCCTTCATCACCAGCGTCAAGGCCGGGTCCCTCGGCTCGATCTGACGCATCACCAGTACGTCGTCAGGCCGATCGGGTGATGGCCGGCAGGCTTCCCGCGATGCGTCGGCAATGGGCATACACGGCGTTCATAGAGTGCCGGGAGATCGATCCATACAGCTCTCTGTCCTCTGTGCAATTGCCGTGGCGTGGAAGTCCAACCGTCCGGCGGACCAGACAAGGAAGACCACCGTGCCCACCCTGACCACGCGTGACGGCGTCGAGATCCACTACAAGGACTGGGGGAGCGGACGTCCGGTCGTGTTCATCCACGGCTGGCCGCTGAGCGCGGACGCCTGGGACGACCAGCTCAAGCTGGCCGCCGACCACGGCTTCCGCGCCATCGCCCATGACCGCCGCGGCCACGGCCACTCCGAACAGCCCTGGCACGGCTACGACTTCGACACCTTCGCCGACGACCTCAACGACTTGATCACCGCGCTCGAGCTACGCGACGCGGTCCTGGTGGCCCACTCCATGGGCGGTGGCGAACTCGCCCGCTACATCGGGCGGCACGGCACCGGCCGGATCAGCAAGGTCGTCCTGCTGTCGGCGATCCCGCCCCTGATGATCAAGACCGACCACAACCCGGAGGGGGTGCCGGCCGAGGTATTCGAGATCATCAAGAACGGCATCCTCGCCGAACGCTCCCAGTTCTGGAAGGACTTCGCACCAGCGTTCTTCGGCGCCAACCGCCCGGGCAACAAGGTCACCCAGGGCAACCAGGACGCCTACTGGCTGCTGGCCATGCAGCAGAGCGTCAAGGCGGGCGTCGACTGCGTGACGGCCTTCGCGCAGACCGAGTTCACCGAGGACCTGAAGAAGTTCGACATCCCCACCCTCATCATCCACGGCGACGACGACCAGATCGTGCCGATCGACGCCACCGCCCGCAAGGCCGCCAAGATCATCCCGAACGCCGTCCTCAAGGTCTACGAGGGCGGCTCGCACGGCATCGCCAACGTCCCCGGCGAGAAGGAGCGGTTCAACCAGGACCTGCTGGCCTTCCTCCAGTCCTGACCATCCGTCAGCCCCCGGCGCTTACTCGAGATCACTTTGACGACACTGCCTAGGTCTGGCCGGAGCCGAGGAAGAAGCTCCCGCCGCGGCCGACCGGGCTGGACCCGTACAAGGCGGTGGTCGACGGGATCCTGCGGGCTGACCTGGACGCGCCGCGCAAGCAGCGGCACACGGTCACCCGGACGTGACGGTGCGGCTCGCCGGCGAGCTGGTGACTTGCTACCGCTGGACGGGCTGCGGCGGTTCCCCGAGATCGGTCGGGAGGAGCTGTTCCGGTTCTTCACGCCGACTGCGCCGGACGTGGCGCTCGTCGATCCGGGGCGGGGGTCGTGGTGCGGCGGACCGCCTTGGCACCTGGGCTTCGGCGCTGGTACTCAAGTTCTCCAGCCGACATCGCCGCTTCCCCCACAGCCGCGTCTACTTCCCGGAGGAGGGGGTGGCGTTCGTTGCCCGGCAGATGCGAGTGCCGGCCGGCGATGCCCAGCAGCCTGACGGGGTGTCCTCGACCTGGCCAGGACACAGCGGGTGAGTTCTCACATGGCCGTCATGTAGGCAGCGCCATACGGCTGAGCCGCACCCGACACGGCACCGATCACCCCGGCGTCGGGCGGACGAGGTGGTAACTGGGTTTTGTCACACCATCACATGAGTCGCCCGCCCTCATATTGCGGCCTCGAAACATGCCCGGCGTGCCCGGGCCCCTGGAAGATCGCGACAGCCCGCCACACGCGGGTGGGGGTTGCCTCGGACGATGCCTGCTCCAGGCGGCCGAGCGGGTCAGCTCACCGACATGCTCGGAGGATTGATGCACGTATCCCGTGCCTTGCGTTCGATCGTCGCCGTCGCCTCGCTGGGAGCGGCGCTGGTGGCCTCCCCCGCGTGGTCCGCCACACCCGCCGCCGCAGCCGCACTCAAGCCGGCCGTCCACACGCAGGCTCCTCGGTCCGCGGACTCCGGACCCGCGGTGCACCATGACACCTCGCCACCGTTGCGTGAACTACGGCAGAAAAACGGACAGCGCCCGTCCATCCCCAGCGTCATGCCCCCCGGAAAGGTGCCGCACCCGTCCCCCGCCAAGGCCGCCCGTCCCGACCGGGTGGTACAGGACCGCGACGGCAGCCGGGACCGGATCCGGTTGGGCGTCAGTTTCGAGGGCATCCGGGAAGGCGGGGGCGTCCCTCCCGACCCCAACGCCTCGGTAGGCTCCCGCCAGATCGTGGAGATCACCAACTTCGACCTCGCGGTCTACTCCAAGACCGGTGCCACGGTACTGGGGCCGCTGACGACCCAAACCCTGTTCAGCGGGTTCGGCGGACCGTGCGAGACCGCGCAGAACGCCGACATCGGGGACCCCGTGGTCCGCTGGGACTCCCTGGCCAACCGCTGGATCATCAACCAGTTCGCCCTTGACGCGGCAGGCAACGCGAATCGCCTGTGCGTGGCCGTCTCCCGCACCCCGGACGCCACCGGCGAGTACTACCGGTACGACTTCGGGTACCACCACTTCATCGACCACCCGAAGGTCTCGGTGTGGCCTGACGCCTACTACGCGGCCCTCACCACCGGGGTGTTCTTCGAGACGTGCGCCTGGGACCGGCACAGGATGCTGCGCGGAGCCGACGCCGACCAGCAGTGCTACATCCTCGCGTCACCGACCATCCCGCTCAGCTCGGACCTCGACGGCACGACCCCACCCCCGCACGGCGAGCCCAACCTGCTGATCGCCCTCAACCCCGCCTACAACAGCCTGCAGTACTGGCGGTTCCACGTCGACTGGGCAGACCAGACCCGCACCACCGTCACGGGCCCAAGAGAGCTGCGGGTCGCCCCCTACACCCCGGCCTGCGCGAGTACCGATCCCACCCAATGCGTCCCCCAGGCCGGCACCACCCAGAAACTGGACTCGCTCTCCTACTCGGCCATGTACCGGCTCGCCTACCGCAACTTCGGCGACCACCAGTCCCTGGTCGTCAACCACGCGGTCGACGCCCCCGGCGGCGTGGGGGTGCGCTGGTACGAACTGCGGCTGGACCGCGGCCGACCGGTCGTCCATCAGCAGAGCACCTACGCTCCGGGGCCCACGTACCGGTGGATGGGCTCCGCAGCCCAGGACAAGGAGGGCGACATCGCCCTGGGATACTCGTCGTCGTCCTCCCAGGCCCATCCCTCGATCCGCGTCACCGGACGCCTGGCGCACGACCAGCGGAACGCGATGACGTTCCGCGAGACCACCGTGTGGACCGGCACAGGCTCCCAGACCGGGAGCAACCGCTGGGGTGACTACACCTCCATGGCGATCGACCCGGTGGACGACTGCACGTTCTGGTACACCAACCAGTACCAACCGGCCGATGGCACCGGAAACTGGAACACCCGCATCGCCTCCTTCCAGCTCTCCGACTGCCACGACCCCCACCGCCACGGGTGACACCCTCGGCGGACGACTGTCGGCGGCGGCTGAACCGTGACCCACTTTGGACGGTTGAGTTCTGACCCTCGCGTCGTCGTTGGCCTTGTTCAGTCGTTGTCGGTGGTGCGG
>NZ_JARZAH010000043.1:0-62941 GCF_029892145.1 Kitasatospora sp. GP30
CGGTGGTGGGTCAGGCGCCGGCGGTGCGGGTGCGGCGGGCGCGGCCGGTGGTGGGTCAGGCGCCGGCGGTGCGGGTGCGGCGGGCGCGGCCGGTGGTGGGTCAGGCGCCGGCGGTGCGGGTGCGGCGGGCGCGGCCGGTGAGGGGCTCGGCACCGCGGGCAAAGCCGGCATCGTGGCCGCCGTCGTGGTCGCCGCCGCGGCGGCCGTCGCCTTCGCGCTGTCCGGCTCCCCCGCGCCCAAGCCGGCCGCCGCCGCGCCCGCGCCGCCCGCCACGGCCCCGTCGAGCCCGCCGCCGAGCGCTCCCGCGCCGCCGGCCCCCAAACCGACGACACCCGCGCCCTCACCGGCGCCCGCGTCAGCGCAGCCGTCACCCACGCACGCCCAGCCCCCGGCGCCCGCGCCGACCACCGCCGCGCCCACGCCGACCAGGGCCCTGCCGCTGCCGGCCCCCAGCATCCCGGCGGTCACCGTCCCGACGCCGCCCGGGCCCAGCGTGCCGACGCCGCCGCTGCCGCCCACCCCGGTGCCGACGCCGCCGCCGGTCCCGACGCCCAGCCCGAGCCCCGTGGTACCGCCGCCCCCGCCCCCGCCGGCCAGCTTCTGGGTGGACACCCTGCCGTTCTCCACGCAGGACCAGCGGCAGCCGCCGCCCGGCCCGAGCATCGTCCGCGACGAGAGCGGTTGGCTGTGGCAGCACCGCTTCCTGATCATCGGCGACACGCCCTACAACCGCGGCCTCTCGGTGCACGCCCCGGACACCGTGACCATCGACCTCAACCGGGCCTGCTCGGCCTATGACGCCGTCGTCGGCCTCGACAACCTGACGTTGTCACCGCGGAAGTTCCGGTTCAGCGTCCGGGACGGCGACGGCAGGCCGCTGTGGACCTCGCCCGCGCTGCGGGCCGGGCAGGCGGCCGTGCCGGTGCACGTGCCGCTGGCCGGCCTGCACCGGATCCAGTTGGTGGTGAGCCCGCACGACAACGGGATCTGGTCGGCGGCCAACCTGGCGGACTGGGCGGACGCGCGCTTCACCTGCTGACGTCCGCCCGATGCTGACGTCCACCCGGTGGGGCCCTGCTCAGATCGCGCAGGCCCCGTCGGCGCAGGCCTCGCCGTCGCCCGTCTCGGCGGTGCCCGTCTCGGCGGTGCCCGTCTCGCTGGCGACCTGCTGGAGCACCTTGAGGAAGGTCTCCGTCTCCTGGCCGCCCTGCACCGCCCACTGGCCCTCGAAGACGAAGGTCGGCACGGCGCTGATCCCCAGCTGCTGCCCCTCGGCCAGCTGAGCCCGCACCTCGGCCGCGCCCTCCTCGCCGGCCAGGTACTCGGCCACCCGCGCCCGGTCCAGGCCCGCGGCCACCGCCACCTCGGTGAGCGCGGCCCGGTCGCCGACGTCCACCCCGTCCGAGAAGTGCGCCTTGAGCAGCGCCTCCTTCAGCTCGCCCTGCACCTTGGCGCCGTACTCGGTCTCGGCCAGGTGCAGCAGCCGGTGGCCGAGGAAGGTGTTGGCGTGCAGCGCGGCGTCGAAGTCGTAGTCGATGCCCTCGGTCTTGCCCAGCTCAGTCACCCGGTCGTCCATTGCGCGGGACTGCGGGCCGTAGCGCTCGGCCAGCCAGGCGCGGTGCGGGCTGGCGGTCGCCGGGGCGTCCGGCACCAGCTGGTACGGGCGGTACACCACCTCGACGTCTCCGCCGAACTGGGCCAGCGCCCGGTCGAAGCGGCGCTTGCCGATGTAGCACCAGGGGCAGGCGATGTCCGAGTAGATCTCGACCTTCATGGCGGAGGTGGCTCCTGTCAGTGGGTGGCTTTATGTGATGAACGTGAAAGTTCAACCACTATGTCCGACCTGCTATTCCGCGGCCCCGGTGCGGACCAGCCGGGCCAGGCTCCAGCCCAGGCCGGTCAGCTCGTACTCGACCTGGGGCGGCACGGTCGGGTGCACGGTGCACGCCACCAGCCCGTCCCTCTCCAACCGGCGCACGCCACGGCTGAGCTCCACCATCACCTGGACGGACCACTTGTGGGCCTCGTCCACCGTCAGCTGGTCCCGTCAGGCCAGCCCGTGCCGCACCCAGACGTTCGGCTCCACATAGCTCGCGCAGTCCCGCTCCGGCAGGCACTCCACCGGCACCAGCGCCTTCGGCACCAGGACCGGCCCGGCGGTGTCGAACGGCAGCCCCGTCCAGTCGCGCCACTGCGCCAGCGTCCCGGACACCGTCATCGAGCACGGCGCCACCGCCTCGATCACGCCGCCGGCCCGCACGTGGGTGCGCAACCAGGCATCCACCGGCAGACCGTCCTCCCGGGTACGGCGCATGTACTCCGCCATCGGGGTCTCGGGCTCCAGGTGCTTGCCGGTCGGCCGGACCGGGGCCACCAGCTCCGCGAACCCCCGGTCCCGCGCGTTGTGGCGCATCGCGTCCAGCATCAGCGCCGACAGCCCGTGCCCCAGCCGGTCCTCCCGGACGGTGATGTCGATCGCGCTCACGGTGTCCGGGACCGCGCCGGTCCGCCGGTCCTTGAACGCCCACAGCAGCACCTCGTCCCACCCGCCGGGCGGCAACTCCCCGCGCCCCTCCACCCGCAGCGCGAACGGCACACTGTGCCCGCGGGCCACCACGGAACCGTCCGCCTCTGTCGCCACCACGGTGAACTCCGGGAACGCCGAGTCCAGTTCGGCGAAGAACGCCCGGCCCACGGGGTCGGCCAAGGAGAACGCGGGCCAGATGTCCGGGAAGTCCGCGTGCGCGAGTTCGGGGCGCTCGGCGAGGGTGGTGATCACGAAATCCATGATCCGCACGGTAGTAGGGAGGCCGGTGGCGGCCAATCACATTTCGGCTGCTCAGGCGCCCGTCAACTGGAAGCCGCCCTGCGCCAGATAGAGGTCCGGCCCGGTGTGCGGCGCCTGGCACCGGGTCGCGACCGGGCTAGCCGTCGGCGACACGGGCTTGCCCGACCAGCCGACCCGGAGGTGGCCGTCACCGTCCCGGTAGAAGCTGAAGGCGGCCTCGGGGTGCCAGTCGCGCGGCGGCTGCTGCAGCGGCGGCACACCCGGCGGGGTGGTGTAGCTGATCCTGGCGGCCGTGCCGGTGACCACGGTGGTCGCGCCCGCGTCGGTCCCGGCTCCGGCATCGGTCTCGGTGAGGCAGTCGACGCTGACCTCGACCCGTACCGTCCCGATCCAGGCGCCGTGGTCGTAGAACACGTGCTGCATGGTGGCGTGACCGTGAGCGTCGCCGCCATGGCCGTTGGCGTCCATCCGCAGTGTGATCTGGTAGTCCGGGCTGAGCGCCGGGCTGCCGAGGGCGAGTTGGGCGAAGCCATGCAGGTGCTGCGCTGCCGCCTCGGATGCGGGTGCGGGTGCGGGTGCAGCCGAGGCGGATCCCGGGACACCGACGGCCAGGGCGGCTGCCACTGCTGCGCCGAGCAGGTATGTGCGCATGTTCAAACCTCGCTTGCTGACGGCTTGTTGGACCTCCACCATGGCAATCCCCGGCGCCCCGCCACCTCCCCCGTCAGGACGGACCGCCTCCCCTTCGCGGGGGATCCGAAGCCAGCCATGTGGAGTACCACTCGCGGAAGTCGGGCCCCGGCGCAAAGCCGCCCCAGTCGGGATCGTCCAGCCACACCTGCCCCGCGCAGGGGCCCGTCACCACCAACCGCGAGAACATCCCGCACCCGATCTCCCCGATCACCAAGGTCCCGTGCAGTGAATACGGCCGCGCCGTCTTCTCGGAATACGTGAACGGTGCGGCCAGAAAGCCGGGTTGCAGGCATTCCTGATACAGGCCGTACAGCGCTTCCTCGTCGTCGATCTCCTCCGTGAGCCCCACCACCCCGTAATCCGGGCCCGCTCCCCCATCGGCGACATGGCGGACGAAGCTCCGGAATGAATCGGGGAGCGCAATACCGAGCCGTTGTTCGAACGCTCGTATCACCCCCTCTTCCAGGGGAGGGCGAAGGCGGTAATCGTGGCAATCGGCGCCGAAGCGTTGACGTTCCGGGTCTTGTTGGGACATGACGGCGATGCGTGCACGCACGGCTGGGCTGTCCCAGGGATCGGCATTCTTGGTGGTCACATCGGCACAGTAGTGGCGTTCTCGGAACTATCGGGCCACCGTTGCTCGGTAGCGGCCCGGAGTGGTGCCGAACTCGCGGTTGAAGGCGTGGGAGAGGGCGTACGGAGTGCCGTAGCCGACTCGGCGGGCAATGGTGGCGAGGGGGTCCTGGGTATCGCGGAGGAGGGTGGCGGCGAAGGTGAGGCGCCACCAGGTGAGGTAGCCCATCGGAGGGCGGCCGACCAGGGCGGTGAACCGCCGGGCGAGGGTGGGGCGGGAGACACCCACCTCGGCGGCCAGGCGGTCATTGGTCCACGGCGCGGCCGGGTCCGAGTGCAGCGCCCTCAGGGCAGCGGCCGCCACCGGGTCGCCCAGGACGCCCGGCCAGGCTCCGGTCGTGCTCTCGGCCATCCAGGAGCGGATCATGTAGACGAGGAGGAGGTCGAGCAGGCTGGGCACGGCGATGCAGGCTCCCGGCTGCTGCTCGCCCAGCTCCCGCCCCAACAGGTCGATGGCGTACCGGAGTTCCTGATGGCTGCCGACCCGGCTGGGGAGGTGGACGACCTGCGGCAGCTCCGCCAGCAGCGGATGCACCTGGCTGCGGTCGAGCCGGTACTTGCCGCAGAGCAGCTCCACCTCGCCGGAGCCCGCCAGGGGCGGACGCGAGGTGCTCCCGTCGAGCCAGCGCTCGAACGGCACCGCCCGCTCGATCGCACCTTCGTCCGCGTCGGCATCCGCGAGCAGATGACCCGCGCCGTGCGGCAGCAGCACCGCGTCACCGGCGTTGAGCGGGAGCGGAGTGCCGCCATCGGTCAGCAACCGGCAACCGCCGCTCAGCACCACGTGGAACCCCGCGCCCTCGTACGGGGCCAGCCGGGTGCACCAACTCCCCCCGATCCGCACCCGGTTGGAGGAGGGCCGCCCGACGCGCACGGCCGCTATCGCATCGCTCACCACGTCCATCGGCTCAGCGTACCCGTGAGCTCAGGAGTGAGAGGGACGCGCATCTTGATGAGCTGCCAGAGCATTGAGAGCATCAGGTGCTCTCCCTAGGGTCGATTGCATGAACAGTGAGAGCGTGCAGAGCATGATGCTGGGCGATGTCGAGGTCATTCGCGTCGTCGAGTGGCAGGGGCCCTACATGAGCGCCCGTGCGCTGGTCCCGGGCTTCCCGGCGGAGCGATGGCAGGACAACGAGGGTTGGCTCGCGCCGGACCACTGGGTGCCGGATGGCGACCAGGCGATCGTGGCGTTGCAGACGTGGGTGCTGCGCAGTGGCGGGCGGACCGTCGTGGTCGACACCGGGGTGGGCAACGGGCGCGAGCGCCCCAGCTCGCCGACGTTCCACCACTGGCAGGGCGACTTCCTCGGGCGGCTGGCCCAGGCCGGCGTCCGCCCGGAGGAGGTGGACGTCGTCGTCAACACCCATCTCCACGTCGATCACGTCGGCTGGAACACCATGGACGCGGCGGGCGAGTGGGTGCCGACGTTCCCCAACGCCGAGTACCTGATGCCGGCCGCCGACGACTTCCACTACGGCCCGGACAACGCGTACGGGAACGGCCGGCGGGTCGACGACCGCCTGATCTACCAGGACAGCATCGCCCCCGTCCACCGCGCCGGACAGTCGGTGCTGTGGGACGGCAGCCACCGCATCGACGAACACCTCAGCCTGGAGTCGGCGCCCGGCCACACGCCCGGCTCGTCCGTCCTGCGGCTCGAATCCGGGGGCGACCGGGCTGTGTTCGTCGGCGATCTGCTGCACAGCCCGGTGCAGATCCTCGCCCCCTCCTGCAGCAGCTGCCTGTGCCTGGATCCGGCGGGCGCCGCGACCAGCCGCCGCCGAGTCCTCGAACGGGCCGCCGATCTGCGGGAGTTGGTCATCCCCGCGCACTTCGGCGGCACCGGGGCCGTGGAGGTCCGGCGAGCGGGTGGCGAGTTCACCCTCGGGCGGTGGGCGGCCTACGCGGCCGAGTAGGGGCGGCGGAGCTGGCGCTGAACCGTCCGAGGCCGACCTCAGAGCGAGTCGTAGTAGCCGGCGGGGCCGACCAGCACCGCCTGGAAGTAGCGCGGCTCGCTGTCCGTGTCCAGCGGCACCTCGTGACCGGCGACCCGGGTGAAGCCCAGCGGCAGGCCGGGCGCCAGGGGGTAGAGGCCACTGCCCCGGACGATGGGCTCACCCATCCGCTCCAGCTGGGCGAGGAGTTGGAGCGCCGGAGTGCGGAAGACGTCGGTGCCCCGGAAGGTGACGGTGATGTCCTCGGGACCGGGCCGGGGGCTCCACACCTCGGCCGCGGTGAGGGACTTGCCGTCCTCCAGATGGAAGACGATCTCGAACTGCGGGTGCAGCGCCAGCAGTTTCATGTAGCTGAACTGGCTGCTCTTGCCCTCGTCGGTGACCTTGATCCGGCCGAGGGCGGCGGCCGCCTCCTTGAGCGCGTCGGCGGGCATGCCGAGGGGAAAGCCGGTGATGCCGTGGGGCGGGTTCAGCTCGATCTGCATGGCGGCCACTGTAGGCGGCCACTACGTAGGGGTCTGCCCGCCCCTTCCGGTCGAGAGTCGAGAAGGGGCGGGCAGGGCCGGCTGCGCGGGTCAGCGGCAGGCCACGCCGAATTCACCGTTGCTGTAGCCGTTGATCGAGCCGGTGTAATCGACGCACTGGCCGGGCGCGTAGACGTACTTGGGGCCCGCGTACGTCGTGTAGTTGCCCGAGTCCTCCAGCCAGCTGCCGCCCGAAATCCGGATCGAGGCGGTCATGGGCTCGGCTGCGCCAGGCGAATTGCGCACCGTGACCACGCAGTTCTCGCCAGTGGCGCTGCTGTAGGCCAGCCAGACCGTGCCACCCGTCATGTCCATGTGCCTGATGCCGACGTAGCCCGAACCGCAAGCGCCGTCGTACGAGGCCGCGTTGGCCGCCGTGGGAACCGCGACAGCCGCACCGGCGGTCAGCGCTGCGATGACGCCGACGCGAGCGGTGATCTGCTTGATCCGCTTGTTCATGGTGCCACTCCTCTTCGTTGAACGAGTGAACCGTGCGACGGTGGACGGCTGTTGAGACGCCGACCGACCGATTGGTCGACCATGCTGGGGGCGGTCGGTATCGGCCGGGTAGCGCGGCGGTATCGGCAGCGTCCGACGCGTGCCCGGAAGTCGGACAGGCCGACTTCCGGGGGTCCACGATCACTCGGGAGCAGTGAGCAACGCTTGCGCGAGCTGTAGCAGCTCAATCGGGTGCAGCGCCCGGAGTTGGACGAGGATGGTGCCGGTGCACATGACGCGGTGGCGCTGGAAGATCTGGTCGCCGCCACCGTTGTCATCGTGCGCTGCGGCCGCACCCGCGGCTCCGCACAGGGCGATCAATCCTCATGTTCACCCGTCCGCCGACACCAGTCCCGCCTCGTAGGCCGCGATGACCAGGTGCACTCGGTCCCGTGCGTTCAGCTTGGTCAGCAGGCGGGCCACGTGGGTCTTCGCGGTGGCGGGGCCGATGTAGAGCTGCTCGGCGATCTCGCCGTTGGAGTGGCCACGGCCGACCAGGGTGAGGACTTCGCGTTCGCGGTCGGTGATGCCGTCGAGGTGCCGGCGAGGCTTGCTGGGCGCGGCGGGGCGGGTGGCGAAGTCGGCGATGAGGCGGCGGGTGACGGACGGGGCGATCAGGGCGTCACCGGCGGCGACGACGCGGATGGCGGCGATGATGTCCAGCAGCGCCATGTCCTTGACCAGGAAGCCGCTGGCGCCGGCGCGCAGCGAGGCATAGACGTTGTCGTCCTCGTCGAAGGTGGTGAGCATCAGGACACGCGGCGTCGGGGCGGTCGCGGTGATCGCACGGGTGGCTTCGATGCCGTCCATTCCTGGCATCCGGATGTCCATCACCACCACGTCGGGCTGGAGTTGAAGAGCCAGCTGGACGGCTTCGTCTCCGCTGCCGGCCTCGCCCACGACGTCGAGGTCGGGGAGATCGGCGATCACCATGCTCAGTGCGGTGCGCACCAGTTCCTGGTCATCGGCCAGCAGCACCCGGGTGGCGGTCATACCGGCAGCTCCGCCGTGACCCGGAAGCCGCCCTCGGGCCTGCTGCCCGCGCTGAACCGGCCGCCCAGCAGGGCGACTCGCTCACGCATCCCGGGGATTCCGAAGCCCGAGCCGGCGGATGACCGCCCCGCGCCCTGCCCGTCGTCGGTGATCTCGATGGCCAACTCCTCGTCCCCGTACGTCACACAGACCTGGCAGCGCCGGGCACCCGAGTGGCGCACGGTGTTGGTGACCGACTCCTGGATGATCCGGAAGGCGGCCACATCGATCTCGGGGGGCAACGGGCGTGCCCGCCCCTCGCGGTGGACCTGGACCCGCACCCCGGCGTCCGAGGTGGTTTCGGCCAACCGGTCGAGCGCCTCCAGGCCCACGGCGACGGCGGCTCCGGAGAGGTCCTCGTCGGCCCGGCGCAGCGAGACCAGCATGCGCCGCAGTCCGGCCAGGGTCTCGCGGCTGGTGGTCTCGATGGCGCCGAGTGCCTTGCGCGCATTGGCCGGCTGGGTGTCCAGCACCAGGCCGGCCGCACCCGCCTGGAACGCGATGACGCCCATGCTGTGCGCCACCATGTCGTGCAACTCCCGGGCGATCCGGAGCCGTTCTGCGGTCAGTGCGTGGGAGCGCAGGGCCTCGCCGTAATCCCGTTGCTGGCGGATCGAGTTGCCGATCAGCCAGGCGATGGCGATCGCCGCAGCCAGTGCCGACAGCATGCTGAGCAGGTCGCTGACCGTCTCCTGGCCCTGGTTCAATGCCGCCCATTGGCCGACCCACACGGCCAGTTCGGCACCGGCGGCCGCGAGGGCCGTGCGGCGCGGCCGGGTGGCCGCGAGGTAGCCGACCAGGGTGGCCAGGACCAGGAAGAACGGCCAGGTCCGCATCCCCAGGGTCGCGACCGCGCACGACTCGGCCAGCAGCGCTCCGAAGACCGGCAGCGGCCACCGGCGGGCCCAGCCGATCGCCACCGCCAGCACGACGGCCACCCCCGCCCGGACCGCGATGTCCAGGGTGACCGGCGGGTGCGGCCGCAGGCCGAGCGGTCCGGCCCGGTAGGTCGTGGTGACGAACAGCAGCAGCGCGAACAGCCCGGCGGCACACCAGGTCAACGCCGACCAGACACCCGACGGCAGTCGTCTCAGCCACGGGGGCCGCGGCATCGCTTGATCCACCCGGCGATGGTAGCCAGCCACCCCACCCTCCCGGCGTCCCCCTGGAGGCGTACGCCCGGCGGGCTACCGGCGTCCGCCACAGGCCAGACGCGGTGCCGGGCCGCTCCGCGACACCGTTGGGGCCTCAACCCGCCACGGAAGGAGAGAACGTGACCGCCGTCTTGCGAGCCCAGGGGCTGGGCAAGAGGTACAAGCAGCGCTGGGCCCTGTCGGACTGCACCCTGGAGGTCCCGGCCGGCCGCGTGGTCGGGCTGGTCGGCCCCAACGGCGCCGGGAAGTCGACGCTGCTGAACCTCGCCGCCGGCATGCTGACCCCGAGCGAGGGCACGATCGAGGTGTGCGGTGGCCGCCCGGCGAGCGGCGCGGCGCAGCTGGGCAAGGTCGGCTTCGTCGCCCAGGACACCCCGGTCTACGCCGGGCTCAGCATCGAGGACCACCTCCGGCTCGGCGCCCGCCTCAACCCGGGCTGGGACGATCGCCTGGCCCAAGACCGGATCCGGCGGCTCGGTCTGGACCCGGCCCAGCGGGCCGGCCGCCTATCGGGCGGGCAACGGGCCCAGCTGGCACTGACGTTGGGCATCGCCAAGTGCCCCGAGCTGCTGATCCTGGACGAACCGGTGGCCGCCCTCGACCCCCTGGCCCGCAGCAGGTTCCTGGATGACCTCGTGGAGGCCGTCGCCGAGCTGGAGTTGAGCGTGCTGCTCTCCTCGCACCTGGTCTCCGATCTGGAGCGGTGCTGCGACCACCTGATCGTGCTGGTCGGTTCCCGGGTGCAGGTGGCCGGAGAGATCGACGAGTTGCTCAGCGCCCATCGACAGCACAGCACCCTCGAAGACCTGGTACTCGCCTACATGAGCAACCCCACCCTCCTGGAGAACGTCCGATGATCTGGCTGACCTGGCGTCAGTTCCGCGTGCAGGCCGCCTGGGTCTTCGGCGCCCTCGCCCTGTTCTCAGCCGTCATGCTCGCCACTGGCCCGCACCTGGTGCACCTGCAGCACACCGCAGGGGACAACTTCGTCCAGTTGCTGGGCGGCGACGACTTCTCGGTGTACCTGCTGGGAGCCCTGCTGTGCCGTGCCGTGCCGGTCATCATCGGCGTCTTCTGGGGCGCGCCCCTGGTCGCCCGTGAGCTGGAGACCGGCACGCACCGGCTGGTGTGGAACCAGTCCGCCACCCGGACCCGCTGGCTGGCCGTGAAGCTCGGACTGGTCGGACTGGCCGCGGTGGCCGCCACCGGGCTGCTCACGCTCGCCGCGTCCTGGTGGTACGCCCCGATCGAGCAAGCGATCGTCCATGGTCATGGCGCGGCGGGTTACTCCGCGCGGCTCTCCCCCACCATGTTCGACTCACGTGGGGTGGTTCCGGTGGGCTGGGCGGCCTTCGCCTTCGCGCTCGGGGTCGCTGTGGGGATCGTGCTGCGCCGGACGGTGCCCGCGATGGCGACCACGCTGGCCGCCTTCGCGGTGGCCGAGGGCGTGATCTCGGTGCTCGTCCGGCCGATGCTGGTCGCGCCCAGCCGGGTCAGCACGCCGATCACCGCCGACAACTTCATGGGGCTGCGCAACGGCGCCCTGTCCGTGGACTTCAACCAGCACGGCGCCTGGGTCATCGCCTCACGAACCCTGGATGCCGCCGGCCACCCGGTCTCGGTGCCTCCGGCGTTCACCAACTGCATGCAGTCCGGCGGCGATCCGCAGGTGTGCGGTGGCGTGCTGGGCAAGCTGGGCTACCAGCAGGAGACCACCTTCCACGCGGCGAGCCACTTCTGGCCGCTGCAGTGGGCCGAGAGCGGGGTACTGCTGGCCCTGGCCCTGCTCATCAGCGGGCTGTGCTTCTGGCTCGTCCGCCGACAGGCCGTCTGACCGTCACTGGGCCGCCGGCATCGCCTTCAGCCGGCTCACCGGGGAGGCCGCCACCGCCAGCACCATCAGCGCGGAGCCGATCGCGATCCCGGTCAGCGCGGTGTGGGTGCCGAGACCGCCGGCCAGGTAGCCGCCGATCAGGCCTCCCAGCGAGCCGCCGCCGAACAGCAGGGTGCGGAAGGCGGCGTTCATCCGGCCCATCAGCGCCTGCGGGGTGCTCGCCTGGCGCAGGCTGACCATCACCACGTTGGCGACGCCCAGGCCCAGGTAGCTGAGGAAGAAGGCGGCCACGAAGAAGGCCAGCAGCACCGGACGCGAGCCGGCGGCGAACGGGATCAGCAGCGGGCCGGCGAAGACCAGGGTCATCGAGACCGCGTACACGGCACCGGTGCGGAAACGCTTGAGCAGCGCGCCGGAGAGGGCGGCGCCGACCAGGCCGCCGATCGAGGAGGCCGAGAAGACCAGGCCGACCAGACCGGCCGGGAGGCCCTCGTCGCGGACGGCGTAGAGCAGGAAGAGCGTCCAGACCGAGATCATCGAGAAGTTGCAGAACGGGCCGACCAGCGCCAGCGGCCGCAGCACCCGGTGGCCGAGGACGAACCGCAGGCCCTCCGCGATCTCCCCGCCCAGGTGCCGCTTCTCGGCGGCGGGTGCCGGCGGGGTCTCGGGGGTGCGGATCAGCAGCAGGGTGGCCAGCGAGACCAGGTAGGAGGTGGAGTCGACCACCAGGCTGATCGGCGCGGTCAGGGCGCCGATCAGCGCGCCGGCGATGCCGGGGCCGGCCACGTCGGTGGTGGAGGAGGTGACGCCGAGCTTCTGGTTGGCCTCCACGTAGTGCGCCTTGTCCTTCACCAGGGTGGGCACGAAGGACATCCAGCTGACGTCGAACAGCACCGAGAAGATGCCGATCGCGCAGGCCAGGCCGAGCAGCAGGCCGATGGTCAGCAGGTGGGTGGCGGCGAGCAGCGGGATCAGGCCGATCAGCACCATCCGGGCCGCGTTGGCCGCGATCATCACCCGGCGGCGGCGCATCCGGTCCACCAGGGCGCCGAAGACCAGGGCGAGACCGAGGTACGGCACCAGCTGCAGGAAGCGCAGCAGGCCGACCTGCGCCGGGCTGGCGTGGAAGGCGATGACGGCGGTGAGCGGCAGGGCGAGGGTGGTGACCTGGGTGCCCAGCAGGGAGAGGGTCTCGCCGAACCAGAAGGTGAGGAACTCGCGGTTGCGCCAGAGTTCGCCGGTGGCACCGGGTGTGGAGACGGCCGCGGTGGTGGGCGTCGTGGTGGTCATAGGGTCGATCCCCCGAGCTTTCTAACGCTTGGCCAGCTGTCGATGCATTAGATCCTGGCAGGCCATTCTCATGGATGCAAGGGCCTTGAAACGTTAGAATCGGAGGAACGCAATTCGAGGAGCGGCAATGACGACATCGGCGATCGAGTTCGCCAACACGGTGGTGGCCAAGCGCGGCACCCTGCGGGACGAGCTGGACGGCTGGCTCGCCGATGCCCGGATAGCCTCGGACGCCGGCCGTTTCCGCCAGCTGCGGGACGCGGTGCGCGGGCTGCTGACCGCGGCCACCGGCGGTGGCGAGTTCGCGGCGGCCGACCTGGCAGTGGTGAACGCGGCATCGTCCGCCGCGCCGCGCTGGCCGGTGCTGGCGCACGAGGCGGACGGGACGCTGACGGTCCGTGAGGAGACGGTCCGGGCGGACCGGACCGCCGAGGCACTGGCGGAGCTCGCCCAGGACGCGGTGCGCCTGCTCGGCGGCCCGCAGCGGCAGGAGCTGCGCGCCTGCCAGGGCCCGGGATGCGTGCAGTTCTTCGTCAAGGACCACCCGCGGCGCGAGTGGTGCGGCCCGGGCTGCGGCAACCGGGCCCGGGCGGCCCGGCACTACCAGAAGCACCGGGAGCAGCAGGCCGGTTGACAGCCCTACCGACCGGGCGGCGCCGGGACGAGCGGCCTCACTCGCCCGCCCGGTCGGCCTCGCCGGCTACCGCCCGGGCGGCGCCGGGACGATCAGCACCGGGCAGGCCGCGTGATGGGCGGCCGCCGAGCTGACCGAGCCCAGCAGCAGCCGGCTGAACCCGCCGTTGCCCCGGGCGCCCAGCACCAGGGTGTGCTGGCCGGCGGCGGCGCTGAGCAGCACCTCGATCGCCTGGCCGCAAGCGACGTGCGCCGAGCACGGACCGGTGAACGGGCGCTGCCGGGCCTGCTGCACGGTGTGGACGGCGCGGCGCAGCCCGTCGGTCATGCTCGCGCTGAGGTGCTCCACGCTGTCCTGCAGCACCTCGGCCAGGCCCACCGGGTGGCCACTGCCCTGCGCCGGGTCGACCACGCCGAGGAGGTAGAGCGGCAGGCCGTGCAGCTCCGCCTCGGTCATCGCGCGCTCCAGGGCCCAGAGCGAGCCGTCGGAGCCGTCGCAGGCCGCCAGCACCCCCGGCGGGTGCGGCGGGACGGGCAGCACGGTGCTGACGGTGAGCGGGGTCGCGGTGGAGGCCGGGTCAACGATGGTCACGGGGGCGCCCTCCTCGGCTGACAGCGCATCACCCGTCATGATCGGCGAGCCGCCCGGCCCCGGGAAGCCGCCGCGCCGCCAACGCCGGGGCACCAGCGCTCGCGGTAACCGGAGGCACCCGCGCCACCGGTGCTCGCCAGGGCGTCGGCCCTCACCGCACCCGCAAGCCGCCACGCCGCCCGTGCCCGCCAGAGCGCCCGTGCCCGCCAGAGCACCAGTGCCGCCCGGCCCCGGGAAGCCGCCGCGCCGCCAACGCCGGAGCGCCGTGGCACCCGTCACCGCCGTGCCGCCCGCACCCCCGTCACCCCACCCGCACGCCCGCCAGCGCCCGCCGTTGCGGCACCGGGAGCCCGGTCCAGCAGGCGCCGCCCCGGCGGGCCTCGAAGCGCCGCAGCCACAGCTCCACCGCCACCAGGTCGGCCAGCCCGTCCAACGCGCCCGGCGGCACCTCGCCGTACGGGTCGGTGGCGGAGCCCAGCGCCCGCCGCACCGCGGGCAGGTCGATCAGCCCGGCCTCGGCGAGCAGCGGCGCCCGGAACAGGTCCGCCAGCCCGTCACCGGCCCGGCGCAGGCCGAGCCGGGCGGCGGCGGCCCGGTCGGGGCGCGGCGCCCGGCCCCAGTCGGGCGGCAGGTCGGCGCGGCCCGCCCCGGCGAGCACGGTGCGCAGCAGGGCGTGCCGGGCGCCGGGTTGCAGCCGCAGGTCGGCGGGGAGCAGCCGGGCGGCGCGGAGCACCCGGTTGTCGAAGAACGGCGCGTGCACCCGCTGCCCGTGCCGCTCGGCGACCTGCACCAGGGTGCGGTAGTTGCCCGCGTGGTGGTGGAGCGCCAGCTTGGCCCGGTGCGCGCCGGGGGCCAGCAGCGGCTCGGGCCCCCGGGCGGCGAGCCGCAGCCGCAGGGCGACGGCGGCGAGCGCGTCGTCGGAGAGCCAGCGGGCGGCGGGCCCCGGCACCACCCAGGCGAGGTCGGCGGCCGAGTGGGCGCCCATGGTGGGACGCACGCCGGGGCGCATCGGGCCGCGCCGGGCGGTCAGTTGGACGGCGGCGTCGTCCAGGGCTTCGGCCCAGCGGGCCCGGGCCAGCTTGCGGGCGGCCCGCAGCACCGTGACGGGGGTGCGCAGGGCGCCGCTCAGGGTGCCGGTGAGGGCCCGGTCCGCGCCGGCCAACGCGGCGACCGGGGGCAGCAGTTCGCGGGGGCGGCCGTCCCGGAGCAGGTCGGCCAGCCGGGCCGGGTGGCCGTCCAGCACCTGGCGGGCGCCGTGCCCGGTGAGGTGGTCGGTGCCGCCCGCGGTGAGCCGGGCGACGGCGGCGCCGCCGGTGACCAGGGCCCGCCCGGGGGCGTCGGTGAGCGGGCCGGCCAGCGGGTCGTCGGTCAGTTCGGCGTACGGGAGTTGACTCGGGTCGGTGGGGAGCACGGTGTGCCGCAGCCGGGGGCGCCCGGTGTCGTGCGGCGGCTCGGGGGCCGGGCGCGCCGACTCGTGCGAGGTGACGGCGGCGAGCAGTTCGGGGGCCGGCGGCTCCTCCTCCAGGGCCTCGTCGCGGACCCAGGAGCCCTTGGTGGCGCCGGTCCGGCGCAGCTGGGCCGGCACGGTGAGGGCCGGTGGGGCGGCGGCGGGCGCGGCGCTGATCGGCACGGCGGCGGCCAGCAGCGTGACGGCGGTGGCGGCGGTGCCGTAGGAGAGGTCGGCGCCGATCCGGGGGCGGTCGGCGGCGGGGCTGCCGGGGGCCTGGCGGACCCGGGAGCGGACCGCCTCCAGCAGGCTGCGGGTCAACTCCCGTACCGCCGCCGCCTCGCCGTCGGGTGACGGGCCGGTGCCGGCGGTGCCCTCGTCGTCGTAGCCGTTCACCTGCGGGCGGCCGCCGCGGATCGCCAGGGTGTGGCCGGGCGGGACCCGGTGCACGCCGGTGTAGGGGCTGCTGGTGCCGAGCGCCTCGGTGGATTCGGGGCAGGCGAGCGCGGCGGCCAGGTGGCCGGTGTCCACGCCGGCGCCGACCAGGTCGGCGAGCGGCAGCCCGGCGGTGGCGTAGGCGGTGCCGCCGCACCAGGGCGTGTGGAAGACGGGTTGCAGGCCGGCCAGGTCGGTGACCAGCAGGGTGGAGCGGGTGCCCAGGCGCAGCACGGCGATGTAGCTGCCGGCCCAGCCGGTGAGGTGGCGCACCGCGCCGCCGCGGGCGGCGGCCAGCCCGGCGGCCAACTCCTGGTCGCCGGCTCCGCAGTGACCGAGCACCAGCAGCCGGGCGGTGGCCTCGGTGTCGGCGCCGAGGTCGGCCGTGCCGGTGACCTGCTGCGGGGTTCGGTCGCCGGGCCGGTGCACGAACTGGCGGACCTCCTCGGGGCGCCAGTCGCCGACCGCCCACAGCGGGTCCGGGCCGGTCCACAGCGCGGTGGCGGCTATCGGGCGCACGGTGGCGAGGGCGGTCAGCGCCTCCTGCACGGTCTGGTCGAGCGGGCGCCGGGCGGCGGGCAGCCGGGCCTGCGACAGGCCGCCGCTCCATCCCGCAAGCCACCGCATCGTGCCTCCACCCAGGCCCCGTGGTCGTACCGGCCCGGTGCGGGCCATGGCACATCGTCCCACTGCGGGGTGGTCGGGCGCCGGGCCGGCCAGGTCGGGTGATTCCGGTGCCGGACGGGCGAATTCGGACACGTGATTGGGGTGCCGCGCGGCCCGGGGCTCCCCCTCCCTGCCCCGGACCGCGCGGCGCGGGCGGCGCTGCCGGGCTCCACCCGGTGTCTGGCCGTCCGAGCTCGGTGGTTGGGGGGCGGGCGCCGCGCGTCCGATTCGCGGCGCCCCGGCCGCGTACCGCTCCAATCGCGTCATGGCCATGACGAGATGGCTGAAAGTAGCGCAAAGCCCGGGAGGGCATCCGCATGCCCTCCCGAGCCTCGGCCACCACCCGCGGGGAACTGAGGCAGCGGCATCCCCCGGCCCGCCGGGTCCTCGACGGCGGGCCGACCCACTGCCCCCAAGCGAACTGCCGGGGCAGCCGTGGAACCAGGGGGCACAGGTGGGCGCACGTCAACACACGACCGGAGCACGGCCACACCCCTGACGTACCGTCAGTATGGGGCGACGCACCGTCAGCGAACCACCGCTCCCGCCGCCGCAGCCGCGTCAGCCCCGCGCCACCCCCGCACGCCAGGAGGTGCGCTCCCGGCGCGGCGCCCCGGGGCGCACGATCCCGCCATCCGGAATATCTCCTCTTAACCCTGGGAACGCGGCCGACTACGCTAGGTGCCACCGCATCGGGCCGCCGCGCGCACACCCACACGCCGCCGCGCACACCCAACAAGGGGGGCCGTCGCATGAGCGCGCGAAGCAAGCTCATCATCGAAGGGCGCGCGTGGGCCAATGCCCCCGCCGAGCTCTGCGAGGTGGGCGCATGAGCACCACCTCACGTGGACCGAACGAGCGGCTCGGCGCCCTGCTGACCCAGGCCCAGATAAGCAACGCCGGCCTGGCCCGCCGGGTCAACGACCTCGGCGCGCAACGCGGTCTGACGCTGCGCTACGACAAGACCTCGGTGGCCCGCTGGGTGAGCAAGGGCATGGTGCCGCAGGGCCCGGTGCCGCATCTGATCGCCACCGCGATCGGCGGCAAGCTGGGCCGCCCGGTGCCGCTGGAGGAGATCGGCCTGGGCGGCACCGACCCGGCCCCGGAGCTCGGCCTGGCCTTTCCGCGCGAGGTGGCCGACGCGGTCCGCTCCGCCACCGACCTGTGGCGGGTGGATCTGGAGCTGCGCCGCGGCGCGGGCGGCGGGCGCTGGAGCGACACGCTGGCCGGCACCTTCTCCGCCGCCGCGTACACCACCCCGGTCTCCCGCTGGCTGATCAGCCCGGCGGACAGCTCGGTGGCCCGCGGCGAGCTCGCCGGCCCGCGCCCCGGCGGCTTCCGCGTCGGCCAGGCGGATGCCGCCAAGCTGCGCGAGGCCGCCCAGGAGGCCCGCCGCTGGGACTCCAAGTACGGTGGCGGCGACTGGCGTTCGTCCATGGTCCCGGAGTGCCTGCGGCAGGAGGCCGCACCCCTGCTGCTGGCCTCCTACAGCGACGCGGTGGGGCGGGCGCTGTTCGGCGCCACCGCCGAACTCACCAGGCTGGCAGGCTGGATGGCCTTCGACACCGGCCAGCACGAGGCCGCCCAGCGCTACTACATCCAGGCCCTGCGGCTGGCCCGCGCCGCGGCCGATGTGCCGCTCGGCGGCTATGTGCTGGCCTCGATGAGCCTGCAGGCCGGCTACCGGGGCTTCGCCGAGGAGGCGGTGGACCTGGCCCAGGCGGCCCTGGAGCGCAACCGCGGCGTGGCCACCAACCGCACCATGAGCTTCTTCCACCTGGTGGAGGCCCGGGCCCAGGCGAAGGCCGCCAACGCGGCGGCGTGCGGCACGGCGCTCGCCGCCGCCGAGAGCGCACTGGAGCGCTCGCGCCCCGGCGACCCCGACCCGGCCTGGCTCGACTTCTACGCCTACGACCGGCTGGCCGCCGACGCCGCCGAGTGCTTCCGCGACCTCGGCATGCCCGCCAAGGTCCGCCAGTTCACCCTGGAGGCGCTGGCCCAGCCGACCGAGGGGTTCGTCCGCTCGCACGGCCTGCGGCTGGTGGTCTCCGCGATGGCCGAGGCCGAGGCCGGCAACCTGGACGCGGCGGTGGCCGCGGGCGAGCGGGCGGTCGAGGTGGCCGGCCGGATCTCCTCGCAGCGCAGCCGGGAGTACCTGTGGGAGCTGCTGCGCCTGCTGGAGCAGTTCCAGGGCGAGCAGCAGGTGCGCGAGCTCACCGAGCGCGCCCGTCTGATGCTGGCCACGCCCGTCTGAACACCCGTGCGAAACACCGACATTGGCTGACATGACGCCATCCGCCGTGACACCATCGCACGATGGCGGACGACTTCTACGACGTCCTGGTGGTGGGCGGCGGCATCGTGGGCCTCTCGACGGCCCGGGCCCTGCTGGCGCAGCGGCCCGAACTGCGGGTCGCGGTGGTGGAGAAGGAGCCGGAGCTCGCCGCGCACCAGACCGGGCGCAACAGCGGCGTGATCCACAGCGGCATCTACTACCGGCCCGGCTCGCTCAAGGCCCGGTTCGCGGTGGCCGGCGCCGCGGCGATGGTCCGGTTCTGCCAGGAGTACGGGCTGCCGCACGAGGTGACCGGCAAGGCGGTCGTGGCCACCGTGCCCGCCGAACTGCCCCGGCTCGCCGCGCTGGCCGAACGCGGCCGGGCCAACGGCCTGGAGGTGCTGGAGCTGCCGCCGGCCCGGCTGCGCGAGCGCGAACCGGCGGTCGCCGGGCTGCGGGCGCTCTGGGTGCCGTCCACCGGCATCTGCGACTTCGCCGAGGTGGCCCGCTGCTACGCCCGGCTGGCCGGCGAACGCGGCGCCGAACTGCTCACCGGCCGCGAGGTGCTGGACATCGAGCGGCGGGCCGACGCGGTGACGGTCCGCACCACCGGCGGCACCGAGCTGCGCTGCGCCGTGCTGGTCAACTGCGCGGGCCTGCAGAGCGACCGGATCGCCCGGCTGGCCGGTGACGAACCGGGCGTGCGGATCATCCCGTTCCGCGGCGAGTACTACGAACTGGTGCCGTACCGCCGCGGCCTGGTCCGCAACCTGGTCTACCCGGTGCCCGACCCGGCCTTCCCGTTCCTGGGTGTGCACCTGACCCGGGGCATCCACGGCGAGGTGCACATCGGCCCCAACGCGGTGCCCGCGCTGGCCCGTGAGGGCTACGACTGGGGCACGGTGCGGCTCGGCGACCTCGGCGAGACGCTGCGCTACCCGGGCAGTTGGCAGCTGGCCCGCCGGCACTGGCGCCAGGAGCTCGGCGAGCTGCACCGCTCGCTCAGCAAGGCCGCCTTCCTGCGGGCGGTGCGCCGGCTGCTGCCCTCGGTGGACTCCCCCGACCTGCTGCCGGCCGCGGCGGGCGTGCGGGCCCAGGCGGTCACGCCCGACGGCCGGCTGCTGGACGACTTCGCGTTCGCCGGCTTCGACCCCGCCGACCCGCGCTCCCCGCGCCGCACCGTGCACGTGCTCAACGCCCCGTCGCCCGCCGCCACCGCCTCGCTGCCGATCGGCGCCGAGGTGGCCCGGCGAGCCCTGGCCGCGCTCACCGCCGGTGGCTGATCCGGGCCCTGGCGATTCCAACGGGCCCCCGTAAACTCGACGGCATTGTGACTTCGACTGCCCCCTCCCCCCAGACCCCTCAGCTTGCCCCGGGCGCCGAGCTCCCCGGCCAGCGCCCCTCCGAGCGGCTCTCCGCGGCCCCGGCCGGCTACCCCGCGCCGATGTACCCGCACAAGGCCACCGAGGCCCAGCACCGCGAGCACCGGATCCGCACCTTCCAGCCGCGCCGCGGCCGGATGACCCAGGTGCAGGCCGGCGCGCTGGACAAGCACTGGGAGCGCTGGGGCGTCGCGATCGACGGCACCCCGCTGGACCTCCCCGAGCTGTTCGGCGGTCTGCCGGTCACCCTGGAGATCGGCTTCGGCATGGGCGAGACCACCGCCGCGATGGCCGCCGCCGACCCGGGCATGGGCATCCTGGCCGCCGACGTGCACACCCCCGGTCACGGCGCCCTGCTCAACCTGCTGGAGCAGAGCGGCTCGCAGAACGTCCGGCTGGCCGCCGGCGACGCGATCATCCTGATCCGCGACATGCTGCCGGACGCCTCGCTGGCCGGGCTGCGGGTCTACTTCGCGGACCCCTGGCCCAAGCCCAAGCACCACAAGCGCCGGCTGGTCCAGCACGGCTTCCTCGACCTGGTGCTGCCCCGGCTGGCCCCCGGCGCGCTGGTGCACTGCGCCACCGACTGGGAGCACTACGCCGAGCAGATGGCGGACGTGCTCTCGGCCCGCCCCGAGCTGGTCAACCTGCACCCGGAGGGCGACGGCTCGTCCTGGCTGGAGGACCGCGGGGACGGCACCGTACCCGGCTACGCGCCGCGGCCCGAGTGGCGCCCATTGACCAAGTTCGAGCGGGCCGGCCTGGCCAAGGGGCATGTGGTGCACGACCTGCTGTTCCGCAAGCGCTGACGCCGACCACCGCCACCGAACGTGCACAACCGCTGACGCGGCGCCGGATCGTCCCCTACCCTTTCGGGGATGAGCCGTTCGCACCGCGCCCGCCGCATCGCGAGCGCCGTGCCGCTCGTCACGCTGGCCGGCTGCGCGGTGCTGCTCGTCCGTCTGGTGCAGCGTCAGACCGGTACCACCGGGCTGCTGGTCGGGCTCGGGCTGGCGATCCTGCCGGTGCCGTTCGTGCTGTTCGTCCTCACCTGGCTCAACCAGAGCGCCCGGCTGCCGGGGCGGCGGCTGGCGCTCTGCCTGGCCTGGGGTTCCTGCGCGGCCACCACCATGGCGCTGTTCGCCAACGGCTGGGTCAGTGACTGGCTCACCACCACCGAGGGCAGTACGCGCGGGCAGCTGCTCGGCGCGCAGTTCGCCACTCCGGTGATCGAGGAGACCGCCAAGGGCCTGATACTGCTGGCCACCATGCTGCCGCTGCGCCGCCGCCGACCGGGGCTCAGGGCCGGGCCCTCCCCGCGGGCCCGGGTGCGGCTGCGGCACCGGGCGGTGGCCACCGGCCTGGTGCTCAGCGGGATCACCGCCTGCGGTTTCGCCTTCACCGAGAACGTGCTCTACCTGGGCCGGGCGTTCACCGACGACCAGCAGCAGCGGCTGGAGTCGATCGGCCTGGGCCTGAGTCCCTCGCTGCGCGACTACGACGGCACCGTGCAGACCTTCGTGCTGCGGGCGCTGCTGACCCCGTTCGCCCATCCGCTGCTCACCGCGCTGACCGGGCTCGGGCTGGCCGTCTCGCTGACCGCCGGCCGGCGCTGGCTGGCCCGGCTCGCCGCCCCCGCCGGCTGGCTGGCGGCGGTCGCCCTGCACAGCGGCTGGAACGCGGCGGCCGGCCTGGGCACCCACGGCTTCCTCGCCGTCTACACGCTGCTGATGATGCCCGCCTTCGCGGCGGTCGCCGCCCTGGCCGTGTGGGCGCGCAGCCGACCGCGCGGCCTGCCCCGCCGTGATCGGCCGGCGCCGCCCGTGGCACCCGCGCATCCCGCGCATCCCGCGCATCCCGCGCATCCTGTGCAGCCGACCTGAGCTGCTCGGATGCCCGGGTGAGGGGGCGCCGCGTAAGCGATTTCCCTTCTACGACGTCGTCGCGTACTGTTGTGTTCACCGACGCGGGGTGGAGCAGCTCGGTAGCTCGCTGGGCTCATAACCCAGAGGTCGCAGGTTCAAATCCTGTCCCCGCTACTCAGTAGCACGAAGGCCCGGTGGAGATTCTCCACCGGGCCTTCGGCGTTCCCGTGGCGAGTGGGCCGCAGGGCTGGAATTCAGGGGCCGGGCGGTGGAACCAAAACACTCTGATCTTGGTGATAGCTTCTCGTGAGCTTTCGCCCGGCACCGACCGGCCGGGTACGTCCCGCGAGAAGGACAGAACGTGCGAATCTCCCGTACCTTCGGGGTCACCCTTTCCTGCGCCGCGATAGCGCTGGCCGCCACCGCCTGCGGTTCGAGCGCCAAGAGTTCCAGCGCGGCGCCTGCGGCCAGCCCCGCTGCGCCCTCCGCGGCGAGCTCCGGCGCCGCCTCCAGCGCCCCCTCCGCCGACACGTCGGGCGGCCCGGACCTGTCGACGATGAGTGCTGACCAGATCCTCAAGGCGTCCGAGACCGCGCTGACCGGCGCCCAGGCCGTCAAGATCGACATGACGATCGCCGGCACCGGCGGCGAGCAGAAGGTCAAGCTGGCCACCGACAACCGCAGCGGCTGCACCGGCACCATCTCGATGCCCGGCAAGGGCTCGGCCGACGTGATCCAGGACAAGTCGAAGACCACCTACCTGAAGCCGGACGACACCTACTGGGCGTCGCTCGGCGGCGCCAAGGCCGTCGCGGCCCTCCACGGCAAGTGGGTCAGCGGGCCGGTCACCGACCCGACCGTCGCCGGCATGGTGGGCTTCTGCGACCTCAAGGCGCTCAGCTCCCAGATGGACGACGGCAGCGAGAAGCCCACCAAGGGCCAGGCCACCACGCTGAACGGCCAGCCGGCCCAGACACTGCAGGAGGTCGCGTCGGACGGCACCAAGTCCACCCTCTGGGTGTCCACCAAGGGCAAGCCGTACCCGCTGCAGGCCACCGGCGGCAACGGCACCGGCGGCACCGACAAGATCACGCTGACCGACTACGACGTGCCGGTCACCGTCACCGCCCCGCCGGCCGACCAGGTCATCGACGCCGCCAAGCTGAAGGCGCTCACCGGGCACTGAGGCGGGCGCCGAGCCGGGTGCTGAACGGGTCGCTGAACCGGCCCGGCAATCGGCTCCGATAATTCGTTGCCTCTGGCGGTGCCGTCTGCCTATCGTGGCGTCGAACACGGAAAGGAGGTGATCCTGAGTTGAGTACCACGATGACTGCGCTTCGCGCGTCTGACTCGCTCGGGCGCGCCTCCGTGGAGCTGTCGGCCTGATCAGCCGGCGCCCCGCGGATGGAACCGCGCAGAAGTTGTCGAGCCCCCGGACCCCCTCAAAACGAGGCCCGGGGGCTTCGGCATTTCCGGGGCACCTCTCCCGTCGTCTCCCCCTCCTCTTTCCGCTCGCCTTCCGGTCGTCGACGTTGCGTGCGTTCGCCGTTCGTCGTCGGCATGTCGGCGGCCCCCGGAGCGCTACAGTTCGCGTTCGGAGCGGACCGGATGCGACGGGGAGCGGGCGATGGCGGGGCTACAGGGGTTGCAGGCACTGCAGGGGTCGGCGGGTCGGCAGCAGGGACCGACCGGAGTGATACGGCGCTGGCAGGCCGTCGCCATCGGCACCCTGTTCGGGCTCGGCTTCCTCGGGCTGCTGCTCTACACCACCGGCGCGCCGCATCCGGTGAGCGCGCTCGGCGCCGGCGTGATGATCGCCTGCGCCACCACCGTGGCCGGCGCCCTGGTCGGCTTCCTGTTCGGCATTCCGCATGTGCTCGGCGGCGGTACCGGCGCACCGAACGCCGCGGGTTCGACGACTTCGACGAGTACGGCCAACTCCGCACCGCTGAGCGGGCAGTACATCGCCAACACCAACCTGGAGCAGGTCTCCGACTGGCTGACCAAGCTGCTGCTCGGTGTCGGCCTGTCCCAGCTCGGCAGCATCTGGCAAGGCGCCCGCCAGCTCGGCCGGGCGCTCTCCCCCGCGCTCGGCGGCCGCACCGACGCCACCCCGTTCGCGGCCGCCCTGGTGCTCTACTTCGTGATCCTCGGCTTCCTCGGCGGCTGGCTGGCCACCCGGCTGCTGCTGGCCGGCGCGCTGACCCGGGCCGACGGCGCCGCGCTGCACCTGTTCACCAGCGCCCAGGAGCAGTTGAAGGAGGGCAACGAGGTCGGCGCCGAGGACCTGCGGGTGCAGGCGATGGGCCGGCTCGGCAAGTTCGCCCACCAGGCCGGCCAGCCCGGCCCCGCGCAGCGGGCCGCGTCGGTGAGCCAGGTGGCCGAGGTGCGGGCCGGGGCCAAGCGCTCCCCGGCCACCCCGGACGAGGTGCGCGGTCTGTTCGCCTCCGACGACGAGGGCCTGCGGCTGCAGGCGCTGGCGCTGACCCAGGGCAACGCCGCGCTGGGCGACTTCGAGAGCGTGTTGGAGTACATCGAGCATCCGCGCAGCGCGTTCGAGCACTACAACGCGCTGCTCGCCGCCCGGGGCATGCTGAGCCGGCTCGGCCGGGACCAGCGGATGCGGCTGCGGACGGCCGTCATCAACCAACTGCTGGCCCCGGACGGCATTCCGGACGCCTCCGACCGCCGCTGGATCGCCGAGCGGATCCTGGCCAAGCTGGACGCCATCGGCCATGTCCCGGCGGCGCGTCCGTCCGGGGTGTGAACCTGATCGCCGATCAAGACCTGATCGATGATCAGATCAGGCGCTGCAGATAGCCGTTGGTGATCAGCCAGCCGACGTTGATCTTCGCCGGGGCGCCGGGCACCAGGGTCGCGTCGAGCTGGTACTGCCAGCCGTAGCCGGGCTGGTTGAACCAGGGCGCGATCGGACCGGCGTGCACGGCGAACGGCTTGAGCACCTTGTAGTCGTGGTAGTTGCAGCCGGCCGCCGGGCTGCCGTCCAGGCTCTGCGGCGGGATCGAACGCATCGCGTAGGGGAGGCCCTCCGGCGCCAGGAAGGAGCCGTACTCGGAGCCGAACCGGTCGATGTCCTGACCGACTGGAAGGGTCTGGTCGAACTCCACCGGCTGGTTGTTGACCACGACGTAGCCGTCGGCGGGCGGGTACTTCCAGCTGCCGGACGCAGAGTCGTAGTACTGCTGCAGGAAGGACTGGTCACTCGCGCCGCCGGTGCGGTTGTAGCCGGACATCTCCTGGCCGACCGGGCCGGTGCTGGGCAGCTGCGCCGGGCCGAGCCGGGCATCCCCGTCGTAGAAGTCGGCCGAGCACTGGTCGGACGGCAGACTGCCGGCGTGCGCGGCCGGGGCGGTCACGGTGAGCAGGGCGGCACCCGCGATCACGGCGGTGAGCAGGCTGCTGGTCTTGGTCAGAGTGATGGTCACTCAACGCACGGTAGCGGGAGAGGATGCTTCTGTTCCGGATTTCCCCGCACTTGGCCGGATTCTGCCGCCATTCCTCTGACCCTCCCTCTGCTTCTGATAATGCGTCAGTCTCATTGACCAGCGCCGCCGTCCGTCCCCCGGCTCGCGGGCGGTACGCAACTCGCTGTGCACGCCGCGCTCCCCGAGTGCCCGGCGCAGCTGCGCGAGGTGCGGGCAGCGGTGGCCGGCGCCGTCGTGCAGCGGGTGCACCAGCACCTCGCCGTCGGCCGCGGTGACCCGGACCAGCTCCAGCAATGCCTCGAACTGCTCGTCGGGGCCGAACCGTTCGGGGTAGGCGAAGAGCAGGTAGGAGCTGAGGGTCAGCGCGAAGCTGCCATCTGCGAAGGGCAGTTCGGGCAGGCGGGCGGCCAGGTAGCTCCCGGGGTGGGCGGCCCGGTCGGCGGCGAACAGCGCCCGGGCCCGGTCCCAGCTGCGCAGGTACTTGTCATACGGGCGGTGGCGGGGCGCCGGATGGTGGGCCGGGTCGGCCGGCATCGCGGCCGCCATGGCCTGCCGGGACCGCTCCGCCGCCGCCAGCAGCTCCGCCGTCGGCCGTGCGTACGCCGGATCGGCGGCCACCACCCGGCACCCGAGCGCCCGCGCCTCCGCCACCAGGCCCGAGGCCCCGCCCGGGCAGTCGAGCACCGGCCCGGGCAGCGCGCTCAGCCGGGCCCGGCTGAGCCCGAAGAACACGCAGTACTCGTCCAGCGGACGGGAGGTGATCAGCACACCGCCCAGCCGACCACGGCCGGTGACGCCCCGCATCCCGGGACCCGCCTACGCCGTCGGCGCCGCCCGCAGCGCCGCCGCCAGCCAGGCCATCACCGGCGCCAGGCTCTCCGGGACCGGCCAGCCGTTGACGATCGAGAGCAGCTGCCAGTAGCGCTCGGTCCGGGGGTCGCCCGCCACGTCCAGCCGCCGCAGCAGCCAGTGCCGCAGCTCGGTGTCGTCCGGCCGGGCGAAGACCTGGGCGTACTGGGCGGTCAGCGAGTCCAGCACCGCGGCACCGGCCGGGGAGTCCGGCGCCAGGCCGTCGGTCAGCGCGCGGCCGACCTGCTCGCGCACCGCCTGGGTGAGCTCGTGGTGCAGCCCGGTGGTGTCACCGGCCGCGCGCTCCGCCGCCTGGTACTCGGCCATCCGCCGCACCGCCGCGCGGAAGTCGGGGTCCTGGGCGAGCTCCCCGAGCTCGACCCAGGCCTCCACCTGTTCCACGGTCGGCTCCTCGGGCAGCTCGGGCATCGCCGCCCGCATCATCGCCACCAGCGCCGGGTTGGCGTCCAGACCGGCGAACACCTCCTCCACGAAATCGCTGATGATGCTTCGCCGTTCGGCATCGGACAACTGGGCAAGCCGGTGCATCAGATCCGTCTCCTCAACTGAGGCCCCGCGCTTGGCCACCGCGCGCAACACCGCGAGCCGCTGCCGCAACATGCCGAGCTGCGCCTCGATCGCACGCGCGTGCAGCTCGGCCACCTCGGGCAGCGTGGTCTCCCGGTCCAGGATCCGGCGGATCGTCGGCAGGTCGATCCCCAAGTCCCGCAGAGTGCGGACGAGATCCAACCGGGCCGCCGCATCCTCGTCATAGCGCCGGTAGCCGCTGGGGCTCCTATCGGTCGGCGGCACGATCCCCTCGTCGGCGTAGAACCGGATGGTTCGTACGGCCAGCCCGGTACGCCGGGCCAGCTCACCGATGGAGTAGCGGGTGGTGTCGCCGTTGGACATGGCAGCAGCTTGCCGGTTCCACCTGGTGGAGACTCAAGGGCGCCCCCGCGTCAGGGCATCTCCCACGGCACCTGCGGCAGCACCGCGCCGGTCTCCAGCAGCGACTTGAGGTTGGCGAGCACCGCCGGCCAGCCGCGCGAGACGTCGTGCAGCGCCTGCTCGTCGGGCAGGTTCTCATGGGTCACGGTGAGGCGGACGATCTCCTGGTGCGGCTCGATCAGGAAGGTGACCGTGGCCGGCCGGTGTCCCGGGTCGGGGTCCACCGGGCCGTCGAAGGTGACCACCAGGCGGGTCGGCGGCTCGGCCGCCAGGACTTCGCCGACCACGTCGGCGATGCCCGAACCGTCGGTCCTGCGGTGCTCCCAGGCCGAGCCCGACTGCCAGTCGGAGACGTTGGCGTGCCCCCAGTAGCGTACGGTCAGGTCGGCGTCGGTCAGCGCCCGCCAGACCTGCTCGGCGGTGGCCTTGATGTAGGTGACGTAGACGTATGTGGGCACGGATCCGGTCGCGCCCGCGGAGGTGTCGCTCATGGCTCGCTCCTGCTCTGCCTGGTTCTTGATGGCGCTGATCACCTGCAACCGGGGCCGGTCGAAGCCCCCGATCCAGCGCTCCTCGATCTCGTGGATCGGCACCGGGTTCAGGTAGTGCAGCCGTTCCCGGCCGCGCCGCACGACGGTCACCAGGCCGGCCCGCACCAGGACGTCGAGGTGCTGGGTCACCGACTGCCGTGCCATCTCCAGTTGCTCGCACAGCTCGCGCAGGGTCTGGCCGTCCTGCTCGCGCAGCCGGTCCAGCAGCAGTCGGCGGGTCGGGTCGGCCAGCGCCTTGAAGACCGCGTCGATGGCTGATCCTTCGAGGCTCATGATTCGATTGTGCAGGCATTTGCCTGCCTATCGCAACGTTTGGCGCAATTCGACAAGTACCCCGCACCCCTCGCCGTCGTTGCCAGGACACCACCAGTCCAGTGAAGGGCCCGCGCCGTGAAGGACTTCGCCAGGTTTGCCGGTGCCGCCGCCCGGCCGCCGCGCGACTTGATGCGCCGGCACGGCCGAGCGCTGCTGTGCGCGGTGGGCCTGCTCGCCGGCGCGACCGCCTCGTGCGCGACCCCCGCCTTCCCGCCCACGCCTCCGGCGCACCCCACCCTCAGCGGTGCGCCGGCGGCCGACGTGCCGCCCCTGGAGCCACTGCCCGCGCCCCCCGCGATCGCCGGCCTCGGCCCGGGAACCCTGGCGCTGCTGCCCCCTGACGCCCGTCAGGTGCTGGTGGCCGCCGGCAGCGGGGCGGACTCCTCCGACACCGCGGTCCAGCTGTGGACCGCCGACGACGACGGGCACTGGACGGCCGGCCCGGCGTGGCGCGCCCACAACGCCCGCCAGGGCTGGACCGCCGAGCACCGCTCGGGCGACCTGCACAGCCCGATCGGGGTCTTCTCGCTGAGCGACGCAGGCGGCCAACTGCCCGACCCCGGCACCAGGCTGCCCTACTACCGGTCGAATGCCTTCGCGGTCGGCGGCACCGGCTTCGAGGGCGAACCCCTGACCGGCGCCTTCGACTACGTGGTCGCCATCGACTACAACCGCGTCCCCGGCCGCTCCCCGCTCGACGAGAGCCAGCCACTCGGCGACTACCGCGGCGGCGGCATCTGGCTCCACGTCGACCACGGCGGCCCCACCCACGGCTGCGTCACCCTCGCCAAGGACGACATGCGCACCCTGCTCACCATGCTGGACCCGGCCGCGCACCCCGTGATCGTCATGGGCCCGGCCGACCGGCTCCGGCAGTAGCCGAAGGGCCGGACGGACCCCCGTACCGCCCGGCCCTCGCGTTCACAACTCTAATCGAGGCATCCGGGGTAGGCTGGCGGCCATGCTGACCCTGTGCATCCTGGGATTCCTGGCCGAGGAGCCGCTGCACGCCTATGAGCTCCGCGCCCGGATATCCGGTCTGACCGGGCACGTCCGGCCGGTCAGCGACGGCGCGCTCTATCCGGCGCTGAACCGGCTGCGCGCGGCCGGCCGGCTCACCCGCCACGAGGAGCCCGGCAGCGCGGGCGCGCCCCGCCAGGTGCTGACCCTCACCGACGACGGGCGGGCCGAGCTGCTGGGCCGGCTCGCCGATCCCAGCACCGTGGAGATCACCGACAACAACGCCTTCGCCACGCTGCTCGCCTTCCTCCACCTGCTGCCCGACCTCCAGGACCAACTGCGGGTGCTGCGCCGCCGGTTGGAGTACATCGAGGAGCCGGCCAGCTTCTTCTACGACAACGGGCGAGCAGTGCGCGCCGATGAGGTCGCCCGGTTCCGCCGCGGCATCTTCGTCCGCGCGGCCGCAGCGCGGCGGGCGGAGCGGCAGTGGCTGCGCGAGGTCACCACGGATCTGACACTGGAGATCGCGGCGGCTCGTCAGCACTGACCCGACCGCCGCTCGGCGAACCGGTCCTGCGCGGCCAGCACCTCGTCGCCGTAGCGGGCGGCCCATTCCCCCATCGCCGCCATCGGGACCAGCAACGCCCGGCCCGCCCCGGTCAATTCGTAGTCGACGCGGGGCGGCGCCTCGGCGTACACCTGGCGCACGATCAGGCCGTTGGACTCCAGGCGGCGCAGCGCGTCATTGAGCACCTTGGCGCCGATCCCGCCGATCCGCGCCCGCAGCGCGCGGGGCCGCAGCGGGCCGTTCTCGGCGAGGGTGAAGACCACCACGCTGTCCCAGCGGTTCGCCAGCACCTCGAAGGCGAGGCGGGCGCGGCAGTCCGAGGTGTAGTCGAGTCGGGGCAGTTCCACGCCCGTATCCTCCCCGATCCGATGGACACCATGCGGTGTGCAACGGCCGACCTACCGTGCGGTGCAACGACGACAACGACGTTGGGAGCACCCCATGAACATCGGCATTCTGGGCACCGGTTCGATGGCCACCACCCTCGGCGGGGCCTGGGTCCGGGCCGGCCACACCGTCCGGATCGGCGGGCGCAGCGAGGCGGCGGCACAGGCCACGGCCGCCAGGATCGGCGCGGCCGGGCACGGTTCCCTGGCCGAGGCGGCACGGTTCGGCGAGCTGGTACTGCTGGCCGTGCCGGCCGCCGCGGCACCGGAGTCGGCCGGCCGGTTGGCGGCGGAGCTCGCCGGGCGCACCGTCCTGGACTGCACCAACGCGCTGGCCCCCGGGGCGGACGGCCTGATGCTGGCCACCCCCGCCGGCCGGTCCGTCGCCCAGCAGATCGCCGACGCCGCCCCCGAGGCGCACGTGGTGAAGGCGTTCAACCTGTGCCACGAGAGCATCTGGACCCTGGACCGCCTGGAGTTCGCGGGCGCGCCCCTCACCGTCCCGTTCTGCGCCGACGCGGAGCCTGCCCGGCAGGCGGTCACCACCCTGATCACCTCGATGGGCTGCACCCCGCTCCCCTGCGGCCCCCTCTCCCGCGCCGCCTACCTGGAGGCGACGGCCGCCTTCGCCATCGGCGCCTGGTGGTCGGGCGCCGAGCCGCGCCACGCGTTCCCGACGCCGGGGGTGGCGCAGTGAGGGGTCAGTGGCGGTCGATCAGGGCGGCGAGGCCGTCGAGGATGCGGGAGAGGCCGAACTCGTAGGCGTGGTCCGGGTTGTGGGCGGCCTGGTGGGCGGTGCCGGCGGCGGTGCCGATGCGGGTGGCGAGGGGGAAGCGGTCGGGGTCGAAGACCCGGGCGAGCAGGGGGGCGTTGGCCTCCCACCAGGCCGCGTCGGACATCGCGCTGTCGGCGGCGGCCGCCTGCTGGTCGAGGGCGGTGCGGGCGGTCGAGCGGACGAAGTCCAGCAGGTGGGTGAGGGCGGCGTCCATCTCGATGTCGTCCAGCCCGAGCCCTTCGAAGGCGGCCAGCTCGTGCTCGTACTTGGTCATCAGGCCCGGGCCGAGCGGCGGCCGGGTGGCGGCCAGGCCGATCACCCAGGGGTGGGCGAGCAGCAGCTCGCGGTTCTCGGCGGCCACGGCGGCCACCCGGGTGCGCCAGGCGGTGGCGGCGGGGTGGGCGGTGCGGGGCATCCGCAGGTAGACGGCGTCCAGCATCAGGTCGAGCAGCTCGGCCTTGCCCGGCACGTAGGTGTAGAGCGTCATCGGGGTGACGCCGAGCCGCTGGGCGATGGCCCGCATGGTGAGCGCGTCCAGCCCTTCGCGGTCGGCCAGTTCGACGGCGGTGTCGACCACCGTGTCCACGCTGAGCTGCTGCTTGGGTCCGCGCGCCGCCACGCCGTGCCCGGGTTCGCGCCACAGCAGTTCCAGGGTGCGCACCGGGTCGCCTGCGCCACTGCGGTCCTTCGCCTTCGCCATGGGGACATCTTCTCGCAAGCCCTGGCGCTATTCTCTGTACGTTGTATAGAGTACTGCGTACAGAGTTCATGACCGAGCTTGGGAGAGCTTCAGATGCAGGTCACCAACACCGCCATCTGCTTCACCGTCGACGATGTCGCCGGCTCCGCCGCCTTCCTGGCCAGGCACTTCGGCTACCAGGAGGCGATGTCCGCCGACGGCTTCGTCTCCCTGACCCGGAACGACACGGCGGGCGTGATCTTCCTGCGCCGGGGGCTGGAAGTCCTCCCGGCCGACTTCCGGGACCAGCGCGCGGCCGGCACGATCCTGGCCCTCACCGTCGCCGACCTCGACGCCGAGTACGCCCGACTCCAGTCCGAGGGCGCCCCGATCACCCTCCCGCTGCTCGCGGAGGAGTGGGGCGAGCGCCTCTTCCAGGTCACCGACCCCAACGGCGTGGTGATCGAACTGCTGGACCGGGCCGGGGCCGTGCAGTGAGCGGATGTGAGTCGGATCACCGGATCCGATGCGCCGCGAGCGATGATTTCCGGGTGAGGACGGGGTCTTCATTGCCGTAGGGCCGCAGACGAGGAGGCAGTGGGATGCGCGTGGTGGTCAGTGAGTTCATCAGCCTGGACGGGGTCGTGCAGGCGCCGGGTGGACCGCAGGAGGATGTGGACGGGGGGTTCGCGCACGGGGGCTGGTCCCATGCGTTCTTCGATCCCGAGGTGGTGGGCGGGGCGTTCGCGGCGGGGCTGGAGAAGGCTGAGGCGCTGCTGTTCGGGCGGCGGACCTGGCAGACCATGGCGGCGGCGTGGCCCGAGCGGGCCGGGGATCCGTTCGCGGACCGGATGAACTCGCTGCGCAAGTACGTGGTGACCGGCACGCTCGGCGATTCCGAGCTGACCTGGCACAACACCGTGCGGATCGACGCGGCGCGGGCCGTCGAGGAGATCCGCGCGCTGCGGGCGGCCGACGGCGGGGAGTTGGCGATGATGGGGAGCCCGACGCTGGTGCGGGCGCTGCTGGGCGAGGGCCTGGTGGACCAGTTGACGCTGATCCAGATGCCGGTGATCCTCGGCGGCGGCAAGACGATCTTCCCGGCGGACGGCGGCAAGCGGCGCTTCGAGCTGGTCTCGTCGGTCGCCGCCAAGACGGGGGCGGTCGTCAGCACCTACCGCCCGGCGCAGGAGGGCTAGGACGACCAGTCCGCCAGCAGCGCGCGGGCCGCGCCGCGCGAGACGTTGGTCAGCAGGTGGGTGGCCCAGGCGGCCAGGAGGAGCAACCCGATCCCGACCAGCGAGGCGCGGGTCACCTGCCAGAACGACGCGATGTAGTAAGCGTGGTGGACGTGGTGGGCGTCGGTGTAGTCGAAGAGCCGGTAGCCGGGCCAGCCCACGTAGGTCGGGAACACCCAGTTCCAGACCGGCAGCGTGGCCAGCGCCAGCCCGGTGCTCCACAGGGTGACGGCGACGCAGAAGCTGAACACCCGCCAGGGGAACATCAGCACCTGGTACCCGACCGCCCGCCACCCCGCGCCGTCCCGCAGCCGCGCGCCGACCCGCCCCCAGAAGCCGGCCCCCTCGGGCACGGCCACCGGGGCGGGCGCGGCCAGCGGCAGGCCCAGCTGCCGGTGCACCCGGTGGAGCTCCAGCCGGCCCAGGCCCCGGGCGCCGGCCAGCAGCAGGGCGAGCACCGGCAGGCCGACCACCGTGACCAGGGTGCCGGCGCCGATCGAGAACAGGGCGACCACCCAGGTGAAGCCGATGATCGCGGTGACCAGCGAGGTGCAGATGTAGCCGAGTTCGCGGAACGTCCGGTGGCCGTACGGGGCGCGCCGGGCCGACGGGGTAGTGGCCGTGGTCGCGAAGGTCGTCGTCGTCATGCCTCCACCCTGCCGGGGCGGGCGCCGCGCGGTAATGCGGCTGCCCGGCGAACCCGGGGTGGGGTTAACCCCCCGCTGCCCCGCCCACCGTGGTGCCGCCCGGGCTCCACTCGTGCTCCAGCAGCGAGTACTGCAGCGCGTCGTGCCACTCGCCGCGCAGGTGGAGGTCGTCGCGGATCCGGCCCTCCAGCTGGAAGCCGACCTTGCGCAGCACCCGGGCCGACGCGAGGTTGGCCGGATCCAGACGGGCGGCCAGCCGGTGCAGCCCGAGCTCGCCGAAGGCGAAGTCGCACAGCATCCGGGCGATCTCGGTGGCGTACCCGAGCCCCCAGGCGTCCCGCCGCAGCGCGTACCCGATGAACGCCGCGCGCTGCGCCTCGGTTCCCTCGATGCCGAGCACCGCGTTGCCGAGCGGCACGGCGTCCTCGCCGTCCTCGGTCAGGGTGGCGGCCATCCGGAAGACGGTGCGCGGCTGCTTCTCCGCCTCGTCCAGGTAGAGCGCGACCTGGTCGGCGCAGTCCTCCCGGTCGCGCGGCTCGAACGAGAGGTAGCGGGCGGTCTCCGGATCGCCGAAGATCGCGTGCAACGCGTCGATGTCGCGCGGCACATGGTGGAACTCACGGATGGTGAGCCGTGGCCCGGTGAGCAGGACGGGGTGCATGGCACGTACGGTAGTGCCCGCCGAAGCGGTTACCGTACCGGTCATGGACGACGAGAACCTGCGGCTGGCACCCCGGCCGCACACCGCTGAGCTGCTGCGTTGGGCTGCCGAGCAGGGTCTCGACCCAGTGCCGGAGGGTCCGCTGAACGCGGTCCTGGCGCTGCTCGAACTGGGTGACGCCCGGATGTACGACGGCTTCCCCGAGCTCACCTCCGCGCTGGTGCAGGAGCTGCTCTACGAGCGGATCCACCTGTATGTGCAGCCCGCCCCGGACGAGGACCCGCTGGCCTACGGCGCCGCCGTCCGACTGCTGATCGACCACCAGCGGGCGGCCCGGCGGTTGAACGCCAAGCGGCAGCAGCGGCTGCACGAGGAGGCCGAGTGGCAGGGCGAGCTGCTGGCCGGGCTGCTGCGCCAGCCGCACCTGCTGACCTGGCCCCGGCTGTACACCCTGCTGCTGCGCGCCGCCGGGGTGGACACCGCCGACGAGAACGCGGTGCGGGCCTGGCTGGACTGGTTCCGGGTGCTCGATCCGCACGACCGGATCGCGGTGCTCGCCGAACTCACGGAGCTGGAGCAGCCGGAGGGCGTGGACGGCTGGACCGAGGGCGTGCTGCTGTCGATCGGCATGGCCACCGACGGCGCCCGGCTGCTGGTGGAGGACCACCTGAAGCAGCGCAGCTACCGCAACCTGGCCGATCTGACCGCCCTTGGCCTCCCGATGCCCGCCGAACTGGCCGGCGACCTCCCCGAGTTCGAGGCGGCGGTGCAGGCCGAGGCGGTGCGGCTGCTCGGGCAGTGGACGGTTCCCGGGCTGCCGGAGCTGCTGCTGACGGAGTATCAGGACCTGGCGCCCGAGCCGGGCGCCGCCGAGGTGGACCAGTACATCGTCAAGCGCGGCCTGGTGGAGCTGCCGGACATCGGGCAGTGGGACGGCACCGCCGAAGGCGAGTGAGCTAGTCGGTGACCCCGTGCGCCTGCAGCCAGGCCAGCGCGTCGTCCGGGGCGCCGCCGCCCGGGCGGACCTCCAGGTGCAGGCGCGGGCCGGTGGCGCGGCTGCCGGTGGCGCCGACCTGGCCGAGCACGGCGCCCGGGGCCAGCTCCCCGCCGGTGGCGGAGATCGAGGCGAGGTGGCAGTACCAGAGCTCGGTGCCGTCCGGCAGGGTCTGGATCACCCGGTAGCCGTAGCGGCCGGACCAGCCGGCCGAGCTGACGGCGCCGGCGGTGATCGCGCGCACCGGCGTGTGGGCGGGCGCGGAGATCTCGACGCCGGTGCGCAGCTGCACCCAAGGGGTGGCGGCCGGGGTGTCGACGGTGTAGCCGGGCAGCGGGGAGACGGCGGCCGGCTGCTCGGCGGGTGCGGCCATGGCGGCTTCGGAGGCCTCGGCGGGAGCCGCCGGCTGCTCGGTGCGGGTGGCCTGCTCGGTGGCGGCCGCCTGCTGGGCGGCCCGCTTGGCGGCTGCCTCCTGCGCGGCGGCCAACCGGGCCGCCTCCTGCCGGGCGCTCTCCTGGTGGGCAGCGCCCTGGCCGGCCGTCAGCTGGTCGGCGTCCTCGCCGTCCTCGGCGCCCGGGGCGCCGTCGGCCTGCTGCTGGATGCGGGCGGCCAGCGCCAGCCCGGGGTCCGCCTGGTCGGGCGCGCTCACCGCGGGCGCGGCGCTCGTCGGGGCGGCGGCCGCGGCGGCGGTGGCGGTGAAGCCGGTGGCGCCGAGGGCGGCGGCCATCGCGGTGACTCCGAGCACCGGGGCGCTGGTGCGGGTCTGCTTGGGCAGCCGGTGGCGGGCGGTGTCGTCGGGCGCGTCGGGGTGGTCGAGCAGGCCGCTGTTGCCATGCGGGGTGTGCGTCAACGCCACGGGGGGCGCGCTCCTTTCCTTCCCTCGCGCCTACCGGGTTAGCTGACGGGTTCGGAGCGGAAGGTCTCCTACCGAGCGGCCCCGGCCGTGGCCGGGATCGCTCCGATTCACCCCAAGGAACGGTGGTTCCCCGGCTCCCGACCTGCGGTTGAGGCAGGCCTGCGGATTAGGCGACGCGCACGGTGCCGTCAGGGTACGGCGTTTCCGACCGCGCTGCGTTATCAAACGTTAATCCTAGGAGCTCCTGATTCCAAGCCGCCCCCGTGGGATTGACCGCCCCTCACGCTGAGTGCCGAACTGAGTACGCGTACTCAGGTGCCGCGCACCGGAGTTGGCGATCCTTCACACATGACTTCCTCGGTGCAGCCGCGTACCACGTCCGCCTACTACGTCCAGGCGATCCTCTCCTTCGCCCTTGCCGGCAGCGGACTCGCGATCGGCATCGCCTATCTGCCGGTCAGCGCATGGGTGCGCGCCTTCCTCGCGCTCGGCGCGCTCTACACCGTGACCTCGGCGTTCACCCTGGCCAAGGTGATCCGGGACCGCCAGCAGGAGGGCGAGGTGGTCAACCGGGTCGACCAGGCGCGCCTGGAGAAGCTGCTCGCCGAGCACGATCCGTTCCGGGTGGAGTCCTGATGCCACTGGCCGTCCAGGGGTTGACGGCTAAGGCTATTAGCCATAGCTTTGTGGGTGTCGGCAGCAGCCGGCACCCACCGATCCCGGTCAGGAGGCCCGCGCCATGAACGCCACGAACGCCACCAGCACCGCCCCGCAGACCCAGTACCTCCGACTCCCCGGCGGCACCCTCGCCTTCGACGACACTCCGGGCACCGGCGGCGGCGCCCCGGTGCTGCTGCTCCCCGGGATGCTCCAGGACCGGGCCCTGTTCCGGCACCTGCGCCCGCTGCTCGCCGCGGCCGGCCACCGGGTGATCACCATGGACCTGCGCGGCTGGGGCGAGTCCTCGATCGACTGGGACGACTACAGCCCGGCCTCGGCGGCCGCGGACGCCATCGCCCTCCTCGACCACCTGAAGATCGACAAGGCCGTGCTGGTCGGCCACTCCTACTGCGGTGCCAGCGTGGTCCGGGTCGCCGCCGACGCGCCGGAGCGGGTGGCCGGGATCGTGCTGATGAACGCCTTCATCGAGAAGGTCCCGGCCACCGCCTTCGAGAAGGCCATGGTCAAGACCCTCGGCTCGGCCGTGCTGGCCTTCCCCAAGGTCTGGGGCTACTACCTGAACAAGGTGGCCTACCCGGGCGGAGTGACCGAGGAGATCGCCGCCTACAACGCCGGCCTGGTCGCCGACCTGCGCACCCCGGGCCGCCGCAAGGCCACCCGCGGCCAGGTGTTCGGCGACTCGGCGCCGATCGGCTGGAGCACCGGGGTGAACGTCCCGACCCTGGTGGTGATGGGCAGCAAGGACCCCGACTTCCCCGACCCGGAGCTGGTGGCGGGCCGTCAGGTGGCCGCGCTGAACGGCCGTAAGGTGATGATCGACGGCGCCGGTCACTACCCGCAGGCCCAGTTCCCGCAGGCCACCGCCGACGCCCTGCTCCCGTTCCTGAAGGAGGTGGCCTGATGCCCCGTGCCGGACTCAACCCGGACGCCGTGGTCGACCACGCCCTGGCCCTGATCGACGAGGACGGGCCGGACGCCCTGACCCTGGCCGCCGTCGCCGCCAGGGCCGGGGTCGCCGCTCCCTCGCTCTACAAGCACGTGCCGGGCGGACTGGCCGGACTGCGCCGACTGATCGCCATCCGGGTCACCACCGACCTGGCCGGGGAACTGCGCCGGGCGATCGCCGGGCAGCACGGCGAGCCGGCGGTGACGGCGCTGATGCAGGCCTACCACTCCTACGCGATGACCTATCCGCTGCGGTACGCGGCGCTGCCGCAGGCGCCGCTGCCCGGCGACGAGCAGCTGATGGACGCGGCCACCCTGCTGGTCGGCACCATCTTCGAGATCCTCGCCGACTACGGCATCACCGACTCCGAGGCGGTGCACGCGGCCCGCTCGGTGCGCGCCATCGCCCACGGCTTCGCCTCGCTGAGCATCGCCGGGGCGTTCCGGCTGAGCGAGGACCTGGCCGAGACCCAGGACCGGCTGCTCACCCTGCTGACCGACGGCCTGCGCAACTGGCCGGGTGCGAAGAGCGACTGAGCGCCGGAGCAAAGGTGATTCTCACCCTGGTGTGATGGTCTGCGGATCGGATAGGACTTCGGATAGGACTAAAGTCCCTCTCACCCGTGGAGACCAGGAGGGGCCATGACCCAGCAGCCCGGCACGGCCGACGGCACCACCGCGGTCCCCGCCCAGCGGACCGCCCCGGCACCGCGGCCCGCCGCCCCCACCACCGCACCGGCCGCACCGGCGCAGCCCACCGGCTGGGCCGCCGTGCGCCGCGGGCTGGCCGTCATCCGCGGACTGCGCTCGCTCGCCACCGTGCCGGCCCGGCCGCAGCCGGGCTACGGCGAGGTGGACGGGCAGTAGGGCGCATGACGAAGGGGGCCGGGAACCCGCGCCCCGACCCCCTCGCTGACCTACTCGGCTACTGCTCGTTCTGGTCGAGGTCGTCCACCTTGAACGACCAGATGCCGCGGCCGTGAGTGGCCGCGTAGAGCCGGCCGTCGGTGCCGAGCGTCAGCTGGTCGACGGCGACCGCCGGCAGCTCGCCCACGCGCTGCCACCCGCGCTGGCCCGCACCCCGGTAGAGCACGCCGAGGTCGGTGGCCAGCGCCAGCCCGCCCGTCTTGGTGATCACCAGCGAGTCGGCCGGCACATCCGGCAGGTTGGCCGAGATGTCCGCCCAGTGCGCACCGGCGTCGGTGGACTCGAAGACATGGCCGACGCCCGCGCCCGGACCCGAAGTCCAGGCCCGCGAGAAGCCGTTGACCGCGACGAAGACGTGGCTGGGGTTCTTCGGGTCGATCGCCAGACCGGCCAGGTAGCGGTTGGGCACGGTGCCGTCGGCCGGCAGGGTCAGCTGCTGCCAGCCGGTGCCGTCCGCGTTGCCGACCGCGATGCCGCGGGTGAAGCCCTGGTTGTTGCACGGGCCGCACCAGGCGGCGTAGACCTTGCCGCCCGAGGACGCGACGGCGGTGGCGACATGGCCGTCACCGAGGTCGTAGGCGCTCGTCCAGGCGCTGCTGTCCCGGATCGCGTAGCCCTGGCTCTGCACCCAGACGTGCCGGCCGCCGGCCACCCAGAGGTTGCCGTTCTGCTGGTCCGCCGCCATCGGGGCGATGAACCGGGCACCGGCGCCGCCGAGCGCGTTGTCGGGCGGGGCCACCGAGAAGGTGGTGGCCTTGCTCGGGTCGGTCAGGTAACTGCCGTCGTTGACCGCGCAGTTCTGGGTCACGTTGATCGCCAGGTAGACGTACTCCTGGGCGATGTTGCAGCCGTTGGCCGGGTCGGTGAGGGTCTCGCCGCCGTCACCGCCGAAGTTGGAGCCCATCACCTTGTCGCCGCGGCCGCGGAGCATCGACTGGCCGTTGTCCTGCATCCCGCCGGTGACCGAAGTGCCGCCGTAGGTCAGGTCCTTGCCGACCCCGACCGAGTAGTACTCCAGGGTGTCGATGGTGCCGTCGTTGAGCGAGGTCCAGTCGGTGCCGTGGCCCAGCGCGTCCACCTGGCCGCTGACCGGGCGGGAGTAGAGGCCGCCGTCGTTGCCCGCCAGCACATAGGACTTGCCGTTCAGCGAGCCCACCGCCAGCGCGTGCTGGTCCGGGTGGGTGGTCTGCGGGCAGCTGCCGCTCTGCTTGGTCGGGTCGATGCTCCAGCAGGCGAAGGTGAAGTTCCAGTACGGGCCGACGGTGTTCCAGGTGGCCCCGCCGTCCTTGGACTCGAAGACCTCCTCCAGACCGGCCCACAGGTGCTTGGGGTCGTTCGGGTCGACCTGGAGCGACTGGTCGTACCAGGACTGCTGACCCGGCAGCTGGCTGGACGAGGTGAGCGCCGAGCCGGAGCCGGCCAGCTTGCTCGCGTCCGCGACCTTGGTCCACGGACCCAGCGGGGAGCCGGAGTCGGAGACGAAGATGCCGGCCAGCGCGCTGGGGGCGCCGGAGTTCTGCATCGTCGGGGACTGGTCGATGGCGTAGTACTTGGAGCCGTCGGCCGAGCGGGCGAAGGTCACCTCACCGATGTCCGCGGCGTCGGACGGCAGGTCGCCCAGCGCGCTCACCCGCTGCCAACTGCCATCCGCAGTCTGGCTGTAGAAGCCGTTGTAGGTGTCGCCGGTGCGCCAGCCGACGGCCAGCACCACCTTGGACGGGTCCTTGGGGTCGATGGCGATGTCGTTGGTGAGGTTCTTGTAGGGCGCGTTGGGGTCGGCGGCGAGCTTGCCGCCGGGCAGGTAGTCGGGGTTGGGCGCGAACTCCAGGGTCCACGGGCCGCTCAGGTCGGTGGTGGAGTGGCTCCACACGCCCTTGCTGGTCGCCGCCCACACCTTGTCGCCACCGAACCGCAGCTCGTGGATGGTGGTGCCGTCCAACTCCGGGCCGCCGACCCGGGACTTGGCGCTGAACTCGCCGTGCTCCGGGTGGTCCAGCACGAAGACGCCGGCGCCCAGGTAGGCGTCGGAGTTGGTGGAGGCCTCGCCGGTGCCCAGCCAGAGCCGGCCCTTGCCGTCCAGCGCCAGCGCGCCGGTGGCCTGGGCGGGCAGCTTGTCGCTGATCGGCTGCCACTTGCCGCCGCCGGTGGTGGAGCGCCAGACGCCGCCGCCCGCGCTGCCCTCGTAGACGTCGCCCTTGTCGTCGGCGGCGACGGCGGACGCCCGTCCGGTCACCTTGCCCATGCCCGCACTGGAGTTGGAGGCGGTATCGCGGTAGCGCGGGTCGTCCGAGTCATAGGGCAGACCGGTGGTGTGCTGCCACTGGCCGCCGGTGTCGGGGAGCGCCTTCAGCGCGTTCCAGGCCGCGCCGAACGCGCCCGGCGCCACCACGCCCGGCGAGGTGCGGGCCTCGGCGCGCTGGTCGGCGCCCTCCTGGATGGAGTCGGACTCGTCCCCGCCATCACCCTTGTCCATCGGCTGCGCCGTGGTGCCCGACGCCGCGTGCGGCAGCGGGTTGGCCCCCGCCGGTGAGCCGACGGTCAATCCCATGGTGGCGGTGATGGCGCAGATCGTGAGCCATCGCCCGGTAGTCAGTCGTGCCGACAACAGAACCCTCCCGTTTCCAGTGAGCGTGTTCGCCGGGCGCACTCGATCACAGGAACGGTGAGGTGTGACACGGTTTCAGCAGAGCCGTGATCCAACTGTTGTCAGCGGTGGGACTGGTGGGGCGTCAGCGATGGCCGCCGATCCAGAAGAGCAGGAACAGGAAGGCACCGAAGAGGTGCGCGGCCGCCATGTAGATGCCGACCCGGATCGCCACCCGGCGGTCGGTCCGCTTGCCGCCGTCGGTGGTGGGGGCATACGTGTTGGGGTGCTGAACGGCCATCTCGGGCTCCTTCAGGGGGTCTTGCTCAATGGGTTGCTCAATTGGGGGTTGCTCAGGCTCAGTGGACGCCGCGGTGCCCGGTCGGCAGGCAGAGGTCGCCGGCCGGGCTCTGCAGCAGGGTGTGGACGAAGAGCAGTTGCACGCCCTCCGGTGATTCGGCGGCCAGCCGGTGCGGGGTGAGCGAGTCGAACTGGGCGCTGTCGCCGGGCTCCAGCAGATGGCTCTGCTCCCCGAGGGTCAGCCGCAGCCGACCGCTGGTGACGTGCAGCCACTCCTCGCCCGGATGAACCCGGACCACCGCGGCCTCCGGGCCGGGCGGAATGTGCACCCGCAGCGCCTGCATCGCCATGCCGGGCGCGCCGGCCCGCCGGTAGCCCCAGCCGCCGGTGCGGCTCGGCTCGATCGGGCCGCCGCGGATCACCGGGTCGGGGCTGCCGGGCTGTTCGCCGAGCAGCTCGGCCACCGTGGCGCCGTACTGCCGGGCCAGCGAGAGCAGCACCGGCAGCGAGGGCTGGCGGCGGCCGGTCTCCAACCGGGAGAGGTACGCTGGCGACAGCCCGGCCCGGGCGGCGGCCGCCTCCAGGGTCAGCCGGCTCGACTGCCGGTGCTCACGCAGCCGGGCGCCGAGCCCCGGCAGCTCCTCGTCGGTGGTCATGCACTCAGTGCACACCGTCGCTGCCGCCGAGGCAACAAATGTGCCTGTGAGGCAAAAAGACCCCCGGGGGTACTCCCCCAGGGGCCCTCCCGCGCAGCGGCTACTCCGCTGCCAGGTGGTCCGACGCGCTTATCGGCGAGATGCCGATCGGCGTGGCCTGCGGCTTGCGCCGGGCCGGCTCGCGGCCGGGCGGCTGGATCGGCCGCTCACCCGCCTCCGGGGTGATGGTGGGCCGGGAGACCGGGCGGCCGACCTCCACCCAGAGCTTCTCGGTCTCGTGCTCGACCAGGATCTTGTCGCCCTCGCGCAGCGTGTAGGTGGTCTCGTCATGGCCGATCTCCACCCGCAGCAGGTGCTGCCGGATCCGCATCGAGAAGGCCAGCCGGACCAGCCCGGAGGGCAGCCGCGGCCGGAACCCGATCGCCTCGCCGTGGTCGCGCATCCCGCCGAAGCCGGCCACCAGCGCGATGCAGGCGCCCGCCAGCGAGGCCATGTGCAGACCGTCCCGGGTGTTGCCGCCCAGGTCGTGCAGGTCCATCAGGGCGGCCTCAGCGGTGTAGTCATAGGCCAGGTCCAGCTGGCCCACCTCGGCCGCCATCACCGCCTGGGTGCAGGCGGAGAGCGAGGAGTCGCGCACCGTCAGGCGCTCGTAGTAGGCGAAGTTGCGGGCCTTCTGCTCCGGGGTGAAGGCGTCGCCGCGGATCTGCATCGCCAGCACCAGGTCGGCCTGCTTGACCACCTGCTTGCGGTACAGGTCGAAGTACGGGAAGTGCAGCAGCAGCGGGTACTTCTCCTTGGGGGTGCCGTCGAAGTCCCACTGCTGGTGCAGGGTGAAGCCGTCGGCCTGCGGGTGCACGCCCAGCTTCTCGTCGTACGGGATGTACATCGCCTTGGCGGCGTCCCGCCAGGCGGCGGTCTCCTCGGTGTCCACCCCGAGCGCGGCCGCCTCCAGCTGGTGGCGGGCCACCGCGTCGGCGGCGGCGCGCAGGTTGGTCTGCGCCATCAGGTTGGTGAAGACGTTGTTGTCGGCGATCGCGCTGTACTCGTCCGGGCCGGTGACGCCCTCGATCCGGAACCGGCCGGCCGAGTCGTGGTGGCCCAGCGAGCGCCACATCCGGGCCGTCTCGACCAGCAGCTCAAGGCCGTAGCTGCGCTCGAACTCGACGTCCCCGGTGGCCCGGACGTAGCGGGACACCGCGACCGCGATGTCCGCGCCGATGTGGAACGCGGCGGTGCCGGCCGGCCAGTAGCCGGAGCACTCCTCGCCGCGGATCGTCCGCCACGGGAACACCGCGCCGGCCAGGCCGAGTTGGGCGGCGCGCTCGCGGGCCAGCGGCAGCGTGGAGTGGCGCCAGCGCAGCGCCTGGGCGACCGCGCCGGGCAGGCAGTAGGTGAGCACCGGGAGCACGAAGGTCTCGGTGTCCCAGAAGCTGTGCCCGTCATAGCCCGGGCCGGTCAACCCCTTGGCGGGGATGGCCCGTTCCTCACTTCGTGCGGCGGCCTGCACCACGTGGAAGAGCGCGAACCGGACGGCCTGCTGGAGCTCGACGTCGCCGTCGATCTCGATGTCGCTGGCGTCCCAGAACTCCTCCAGGTACTGCTTCTGCTCGGCCAGCAGGCCGTCCCAGCCGGAGTAGCGGGCCGCCGTGATCGCCGCCTCCACCTGGTCCCGGACGGCCGGCAGCGACCGGGTGGCCGACCAGCCGTAGCCGAGGAACTTGGTCATCCGCAGCCGCTCGCCGGGCTTCAGCACGGTGGTGACGCTGATCCGGGCCTGGTCCTGCCGGGCCTCGCTGGTGACGCTGACCCCGTCCGGGCCCTCGATCACGTGGTCCATGCCGGCGGCCAGGCGCAGGTTGCTGTACCGGGTGTGGTGCACCAGCGTCGCCTTGGTGCCGTGCGCGTGGTGCGCTTCGGCGACCAGCGGCGCCTCCAGCACGGCCGCGGCCCGCGGGTCGCCGTCGGTGCTGTCCGGCAGCTGCTCGTTGGCGACCAGCTCGGACTGGATGACGATCCGGACCGGGCCGTCCACCGCCTCGACCTCGTAGTCCACGGCGGCGATCGCCCGCTGGGTGAGCGACACCAGGCGGGCCGAGCGGAGCTTGATGGTGCGTCCGGCCGGGGAGGTCCACTCCGCCTCGCGGCGCAGCACGCCCTCGCGGAAGTCCAGCGACCGCCGGTGGCCGCGCAGCTCGCCGTAGCGCAGGTCGAACGGCTCGTCGTCGACCAGCAGCCGGATCAGCTTGCCGTTGGTGACGTTGATGACGCTCTGCCCGGACTCCGGGTAGCCGTAGCCGCCCTCCGGGTAGGGCAGCGGGCGCAGTTCGAAGACGCCGTTCAGGTAGGTGCCGGGCAGGCCGTGCGGCTCGCCCTCGTCCAGGTTGGCGCGCAGGCCGATGTGCCCGTTGGACAGCGCGAAGACGGACTCGCTGCGGGCCATGCCCGGCAGGTCAAGACGGTGTTCGGTGATGCTCCACGGATCGACCGCGAAGCCCTCCTGTGCGGTCATTGCGCCGCCCCCTCGATCAGTTCCGACAGGTCGTCCACCACCAGGTCGGCGCCGTTGGCGCGCAGCGCCTCGGCCTGGCCGGTCCGGTTCACCCCGACCACGCAGCCGAAGCCGCCCGCGCGGCCGGAAGCCACCCCGGCGAGCGCGTCCTCGAAGACCGCCGCGGCCGACGGCTCGACACCGAGGGCCTTGGCGGCCGCCAGGTAGGTGTCGGGGGCCGGCTTGCCGGGCAGGCCCTCGCGCTTGGCCACGATGCCGTCGATCACCGTGTCGAAGTAGCCGTCGATGCCGGCCGCCTTCAGCACGTCCCGGCAGTTGGCGCTGGAGGAGACCACGGCCTTTGGTACGCCGGCCGCGCGCAGCCGGTTCAGGTAGGCCACCGAGCCCTGGTACGGCTGCACGCCCTGCTCCCGGATCAGCGTGAGCACCAGCTCGTTCTTGGCGGTGCTCAGGCCGTTGACGGTGCGGTCGCCGGGCTTGTCGTCCGGGCCGCCCTCGGGCAGCGTGATGCCCCGGGAGGCCAGGAAGGTGCGCGTGCCGTCCAGCCGCGGGCGCCCGTCGACGTACTGGTCGTAGTCGGCGACCGGGTCGAAGGGGACGAACGCGTCGCCGGTGCGGTCGGCTTCCGCCCGCAGGAAGTCGTCGAACATCGCCTTCCAGGCGGCGGCGTGCACTTTGGCGGTCTGCGTCAGCACACCGTCAAGGTCGAAGAGACAGGCGCGAATGTGGTCGGGTAGCCCCAGCATGGTTGCAGTCTGGCTCACAAACCTGATCCCCGGGTCGATTCCGAACGGCGCGTCGTACAGCGTTCAGTCCAGGTTCAGGCTCGGCTGGCCGAGTGAAGAACGTGCGATGGATCGTCCGCCCACCGTTGAGTATGGACCAATCTGATGGTGAGTCAACTCGCCTGTGGAAAACGGGATTGGGGCGGGGAGTGGGATTGGCATTGCGGTTGGTGGGCGGCCGGACGGTCGGATTGGGCTGGCGGGCTGGCGGGCTGGCGGGCTGGCGGGCTGGCGGGCTGGCGGGGTCACCTCAGCCGATCTGGCGGGAACGGCGCTGCAACTGCTCGCCCAGCTGCTGCCAGCCGGCCGCGCACTCCAGGGCCAGATCGGCCACCACCGGGATCAAGTGGGCCGGGATCTGCTGGAGTTCACGCTCGGTGATGCTGACCGGGACCAGTCGCCGCTGCAGCCACATGAGCAGCGCCCGGCCGTGGTCGGTCATCCGCAGCGACGGGTCGCGGCGCAGCAGGCCAAGGTCCGCGAAGGCCTCGCCGGCCCGCCGACCGAGCGGGCGGCGGCGGGCGGCACCGAACGGGTGCACGGCGGCCGGCGGCTGGGCGGGCTGCTCCTGGGCGGGCGGGGTCGGCACCGCGCGCACCGGGGCCGGGCGCACGGGGGCGGGCTTGATCGGGGTCGGCGTGGCGGGGGCCAGGGCGGCCGGGGTCAGGGTGGCCCCGGTCGGGGTCTGGCTCTCGGGGGCCTTCCTGGGGGTCGGCACGGCGCGGGGCACGGGGGTCGGCATGACAGGCGGCACGGTGGCCGGCTGGTGTGCGGTGCTCGGCTGGTGCGTGGCGGTCGGCTGCTGCGCCTGCTGGGGCTGCTCGGGCCGCTGGGCCTGCGACTGGGCGGCCGCCTTGCTCCCGCCGCGGCGAGGCCGGGGCACCCGGGCCGGCACCGCCGCCTCGCCCCGCCCGATCCGGGCCCGCACCCCGTGCGCGGTGCCCAGCGACACCCCGGCCGCCTGGGCGATCTCCCGCAGCGAGGCGTCCGGGCGCTCGCGCATCACCTGCAGCACCCGGCGCCGCCCCTCGTCCGGGTTGACCGGGCGCAGCCGCCCGTCCAGCCCCAGCCGGGACTTGGTGCACAGCTCGGCCACCCCGCTGCGACGGCGCAGCTCGCCGACCGTCTTGGCCGACAGGCCCGCCACCCGGGCGATGGAGCGGTCGGAGCACTGCGGGCGCAGGGTGATGATCCGCTCGGCGGCCGCCTTGCGCTCTCCGAGGGTGAGCGGCAGCACCAGCGGCTCCCCGGAGTCGGCCGGCTTGGCGTCCACCGCGTTGGCCTCGACGGCGCGCAGGTAGACGTCCACCGGGTCGCCGTCCAGGTACTCCACGGTGATGGTCGAGTCACCGCGCAGCGCGGCCGCCCGGAGCCGATGGGCACCGTCGACCACGCGCATGGTGGGGCGGTGCACCAGGATCGGCGGCAGGGCGGACGGCAGGGCGGCCAGGCGGGCGGCGTGCTCCTCGTCCACACTCGCGGCCCGGGGCGACTGCTCCGGGTCGAGAAGGCTGAGGGTTGCCAGCGGCACCCGGTCGAGGACGGTCATGCGGGCCTCCGGGTTCACTCCGAACTGAGCGGGTATCAGCCCGGTCAACGAGGCCGGTGCCAACGCCGATTCCCGCATCACCGCAGCTCGGGATGTGTCTTTCGGGGTATCGGGGGCCCGTGGGAGGCATCGCGCGGCAGGCCGCGTACGGTGGCGGTCGCACCGTCCGCCCGCCCGACAAGGAGCACTCCCGATGGCCGCAGCGCAGGAAGACCGGTTGGTCCTGGCCCACCGCGACGGGCGGGCCGGCCGGCTGGTCCTCAACCGGCCCCGGGCCATCAACGCGCTCACCCACCGGATGATCCTGGACCTGCACGCCGCGTTGGACGAGTTCGCCGCGGACCCGGCGGTGGCCGCCGTGGTGCTCACCGGCGCCGGCGGGCGCGGCCTGTGCGCGGGCGGCGACATCCGGTTCCTCCACGACGACGCCAAGCTGGGCGGGGCGGCGGTGCGGGCCTTCTTCCGGGACGAGTACCGGCTGAACCACCGGATCGCCCGCTTCCCCAAGCCGTATGTCGCGGTCATGGACGGGCTGGTGCTCGGCGGCGGCGTCGGCGTCTCCGCGCACGGCTCGGTCCGTGTGGTCACCGAGCGGGCCGCGGTCGGGATGCCGGAGACCACCATCGGCTTCGTGCCCGACGTGGGCGGGACGTGGCTGCTGGCGCACGCCCCGGGCGAGCTCGGCACCCACCTGGCGCTGACCGCCGAGCGGATGACCGCGGCGGACGCGGTGTACTGCGGTTTCGCCGACCACCTGGTGCCCCTCGACCGGCTGGCGGACTTCAGCGCCGCCCTGGCCGAGCGTGAACCGGCGGACGCCGTCCGGGAGTTCGCGGTGCCCGTGGGCGTCGCGCCGCTGGCCGGGGAGCGGGCCTGGATCGACCGCTGCTATGCGGCGGACCAGGTGGAGGAGATCCTGGAGCGGCTGGACGAGACCGGCCTGACGGAGGCCAAGGAGGCCGCGGAGCTGATCCGGGCCAAGTCGCCGACCGCGCTCAAGACCACCCTCGCGGCGCTCCGCCGGGCCCGCCGGCTGCCCTCCCTGGCGGCCGCGCTGGAGCAGGAGTTCCGGGTCTCGTGCGCCGGGTTGGCGGACCACGACTTCGTCGAGGGCATCCGCGCCCAGGTGGTCGACAAGGACCGCAACCCGCACTGGTCCCCCGCCACCCTGGCCGGGGTCACGGAGGAGGCGGTGGCCCGGCACTTCGACCCGGCGCCGGAGGAGCTCGGGTTGGCCTGAGTACCCGTACTCAGGCCGTTCGAGTAGCCGGGCGGTGACGGGGCGGGCCGCCCAGGCCGGATGGTTGAGGCATGACCACCGCATCCCGCGCCGCCTTCCACCCGGTCCGCGACATCGCCCGCCGGGGGTGGTGGATCGCTCCCGCCATCGTCACCCTGATCACCCTGCCGCTGCTGGCCTACGACGGCCTGCTCGCCGTGCTGTCGCCGATGGCCTACGACCCCTGCGACTCCGGCGGCTGCCCGCAGACCGACCAGCACATCGTGCTGGCGGTGGCCTGCCTGCCGGTGGCCCTGCTGCTCTGGATCGGCAGCTGGCCGGCCGCGCGGTCGGCCGGCCCGGCCCTCAGGTCCACGCTGTATCTGCTGGCGCCTGCTGCTGCGCTGCTGTCACTGGTGTCGTTCTGCACGATCCCGATCGGCAGCTGACCGAGCGCTCGTTCACCGCCGCACCACCGCCCTGCTGTGCGCCACCGCCGCCGCGGCGAAGCCCCGGATCAGCGGGTGCACGTCGCCCGTGAGCGGGGCCAGCTCCGGCTGGAAGAGCGTGGCCAGGAAGAACGGGTGCTCCGGCAGCTCGACGATCCGCAGCTCGCCCGCCTCGTCCCGGCCGCTGAACCGCATGCCGTGCCGCTCGAGCACCGGCAGGTAGTCCGGCGCCGCACCGTAGTTGCAGTGGTACCGCTCCTGGGTGCGCCGGTCGGCGAGCAGCCGCTCGGCCAGGGTGTCCGGGGCCACCAGCACGGCACCCTCGTGGCCGACCAGCGAGCAACTCAGCGGCGTGATCACGGCCTGCTCGGTGCCCGGGTCGTTCTCCGCGTGCCCGGCCGCGTCGAGCCCGCAGACGTCGCGGGCGAACTCCAGGATCGCGTGCTGGAACCCGGCGCAGGTGCCCAGGAACGGGATGCCCTGCTCGCGCGCCGTCCGGGCGGCGTGCAGCGCGCCCTGCTCGCTGCGGTAGGGGCTACCGGGCAGCAGCCAGACGCCGTCGAAGCCGGCCACGCCGTCGGCCGCCACCTCCTCGGTTGGCAGCCAGTAGGCGTCCAGCGCCAGCCGGTGGCGCTCGGCCAGGGCGGCCAGCAGGTCGGGGATGTTGGCGTGGGAGCGGACGTTCGGGGAGCGGTCGCCGACCAGCGCCAGCCGCGCCGCAACAAGGGTCTCGGTCATGCCCGCCATGCTGCCCCGGCCGACAAGGTCAGCGCCAACGATGATTCCTGCACTCGACATCAGCAATGCTTATCCCCATGGATCCGCACCTGCTCCGCACCTTCGTCGCCGTGGCGCGCGAGGGCTCCTTCTCGGCCGCCGCCCAGGAGCTCGGCTACACCCAGTCCGCCGTCTCCCAGCAGATCGCGGCACTGGAGGCCGACCTCGGCGTGCCGCTGCTCACCCGCCGCCCGGTCGCGCCGACCGAGGCCGGCACCCGGCTGCTGGAGCACGCCGGACCGCTGCTGCTCCGACTGGCCGCCGTACGCACCGAGTTGACCCGACTGGCCGCCGCACCCAGCGCCCGGCTGGCGATCGGCCTCACCCCGCTGGCCGCCACCGACCGACTCGCCGCGGCGCTCGCCCGGCTGCGCGCCGACCTGCCGCAGCTGCTGGTCACCCTGGAGACCCTGCCGACCCCGCGGGCGCTCGCCGGGCTCGCCACCGGCGACCTCGACCTGGTCCTGCTGGACGGCATCGCGGCCCCCACCGACCCGCTCCACCTGCCGGAGGCCGACCAGACCCCGGGCAGCGTGCTGATGGTCGCCGAGGAGCCGCTGCTGCTCGCCCTCCCGAACGGCCACCCGCTGGCCGGACGACGGGAGTTGGGGCTGCCCGAGCTGGTCGACGCCCGCTGGATCGACGCCCCCGAGGCCGCCGTCCCGCTCACCGCCCTGCGGGCCGCCGCGCACACCGACGGCTTCCGCCCGCACCTGCGCTACCAGGGCACCGACCCGCACACCCTGACCGCCCTGATCGCGGCCGGCCACGGCCTTGCCGTCCTCCCCCGCCGCGCCGTCGCCCCCCGGCTGACCGGCGTGCCGATCGGCCGCCCCCGGCTGCTCCACCGCACCGAACTGCGCCTGCCCCACCCGGGCACCCCGGCCGGGCGGCGGCTGGTCGAGCTGCTGAGCGACTGACGTACCGTCGAGACGTCAGCGAACGCTCCTGGGGGAACACGCATGGCCAAGCGCCTCAAACCAGTTCTGCCACTTCTGCCACTCCTGCGGGCAACCGACCTGCGGGTCAGCGCGGGCGGCCGGCAGTTGCTCGCCGTACCGTCCGTCAGCGTGCCGGCGGGCGGCTGCCTCGGACTGGTCGGCGTCAACGGGTCCGGCAAGTCCACGCTGCTCAAGGCGCTCGCCGGGCTGCTCCACCCGGACCAGGGCACCGTGCTGCTGGACGACCGCCCGGTCCGGGAGCACGAGCCCAGCTTCCGGCAGCAGGTGGGCGTCTTCCTGGACGACGCCGCGTGCTTCCCCGACCTCACCGTGGCCGAGCACGTGCGGATGGTCGCCACCGCCCACGGGCTCGGCCCGACCGCCGCCGAACGCTGCAAGCAGGTGCTGGACCTGCTGAGCCTGCGGCACCGGGCGGACGCCTTCCCCGACACCCTCTCCGCCGGCCAGCGCCAACTGCTGCTGCTCGCCGCCGTGTTGGTCCGACCGGCCCGACTGCTCCTGCTGGACGAACCGGAGCAGCGGCTGGACACCGGCGCCCGGGAGCGCCTGGCGGACGCGCTGCGCAAGACCATGGCCGATGGCACGGCGATCGTCATGGCCGTCCACGACCGGCAGTTGCTCGGCCGGCTCGCCGACCAGGTGCTGGTGCTGGACGGCGGTCGCGTGGTCGACCACGGCCCGACCGCCGAAGTGATCAACCGGGGTGCCACGCCGTGGCATTGACGGAGCCTCAGCTGCCTGCGGACACCGCCCGGGAAGCGGTCGAGGAACTGCGGCGCACCCGGGCCCGGCGGGCGGTGCGTCCGATCGGCGATCGCACCCAGCGGATCTGGATCGCCCTGGTCACCGCCGCGCTGCTGGTGTGCATGGTGGCCGGGCCGGTCGGCACCCTGTCCCGGCTGGCCGGCGCGGTGCTCGCGCACGCCCACGACGGCCGACTCCCCGGGCTGCTGGTCGGCCTCACCACGCTGGGCACGGCCGGGCTGCTCCGGCTGTCGCTCTGGCTCGGCCCGATCGTGCTGCCCGCACCGGAACTCAGCTGGCTGCTGCCACTGCCGGTGGACCGCCGCTGGCTGCTGCGACCGCGCTTGTCGGCGGCGCTGCTCGCCGCCGGGGCGGCCGGCGCCGTGCTGGGCGCGGCGTGCGGGGCGGTGGCCGCGTCGGGGGGCCGTCCGGGCGTGGTCGGGATCGGGCTCGCCATGGTGGTCGGCCTGCTGCTGGCCTGGCTGGCCGCGGCCGTCGGCGTACTGGCCGAGGGTTCGGCGCGCCGGGCCCGGCTGGTGCGGGCCGGCTCCACGCTGCTCGGCCTGGCCGGCCCCGCTGACCTGCTGGCCGGCCACCGGCCGCTGCTGTCCGACGTCCTGGCCGCCTCCGGCCCGTGGGGCTGGGCGGGCCGGGCGATCGGCGGCACGGCGGGCGGCTCCGCTCCGGTCCCGCTGCTCGCCGCCCTGGCCCTGGCCGGCGTCTCCGCCCTGGCCGTCACCGCCGCCGACCGCTCGCTGGCCACCCTGCCGACCGGTGACCTGGCGCTCCGCTCCCGGGCGGCCGGGCGGGCCCACATCGGCCTGCTGCTGCTCGACTTCCGGCAGATCGCGCTGGTCGCCCAGGCCGCCGCCCGCGCCCGGCGGACCGGCCCCGGGCTGCGGCTCCCGATGCCCCGCTCCCGGCTGCTGATCCTGCCCTGGCGCGACGCCACCGCCCTGCTGCGGCGCCCCGGCCGCCTGGTCGCCGCCGCGGCCTGGTCGGCCGGCACCGTCGCACTGCTGGACGCGACCCGCCTGTGGGCCGGGCAGGCCCACCCCGGTCCGCTGACCGCCGCCTGGCTGGGCAGCCTGCTGAGCCTCGGGCCGTACCTGGCGGCCGCCGCACTGGTGGAACCCGCCCGCGAGGAGACCGACCGGCTGGCCCGCACCGCCCTGCTCCCGTTCACCCCGGCCCGGATCGCCCTGTCCCACCTGGTGGTGCCGACCGCCCTGCTGGCGCTGCTCGGCGCGGGTGCCGCCGCCGCGACCGCACTGCTGATCGGCGCCCCGCCCATCGTGCTGCTCGCCGTGCTGCTGCTCCTCACCGCGGGGGCCCCCGCCGGCATCGGCGCCGCCCTGCTGGGCGCCTATCGCGGACCGCTCCGCTATGAGCTGATGGCCGTCTCCGCGGACCCGTACGGCGCGGTCCCGTTCGTCCTCTGGTACTGCGCCCCGGCCCTGGTCACGGTCGCCGTCGCCGCCCCGCTGCTCTGGCACGCCGCCACCGCCGCGACCCTGACCGCCGGCACCGCCCTCGCGCAGTTCGCCGTCTCCGCCGGCCTGGCCATCGCGCTCACCGTCTGGCGCGTCATCAGCTCGGTGAGCCGCCAGACCGCACCCTGACCGTTCGAGCCTTCCTGCTGTCCCTCACCTCAGCGGGCGGCGTGGGCGCCGCCCGGGGCGGCGGTCAGCACCGGGGAGAGCGCGCCCGTGCGCAGCCGGGCCACCAGCGGAAGGGCGATGCGGCCCAGGATCCGGCTGACCAGATAGGCGACGGGAACGGCGAGGATGGCGGCGCCGACCACGTCATGGGGGTAGTGGTCGCCGAGGTAGACCCGGGTGAAGCCCTCGAACACCGCGAAGGCGGCGGCGATCACCGACAGGCGCCGGTCGAGCGCCCACAGGGCGGCCACGGTGGCGAAGGCGGTGGTGGAGTGGCCACTCGGGAAGGCGTAGTCGCTCGGGACGGGGCAGGCGTCGACGAAGTAGTCGTGCGGCAGCCCGTAGCAGGGTCGCGCCTCGGCGACCAGCTTCTTCGCCACCTCGGCGACGGCGAAGGCGAAGCCCACGGCCACCGGCGCGGCCAGCGCGAGGGTCATGGTGGAGGTGTCGCGGCGACGGGCGTTCCACCAGCCGATCAGCATGAGCACCGCGAACACCCCGAGCCCCGCGTTGGTCCACAGGTCGATCGGGGTGTTGAGCCACCTCGTGCTGCGCGCGAAGTCGGTGACGGCGGTGAACAGCGAGCCGTCGATACCGGAGCCGTCGAAGGCGAGGTGGACCGCGGAGTTGGTCATCGGCGGGATCCTTCAAAGTCGAGCCTGCGGGCGGGACCGAGATACCGGCCGGCATCCGCTACGGCGACGAGCATCCGTCTACATCCACGTAGAAGGTCTGCGTCACTGTAGATGATGAACATAAGGGAACCAAGCCGTGAACCCCCGGGGTGCCCCCCCGAGGCTATCGCCGCAGAAAACCGCCCACCGACGCCGGGCACCCGGCCGTGCCGATCACCTGGGACGCCCCGATCGACATGGGCCTCACCGAGTACCACTCCCACCCAGCCCTCGACGAGAAGGGCCTCGCCACCACGCTCCCCGCCCCCGAAGACCACGAACACCGCGCCGGCTGGCTCGACTTGCCACCCCGATGACCACGGCCCCCACTCCGCGCAGCTGAGCGCCGCCGCAGGGCTGTCGCCCGCCCGCGTCCGCGGGAAGGCTGACGCCGCGGTTCTCCAGCAGCGGCCCTAGCCCCTCAGCGGGAGCCGAAGGGCGGCGTCACTTCGGTCCTGTCCCAAGCCACGCAGGCGATCATGAACAGGGGGAAGCTGTGAACCCGCTCTCCGTCTTCCTCGACTCGGACATGCAGCCACTGGTCCTCCATCGCGACTTCGAGGTCCGTCATCTCGCCTTGGTAGACGGTGTCTTCGATCTCGACTCGCTGGTGGAAGAAGACCGTCGCGGGCATGTATGCGCTCATGGAACCAGGGTGCGCGCGGCCACGCGCGCCCGCATTCCGAAGTCTGCAGCCCTCTTGTCGAGCGCTCCGTCCGCCTCCCGCCCCGGGGCTACGGGCGGGCGTCGCGTCGCAGTTATCCACAGCCTGTGGGGAGGCACGCCGGACATTCGGCGAGGGATCCGTGCGCATAGCCTCCGTGCCGCGGGGTCCGCCCGGGTGTAGCGTCGTAGCTAGAGCAGTCGTGGTTCCGAAGTCGTTCGCCCGCGGTGGTTGCCGCGGGCGTTTTGCTGCCCAGCGCATGCCTCTCCGGACCTTGGCGATCACCTCCGCATGGGCCCGCGATCGTGCAGGTCCGGCACCCGCCTCGAACAGGAGACAAGCAATGGCTACCGGAACCGTGAAGTGGTTCAACGCTGAGAAGGGCTTCGGCTTCATCGAGCAGGACGGTGGCGGCGCCGACGTGTTCGCCCACTACTCGAACATCGAGGCTCAGGGCTTCCGTGAGCTCCAGGAAGGCCAGAAGGTGTCGTTCGATGTCGTGCAGGGCCAGAAGGGCCCGCAGGCGGAGCACATCCGCCCTGCCTGACACCTGACGCAGAATGGCCCGCACCCCGGCATCGGGTGCGGGCCATTCGTCGGTGTGGTCAGGCTCAGCTCGCCCCGACCTTCTGCAAGCCGGCTTGGACCTCGTCGAAGTTCATCACCGGCATGAAGGCCACCTTGGCCCCAAGGTCCTGGAAGAACGGCTCAGCGACGGTCGGGATGTCGGACGGCTCGTCGAGCTCGAAGACGACGTAGGCGGTGCGCAGCCCGTCCTTCGTTCCGAAGTACGCAGCCTCCGGCTTGATCCGCTCGAAGACCGACTTCATGGTGTGGGCCAGTGTCTTGCCTGTGATCGCCTTGTTCGCCTTCTCGGTGTCCATCTGGACCGTCAGCAGCACCCTCATGGTCGTTCCACCTCTGGTTGGCGTTCGGCACACACGTGCCTCCTTCAGATCGTGGCCTTGATCCGCGGCCCCGGCGGCCGGGGTAAGGCATCAGAGGGACCATCAGGTCGCAGGCGCGGACTCTGACTGCGGCATTCGCCGGGCCGGCGGAGGCTCGGCAGCGAGTACGCCGACGGCTTCCGGGGCAGCTTCCGGGACACCCGGGACACGAAAAAGCGCCCCACCGGCAGCCGAAGCCGCAGGTGGGGCGCTTGTGATTCCGGTGGGCCGCCAGGGGCTCGAACCCTGAACCTACGGATTAAAAGATCAAGTCGGATCGTGATCCGGCGGGTTGCGATCACTTACTTAGTGATATTCCTGCAGCTTGCCGGCCTGCGCTACGATTGTCCGTCCAGCATCCGGCGCTTGGTGCCGCGCGGTCCGCTCACGCATCGTTCACGCAGGCGGCGGTCTGATCCAAGTCTGACGGGTCACCGGTATCCACTGATCGCCAGAAGCGGTCACGTAGCCCTGACCCGCGACTACGCGCCCCGGCATGGTGGCTCCAGTTAGCCTGGCGGGGTCGAGATGCAGCGGTGGGCACGCGCAGATCTCCCTTGTTCCACAGGCATCAGACCTTCAACGCCGACCACTTGCCTCGGGTCATCTGACTGCCGTTCAGAGTTCTTGCGCGAGATGTCATCGAGCACCGGTACCGTAAGTCGCAACAGTCGCCGAGGCTACAGGCGATCATTGGGAGCGCCTGCCAGGAAGCCTGCAGCGAGACACCCGAAGCGGTGGCAGGGGGTTAAATGTCGAGCATCGCGAAGAGAGGCACTGCGGCAGCGCTGACCGCTGTAGCAGCGGCAGCTACCGGAGTCGTCACCAACATCGCCACCAACGGCGCCGCGTGGAGTTGGTGGGCCGCCCTCATCGTCCTGGTGACAGTAGGAGCCGCCCTCGAGTACTACCTCAGCCGACAGCCCGATGAGAGCGGGCAACATACGGTGGCCGCGCTTGGGGCCGGCTCAGTCGCAGTCGGCGGCTCCTCTCACGCTTCGATCAAGACAAAAGTGCATACCCCATCCACCGCGACTCCAATGTCGCCAACCCAGGGCACGGTTGCACTGGGTGCGGGGGGAGTGGCCGTGAGAGGGGATGCGGCCGCTCCGATTGAAACCGAAGTGGGCAGCGAGCTCGGAGGACAGTAGCTGATGCGTCGCCAGACCACGGAGGCTGGAGCCGAGAGCGCGGTAGCCGTCGGAAACGACAACCGCGGCGTGATCCTCACCAGTCCGACGTTCGAGTTCAATGTTGCCGCTCCAGCTGAGCCCCGCGCATCGGTCCCCCGGCCACAACTCCTTCCACCACACGCCTCTGACTTCACAGGACGTGAGTCCGAGATAAGCGCTCTTAAGCATCAAATCGCATCTACTGACGCGAGTCATCCGCCTGTGGTGTCTGTGATCACGGGGAAGCCAGGCGTCGGCAAGACTACTCTCGCAGTCCACCTCGCCTATGATGCACGCGACGGATATCCCGACGGCACCCTCTACGCAGACTTACGAGGTGCAGACGAGCGGCCAGCAGCCCCAGAAGAGATCACGGGTCGCTTTCTGCGAGCCTTAGGCGTGCCTGAACAAGATATCCCGACGGACCCCTATGCTCGCCTTGACACATATCGCCGGACCGTGGCAGACCGTCCCCTCGTCATCCTGTTGGACAATGCGAGCGGTGAACTCCAAGTCCGGCCGCTACTCCCGCCCGGCAATTCCGCACTTATATTGGTAACCAGCCGAAGCCAGTTGCGCGGACTGGAAGGGGTGCTACGGACTGATCTCGACGTTTTCCCCACTTCAACTTCACTCCAATTTCTCAAGAATATTCTGGGCAACGCCGCTGTCGAAGCGGATTTCACCAGTAGCCAGGAAGTGATCGACGCCTGCGGCCATCTGCCTCTTGCCCTGCGCATTGCAGCCCTCAGAATGTCGACCACACGACACATGCGCATGGCCGACCTCGCCGCCGAACTTCGCGATCAGCGTCGCAGGCTCGAGTCTTTGGAGGTCGGCGACCTCGCAATATGCACAGCCTTCAACCTTTCGTATCGAAAGCTGGGAAAGGGAGCAAAGAACGCTTTTAAGAGGCTCTCGCTAGTACCTGGCGCAGACTTCGGAGTAGGCCTATGCTCAGCCCTAATGGATTGCGATGAACGACAGGCGAAGAAGCTTCTTACTAGGCTGTCGGATGCCAACCTGATCGAGCCAGCTGCAACTTTCGATAGGTTCAGGTTCCACGACCTACTGAAGGAATACTCTCGCAATAAGGCAGAGGATAATCCGGCAGAGAATAGCGAAGCCGCAATGCGGCGGATGCTGGACTGGCTGAAGAACTCGGGCATCAGAGCACATTTTTGTCTCATTAGCCAGGTGGACAAGCTGGGCTCTCACCCAGTGCGATCCGCCGAGATCGATTCAGTGGAGTCCGCCAGGGCCTGGATTGACACCGACCTGGCAAACGCGGTGGCGGCGATTCCATTGCTCGGCGCGCTGAACCTTCACGAACTGGCAAGCCAGCTTTCAGCCTCCCTGAGTGAGATTTGTGAAATCACTGGGAACTGGCAGAAATGGGAGGATGTCATTCGCCTTGGATTGGAGGCTGCCGAGACAGCTGGCGAGCCGCTAGTCGAGGTCATGCTTATGGGCGCAAGGGCTAACCTATACCGCTATCGGCGTGATTTTGAGCGCGCACTTGAATCTGCCCGAGCAGTCTATGCCCGCGCTATCGCTACTGGCAATGAGCTCGCAATTGCCACAAGTGCTAACCTTCTGGGATGCCTACTAGTGGACTGTGGTTCACCCGAAGCGGGCATGCCGTTCCTTGAGCAGAGCCTGGCGACATATCGAAGGCTAGGCAACAAGCATGAGATCGCGAAGGTTCTCTACAACCTCGGAACAATACACCGGGCCGCCGGAAATCTCGATGAGGCAATTGACCTCTTCGAGGAGGACTTGAAAGTCTGCAGGGAAATGCGCGACGAGTCCGGGGCTGCGGAAACCCTCAACACCCTCGCCCTCGCCTATAGCGAAGTAGGAAGGTTCGAGAAGGCCGAGGAGCTTCAACGAACCTCGCTCCAAATCTTTGAGAAGATCGGAAACCCGCACAAGATAAGCATGGTATGTAACGACCTGGCGCTAACTCTGAGGCATCAAAACCGGCCAGAGGAGGCCCTGGCCCTGCATCTGGAAGACATTGAAAGATGCAGGAGGAATGGCAATATTTCAGGCGAGGCCCTGGCCGAGGCCAACGCCGCCGAGGCCTTTCATATACTTGGAAATCCCCAAGAAGCCGAGTCTCGATTCAATTCAGCAGTATCAGCTCTTGCCGAATTGAAGGATGATCTTCGGCTCGCACGCACCCTAATCGGCCAGGTACAATACTTCTTTGCCAATGGCAATACAAGCGCAGCAGAGGAATGTGCCAATACAGCCACCGCACTACTAACCGCCCGAGGCGAACTGCGGGACGTAGTCGCTTTGCATCAAGTACTCGCCAGGGAATATTCCACGATCGCAGATCATGAGAAGTCGCTAACTCATGCCCGTGAAGCGATCAGAGTCGGAATGCCACTCGCCTCACCTTATCTGCGAGCCAACAGCTATGCTATGGCACTCGTAGCAAGCACACATCTCGGTCAGGGTACCGAGGCTCGGGAACATGCCAGGAGCTTGCGATCTCTTGCCGCAAAGTATCCCGATCTCGGGGAGGCCATCGCCAAGGCATACGGGGACCTCCTCGACTGAGGTCCTCGCACATTCTCAATGGCCATACAACTACTCAGTTGTGGTCCGCTGAGGCGGCCTCCACGATGCTGCTCCTCGCCGCGGCCCGGGCCGAACAGACTGCCAACTGGCTTGGTATCTCAGTCCTCTTCCAGAAGCTTCGCCGCGGCGTGCGGGTCCATGACGGTGGACCACGCCTGCTCGGCGGGCAGGAGATGCCGACCCGGCAGGGCGTACTCGGGGAACCAGGAGGCAGGGTCACAGCCGGGCACGTGCCGCAGGACGACGGCCGCGAGGTCATCAGGGACGGAGCCGGTGATGCGCACAGCGACGTACGTCTCGTGGCCGTCGTCAGCACGAACCAGGACGCCGAGTCGGAACGTGGGGAAGTCGGTGGCGTGCTCATGACCGTCGTGCAATGACCCGCGGGTGAGGTCTTGGACCTCGGCGACAAGACGGCGGACCAGCCGAGTGCCGACTTCGAGGCGGTGGCGGTCGTAGTCGTCCTGAGTGGGGAGGAGGTGACCGACGTGGGTCTTGCCAGTCAGAGGCTTTGGATGTACTGCGTTGTACCGGGCACGGGCCGCGTTCGCGTCGGCTTCGAGCGCAGCATAGAAGTCCTCCGACGAGCCGTCCTCGCGCTGACCGGCCGCGACGAGCCACGGCTGGTCCTCGTCCAGCCAGAGCGCACCCCGCCAGCGCTGGACCTTGACCTTGAAGAGCAGTTCGTCGTCAATCGCACGGATTCGCTCGTGAGAGGCGTGGTCGTCTGCGAACTGCTCCCGAGCTTTGCCCAGGAGCGGATGATCGATCTCGTCGAGCGGTTCGCGGGCCGAGGGTAGCGGGAGCTTGAGATCCTCACGCAGCGTGCGCAACGTGGGGCGGGGAGGCTGCATGCGTCAGTCGTCCTCGCCGGTCCCGCCGAGTTCCTTGATCCGCTCGGGAGACAAGCCAGTCAGCAGCGAGACGCTTGAGCCCATGCTGCCGTCGAGCTTGCGCATCTTCTCGATCATGCTCGCCCGGACCTCTTCCCGGCGAAGCTCCAGGTAGGCGCGCACTGCCTCGGCGACCAGGTCCTTCTTGGTCATGCCGAGGAAGTGCGCACCATCGGAGATCAGCTCGTCGACAGCCGCGTCAACCTTCAGCGGCGCAGTCGTCCGGGCCCGAGTCACATCAGCCACAGTCACGGTATCCATCTCCTGACCATCGGTACCCCATGGTACTCGTACCTATTGCTTCTGGTCCACGATGACTGTCGACAGGGCCGGATCGAGCGGCGGGTCGATCCCACCGAGCGTCAAATGACCCTTTAGGCAACGTCACTGATCAGCCATCTGCCGGCATCGCCGCCCACCTCGCGCCCCCGAGACTGACTGGACAAGCCTTGGCCAAGCCAAATTCCAAGCCCGCACGCTCGCCAGCAATCCCGCACCCGCCATCGACAAGGCGCTGAGCTGCAGAAATAGCGAGATTAGGGTCAGCGATCGAGACCGAAGAGCACAGCGGGAGCCGACACCTCGAAGGACCCATGGTGCTATTACGGACAAATCGGCCAGGCGCAGCCTTGCCAGCACTTGAAACAACGAGCGCCGAGAATGACAAAAGACCAGGTCAGTGGCTATCTGACCTGGTCTTTCGGGGGTGGGCCGCCAGGGGCTCGAACCCTGAACCTACGGATTAAAAGTCCGCAGCTCTGCCGATTGAGCTAGCGGCCCGGTGGCCGGGCGCGGTACCGGGACGGTACGCGTCGGCCGGGACGATCCTACCGGGTGGAGGGCGGCGATTGGCCAGTGGTTTGGGGGCCGTGCCCCGGGCGATGGGCGTCGGGGGTGCGGCGGGGGCGGGTTAGGGTCGAACGGACCGGGGTCGCGAGGGGCCCGGTCCGAGTGGATGACACCGAAGGAGCGCAGCCATGCCCAGGATCCCCACTGCCGCGATCGCCGCCACCGGGCTGATCGGTGGCTACAGCACCGCCCGCTTCACCGGGAAGCGGCCGCTCGGGGGCGCCGTGCTGGCGGCGGCCGGTGCCGGTGCGGCGTACCAGTGGCGACGGGCCGCCGGGACGGGGGCGGCGGCCGGGCTGACCGGTCTCTACCTCGCCGCGTTCGGCGGCTCGCACCCGCTGGCCAAGAAGATCGGCGCCTGGCCGTCGGTGCTCGCGGTGACCGGTGTGGTCGCGGCCGCCTCGGTGCTGACGGAGCGTCGGCTCGCACGCTGAGCATCCGGCGGTCGCGGGTGACAGGAGCCCGGGAACTGGGCAGGATCACATTACGGCTACCGAGGTGGCCGAGCGGATGACGGGGAGTCACTGAGAGGGTCGAGGCGCGGCGACGAAGTCGGGGGGACGACGATGAGCCATGTCAGCCACGGAGTGTCGCTGTACTGCTGGTGGGCGGGTCTGGTGGTGCTGGTGATCGGGGTGCCGGCGGTGGCGCTGCGGCTCACCCGGTTCGCCCGGCTCGGGACCGAGGTGCGGGGCACCGTCACCGAGGTGCGGCTGTCGCGGTGGCACGACGCGGACTCGGTCCACCTGGTCGTCCGGTTCACCGATCCGGCCAGCGAGCGCGAGGTGGTCAGCCGGCCGGCCTGCGGGCGGGTGCCGCTGGCGGGCTGGCCGGGCCAGACCGTGGCCGTCCGGTATCTGGCGGACGATCCGGAGCGGTTCCAGGTCGGCCCGCAGACCAGCGTGCTGGACGCCGGGCTGACCAGCCTGCTGCTGATGACGGTGGGTTCGGTCGCCCTGGTGCTGACCCGGTGGACCGATCCGGACGCGATCGCCACCAGCGGGGTGCTGGCCGGCTCCGCACTGGCGCTCGGCAGTGCCGCGCTGCTGAACCGCCGGGCGGGGCGGCGCGAGCAGCGGGCCAGGCTGCGCAACCGGGGCGTGGTCGGCCCGGGGCGGCTGGTCGGCAGCTACCTGGTGGACGGCGGCGCGGACGGCGCGCACCGCTACCACCCGGTGGTCAGCTTCGCCTCGGTCGGCGGCGAGCGGATCACCGGCGTCGACCTGTCCACCCACAACCGGCACGGCTACCAGGCCGACGGACGGGTGGTGACGATCCGTCATCTACCGCAGGATCCGCTGCTGTTCCGGGTCGACAGCCTCTCCCGGCCGTCGGCCGAGCGGGCCGCCCTGACCACGGCCACGGTCGGCCTGGTCGCGATGCTGGCCTGCTGCGGTGCCCTGATCACGGTCGGCGAGACGCTCACCAGCCACTGACCGGGCCAGCCCAGCCGTCGGCCCACTCGGCTCAGCCGGTCGGTCAGCCGCCGAACCGGGCCGTGAACGCGGCCCGGTTGGCCGACTGCGGCGAGCGGTCCCAGACCGCGAACACCACCCGCTGGAGCGCCGAACCGTGGCTCGCCAGTGCCGCCGCGAAGGCCTCGGCCACCTGTACCGGGTCGTTGCGGAACACCCCGCACCCCCAAGCCCCCAGGACCAGTTGCCGCACCCCGTGCTCGGCGGCCACCGCCAGCACCCGGTGGGCCCGCTCGGTCAGCAGCTCCGCCAGCTCGGCCGGCGAGCTCTGTGAACGCAGCTGCAGCTGACCGGCGTTGGGGGCCGGCGAGGTCAGGAAGTCGACCCGGTACGGCTGGGCGAGCAGCTCACGGTGCTCGTCGCGGATCACCGGCACCCCGGGCGTGAAGATCACCCGGTGGCTGTACCGCAGATCGCTGGAGGCCCGGTGCTCGGCGTAGTAGTCCGGCGCGCCCAGCAGACAGGAGTAGAGCAGTGCGCTGCGGCACAGGTCCTCCTCCTGGGCCCGGGCGCCCCGCAGGTAGCCGCCGCCGGGGTTGCGCGCCGAGGCGAAGTTGAGCACGCCGACCGCTGCCTCGTCCCCGTGGTCCCGCACCAGCCGCCCCGCGGCCGCCATGCTGCCCTCTGCGGTGACCTCGACGACCGGCGCCCCGGAGCGGCCTGAGGGGTCGTCAGCGCCGGCGCCGGTCCAGTCCGGCGCATAGCTGACGGTGCCGTCCTGGGCGGCCGCCAGCCAGTCGCGGATCACCACCTCGGTGCCGTCCGCCGTCCGATAGCTTCCCCGGCCGGCGATCTCCTCGTTCCGCCTGGCCAGGTCGCTCAGTCTGCTGCTCATCCGCCGACCGTACGCCGCCGCCCGCGCCCGCCGCCAACGGATATGGAAACGGGCGGGGGAGGGAACGACGGCGGAATGCGGGAAGGCCCGCCCCACCGGAGTGGAGCGGGCCTTCAACACCCGTCAGCGGCAAGCCGACCGGGCGTCAGTTCTTCCAACGCGGCTTGCGGTCACCGCCGTTGTTGTCACGGTCGCCGAACGAGCGGTCCCCGTAGGAGCGGCCGGCGCGGTCGCCGTACCCGCCGCCCTGCGGACGGCCGCCGGAGCGGTGGTCGTCCCGGCGGGAGAACGGACGGCTGCTGCTGCTGCTGCCACCGCCGCGGTTGTCGCGGTCACCGAAGGAACGCGCCGGACGGTCACCGAAGGAACGGCCACCACGGTCGTCACGGTCACGACCGCCACCACCGAAGCCCCGGTTGTCACGGTCACCGAAGGAACGCGCCGGACGGTCACCGAAGGAACGGCCACCACGGTCGTCACGGTCACGACCGCCACCACCGAAGCCCCGGTTGTCACG
>NZ_JARZAH010000044.1:0-61451 GCF_029892145.1 Kitasatospora sp. GP30
GGCCGACGAATCCCGCAAAGGACAGCCAGCCGGCGTCGGTCAGCCCGTGAGTCAGACCCGCCGGAGAAGCCACCACACATCCTCACTGTCAGCCCTGACGCCGCCGCAGCACCTCGTCGTACTCCGCGTGCACCCGGCGGTCCATCGCCAGCCCGAACTGCGCATCGGCGACGGTACGCGCCAGCGGCCGGACCCGTAGCAGCTGCTCCGTCAGGTGCGCCGCCTCACCCGGGGGCAGCGGCTCGTCCCCGGTGAGCGCGCCGAGCAGCTGATCGCGGATCAGGCCGACGAAGACCTCCGCCATCGCGTCCGCGTACTCCTGCGCCTTGCGGCTGACGTCCAGCACGGCGGCGAGCGGAATGTCCTCCTGGATCAGCGCCACCGTGGCCTCCATCAGCCGGCGGCTGATGTGGGTGATGCCGTCCTCGGTGACGGTGATGTAGCCCTGGGCCATGGACTCGGCGGTGTTGGCGTCGGTCAGCTGGTCGCCGAAGGCTTGTGCCAGTTCGTCCCAGCTCATCGAGACCGGCGTCTCGTTGGACCAGGGGGAGATGATGGCGTCGGCCAGGCCGATCAGCTCCGCGACGTCCCGCCCGCTCTCGCCGGCGCCGATCAGCTCGGCGATGCCGCCCAGGGTGTGGCCGCGCTCCAGCAGTTCGGTGATCATGCGCAGCCGGGACAGGTGGGCCTCGCCGTACCAGGCGATCCGCCCCTCCTTGCGCGGCGGTGGCAGCAGCTTGCGCTCGCGGTAGAAGCGCAGCGTCCGGGTGGTGATGCCGGCGGCCGCGGCCAGCTCCTCCACCCGGTACTCCCGTGCGGGCTGCTCCGCCGGCTGCTCGTCGATCTCCGCCACACGGCTCAGCATAGGGCGCGGGCCCTGGAATTCGGCCATGCCGGACCCCTTACGAGATTCAGTGTCAACAGCTACCCTCCCATCGTGCCAGTAATTACTGGCACGATCATCGCCGTGCCGTCCACCAGGACCACGGGTCCCGGAACGGGGCGGACGGCACCTAAGCTCACCCACGAACTCCGAGGTCCGAGCCCCCACCCCGCGTGTGCACCAGAGAGGACCCGCATGGCCGCCCGAACCCCCAAACCGCGCAGCGCCCAGCCCACCGACCCGCCGCATGTGCGAGTCGTTGTGATCGGTTCCGGCTTCGGCGGCATCGGCGCCGGGGTGCGCCTGCGCCGCGCCGGGATCACCGACTTCGTGATCCTGGAGCGGGCCGACTCGGTCGGCGGCACCTGGCGCGACAACAGCTACCCGGGCTGCGCCTGCGACGTGCCGTCCCACCTCTACTCGTTCTCCTTCGCGCTCAACCCCGAGTGGCCGCGCAGCTTCTCCGGCCAGGCGGACATCCGCGCCTACCTGGAGCAGGTCACCGACACCTACGGGCTCGGGTCGCACCTGCGCTTCAACCACGAGGTCGTCGAGGCCCGTTGGGAGTCCGACGCGGCCCGCTGGCGGGTCACCACCAGCCAGGGGCAGTGGACCGCCGACGCGATCGTCTCCGCCACCGGTCCGCTCTCCGCGCCGCAGATCCCGGAGCTGCCCGGGCTGGCCGACTTCCCCGGCAAGGTCTTCCACTCCTCGCAGTGGGACCACGACTACGACCTGGCCGGCAAGCGGGTCGCGGTGGTCGGCACCGGCGCCTCGGCGATCCAGATCGTCCCGTCGATCCAGCCCAAGGTGGGCCGGCTGACGGTCTTCCAGCGCACGCCCGCCTGGGTCCTGCCGAAGGTCGACCGGGAGATCAGCGCGCTGGAGAAGGCCCTGCACCGCGCCGTCCCGGCCACCACCGCGCTGCGCCGGGCGGCTCTCTTCGCGGTCCGCGAGATCCAGGTGGACGCGTTCGTGCGGCGCCCCGCGCTGCTCAAGCTGGTCCAGCGGATGGCCGAGCGGCAGATCGCCCAGCAGATCAAGGACCCGGTGCTGCGCGCCAAGTTGACGCCCGACTACCGGATCGGCTGCAAGCGGATCCTGCTCAGCCAGAGCTACTACCCGGCGCTGGCCGCCCCCAACGCCGAGGTGGTCACCAGCAGTCTGCGCGAGGTGCGCGGCAGCACCCTGGTCGCCGCCGACGGCACCGAAGCCGAGGCCGATGTGCTGATCTTCGGCACCGGCTTCCACGTGACCGACATGCCGGTCGCGGCCAAGATCTTCGGTGACCGGGGCCAGAGCCTGGCCGAAGAGTGGAAGGACAGCGGGATGGAGGCGCTGCGCGGTACCACCGTGCACGGCTTCCCCAACCTGTTCTTCGTGATCGGCCCCAACACCGGCCTGGGCAACAGCTCGATGATCCTGATGATCGAGTCCTCGCTGACCTACATGGTCGAGGCGCTGACCACCCTCCAGTCGCTCGGCGCCACCGCCCTGCACCCCACCGAGCGGGCCCAGCGGGTCTGGAACCAGCGCCTGCAGCACAAGATGGCGCGCACCGTCTGGACCACCGGCGGCTGCCGCAGCTGGTACCTCACCGAGGACGGCAAGAACACCACCCTCTGGCCCGGCTCGACCAGCTCCTACCGCCGCGCCACCCGGCGCATCGACCTCGCCGAGTACGAGCTGATCAAGCGTCAGATCCCTTCCCAGCAGCGGGTGATGGCATGAACGACTACCTGCTCCCGGAGCCGGCCGAGCGCCGCCGGATCCGCTCCGCCGACGGCCACTGGATCAACGTCGAGTCCTTCGGGCCCGCCGACGCCCCGCTGGTGGTGCTGGCGCACGGCTGGGCCTGCGCGATCGCCTTCTGGGCGCCGGTGATCAACCGGCTGGCCGCCGACCACCGGGTGGTTGCCTACGACCAGCGCGGGCACGGCCGCAGCGACATCCCGCCCACCCGGCACGGCTACTCCACCGACGCGCTGGCCGACGACCTGGAGGCCGTGGTCACCGCCGTGGTGCCGGCGGGGGAGCGCGCGGTGCTCGCCGGGCACAGCATGGGCGGGATGACCATCATGGCGGCCGGCGGCCGGGCCGCGATCGCCGAACGCACCGCCGCAGTGCTGCTCTGCAGCACCGGACCGGCCGATCTGGTCCGCCAAGCCCGGCTGGCGCCGCGCTGGCTGCCGGCCGGACTGCGCCGCCTGTTCCATCGTCAACTGCTCAACTCCCGGCTGCCGTTGGGACCGGTCACGGCGCCCGGCCAGGCGGTGCTGAAATTCGGCGTGCTGGGCCCGGACAGCGGCCCGGAGGCGGTGCGGGCGTGCGCCGAGGTGGTGCACGCCTGCCCGAGCGCGGTGCGGGCCAACTGGGGGCGGGTGCTCTGCGAGTTGGACGTCCGAGCGGGCCTGGCCCGGCTCGCCGCGCCCACCGCCGTGCTGGTCGGCAGCCACGACAAGCTCACCCCGCCGCCGCACGCCGAGACGATGCTCGCCGCCCTCGCCGAGCCCGACGGCCGGCTCCTGCTGCCCGGCGTCGGCCACATGTCCCCGGTCGAGCGCCCCGACGAGGTCTCCGCCGAGCTCCGCCGGCTGGTCACCACCCACCTGCCCACCGAGAGGACCGATGTCGCATGACCACCGTTCCGCCGCTGCACTCCCAGGTCGTCGTGGTCACCGGAGCCGCCCGCGGGCTGGGCGCACTGATGGCCCGCAAGCTCGCCGACCGCGGCGCCAAGGTCGCGCTGGTCGGCCTTGAGCCCGAGGAGCTCAAGGCCGCTGCCGCGCTCTGCGGGCCGGACGCCGGCTACTGGGAGGCCGACGTGACCGACCTGGAGGGGCTGAGCCTGGTCGCCCAGGCGATCAAGGAGAAGTACGGCCGGATCGACACCGTGGTGGCCAACGCGGGGATCGCGATCGGCGGTCCGATGCTGGACAGCGACCCGGCGGCCTACAACCGGGTGATCGAGGTCAACCTGCTCGGCAGCATCGCCACCGCCCGGGCGTTCCTGCCCGCGCTCGCCGAGTCGCACGGCTACCTGCTGCAGATCGCCTCGCTGGCCGCGCTCACCCCGGCCCCGCTGATGAGCGCCTACTGCGCCAGCAAGGCGGGGGTGGAGGCCTTCGCCCACTCGCTGCGCGCCGAGGTCGCCTACCAGGGGATCAAGGTGGGCGTCGGATACCTGAGTTGGACCGACACCGACATGGTGCGCGGCGCCGACCAGGACGAGCTGATGCGCGAGATGCGCGCCAAGCTGCCGTGGCCGGCCAACCGCACCTACCCCATCGGCCCGGCGGTGGACCGGCTGGTCGCGGGCATCGCCCGGCGCTCCCCGCACGTCTACGCCCAGGCCTGGCTGCGCGGCATGCAGCCGATGCGCTGGGTGCTGCCGAGCCTGGTGGCCGTCGTCGGCTCCCGCGAGGTGGCCCGGATGGCACCCCGACTGGCGCTGACCGCGGTGAGCCGGATGCACGCGGTCGGCGCCGGCGGCGCGGCCGACGAGGCGGCCCGGCGGCTCCGGCGGCTCTGAGCGGGCCGGCCGCCAGGGCTGATCGCGCTGGCCGCCCAAGGCGTCGTGCGCGGCGGCCTTGGGCGCCTGCTCCGATCGAGCGGTAGGATCGCGCCTGCACCCATGGCCGGTCACCCAAGGTGACCGGCCACCGGCCGGGTCGCACGGCCCCGATCGCCTCCGGCCGGGTCGCACCGCCCCTGATCGAAAGGCCCGCCCCGCCGATGGCCCCCCGCCTCTCCGTCGTCGTCCCGGTGTACAACGTCGAGCGCTACCTCGAAGAGTGCCTCGACTCGATCGCGGCCCAGACCTTCGCGGACTTCGAGTGCGTGATGGTGGACGACGGCTCCACCGACTCCAGTGCCGCCATCGCCGAGGCCTACGCCGCCAAGGACGCCCGGTTCCGGCTGGTCCGCCAGCAGAACAAGGGCCTGGGCGCGGCCCGCAACACCGGCTGGCGCAACCTCGCCGAGGGCACCGAGTACCTGACCTTCGTGGACAGCGACGACACCCTGCCGCCGCACGCCTACCAGCTGATGATCAGCACGCTGGACGAGACCGGCTCCGACTTCGCGTGCGGCAACGTGCTGCGGTTCCGCTCGGTCGGCTACTACCAGTCCGGCGCGCATGTGAAGCCGTTCCGCGAGACCCGGCTGAAGACCCATGTCACCGAGCTCCCGGCGCTGGTCACCGACCGCACCGCCTGGAACAAGGTCTACCGCCGCAGCTTCTTCGACGGCGCCGGCATCCTCTACCCCGAGGGCATCCTCTACGAGGACGCGCCGGTCAGCGTGCCGCACCACTACCTGGCCGAGAGCGTGGACGTGCTGAGCGACCACATCTACCACTGGCGCGAGCGCGAGGCCGGCGAGGTCTCGATCACCCAGATGCACACCAACCCCAGGGGCCTGGTGGACCGGGTCCGCTCCATGGAGCTGGTCCGCGAGTGGCTGGCGTCCCGCCCGGAGCCCAAGTTCCGCGAGTACCTGGACTCCTACGACCACAACTGCCTGGTCGAGGAGATCCCGATGTTCTTCTGGTGGCTGCCGGAGGGCGACAAGAACTACCGCAAGCTCTACCAGGAGCACGTCAGCCGGCTGCTCCGGGCGATCGGCGTCGAGCGGGTCGCCGACTTCCGCAGCGGCCCGGCGAAGCTGAAGTACCAGCTCACCCTGGCCGACCGGATGGACGAGATGATCGCGCTGCAGCGGGTGCACCGGCTCTACCGGCGGGCCCGCAAGGCCGCGGCCCGGCAGTCGGCCCAGCCGCCGGCGCCGACCCCGGAGGCCGTGCGCGGCTAGTACGGCGACGGTGTTCGCCGTGTCGGGGCTCCAGCTCTCGGGCTGGGCCCCGCTGTCGTCCACCGCCTGAGTAGCGGCCGGGGTTGTGCCGTGCCAGCGTTGATAGCAGGAGGCCTCCGACCGGGTCGCTGAACCAGCGACAGTCTGCTCCTTAAGGAGACCGGAAATGGGCAGTAGTGTCAGTATGTCGCCGGGCGGCGCTGAGACTTATCGGAAACCGTTCGCGACCGGATGGACCATGTTCGCGGGCTGCCTCATGATCTTCGGTGGCCTGATGGCGGTGTTCGAGGGCATCGCCGCGATCGCCAACCACACCCGGTACGTGATCACCGGTGACTACGTCTACAAGTTCAACGTCACCGGCTGGGGCTGGTTCCACCTGATCCTGGGCATCCTGATCATGCTCGCGGGCGTCGCGATCTTCACGGGTGCGGTGTGGGCCCGGGTGATCGGCGTGGCCGTCGTCGGCTTCAACATGGTCGTCAACTTCCTTTGGCTGCCGTACTACCCGTTCTGGGCCATCGTGCTCATCGCCATCGACGTCTTCATCATCTGGGCGCTGACGGCCGGTACGCACAGAGTGGAAGCACCCAGGGGATACGCGGCACCGCCTGCGGCGCAGCCACCGTCTCCCAGCACCGGGACGCAGCCGCCGCCACCTCCCCACTGAGGCACCGTTGCCGTAGCAGTCGGCGGCGGCACGCGGACAGGGTCGCGTGCCGCCGCCGCGGCCCACCCGCTAGCGTCGGGTCATGACAACTGCCCTCATCACCGGCGCCACCGCCGGGCTCGGTGCCGCCTTCGCCCGCCGACTGGCCAGGGAAGGCCACGACCTGGTGCTGGTAGCCCGGGACACCAAGCGCCTCGACGACGCCGCGACCGAACTGCACGAGCGCTACGGCGTCCATGCGGAGGTGCTCACCGCGGACCTCGCCACCGAGACCGGGATCGGCGCGGTCGAGGACCGGCTGCGGGACGACGCCCGGCCGGTGGGGATCCTGATCAACAACGCCGGCTTCGGCAACCGCGGCACCTTCCTCCAGGTGCCGCTGGAGGCCGAGTTGGACATGCTCAAGGTGCATGTGGAGGCCGTGCTGCGGCTGACGAGCGCAGCACTGCCCGGGATGCGGGAGCGCGGCTTCGGGGGAGTGGTGAACGTCGCCTCGGTGGCCGCCTTCGTGCCGCGCGGCACCTATGGGGCGACCAAGGCCTGGGTGGTGAGCTTCACCCAGGGCGTGGCGCGCGACCTGGCGGGCACCGGCGTGCGGCTGATGGTGCTCTGCCCGGGCTTCGTGCACACCGAGTTCCACCAGCGGGCCGGGATGGGCACCAAGAACATCCCGTCCTGGGCCTGGCTGGACGCGGACCGGGTGGTGGACGACGCGATGCGCGACCTGGCCCACGGCCGGGCCCTGTCGGTGCCCAGCAAGCGCTACAAGCTGGTCGTGGCGCTGGGCCGGGTGCTGCCCAGCGGGCGGCTCGGCAAGATGTCCAGCAAGGCGGGCCGGAAGTACTGACGGGGTCACCCCGGCTGGGGCGGAATATTCGGTGACGGTAGCTCATTATTAGTTACGCTAACAATGAGCTATCCTCGCCAAGGTGGCCGTGCCCAGTGCCGGCCAACCCGTCCGCGTCCTGCCTGGAGGTGTCGTGAGGCCCGACCGCATCGACTGGACGCCGCCCGCGCGCGCCGAGGGCGAGCCCCGCCCGCCCGCCCAACTGCGGCGGATCCTGTGCCTGTTCAAGCCCTACCGCGCCCGGCTGGCCGTCGTCGGCCTGCTGGTGGCCGCCTCCGCAGTGGTCTCGGTGGTCACCCCGTTCCTGCTGCGTGCCGTACTGGACACCGCGATCCCGCACGGCCGCACCGGCCTGCTCAGCCTGCTCGTCCTCGGCATGATCGCCGCAGCCGTGGTCAACAGCGTCTTCAACGTGCTGCAGACGCTGATCTCGACCACCGTCGGCCAGCGGGTGATGCACGATCTGCGCACCGCCGTCTACGCCCATCTGCAGCGGATGTCGCTGGCCTTCTTCACCCGCACCCGCACCGGTGAGGTGCAGTCCCGGATCGCCAACGACATCGGCGGCATGCAGGCCACCGTCACCTCCACCGCCACCTCACTGGTCTCCAACCTGACCAGCGTGGTGGCCACCGTGGTCGCCATGGTCGCGCTGGACTGGCGGCTCACCGTGGTCTCACTGGTGCTGCTGCCGGTCTTCGTCTGGATCAGCCGGCGGGTCGGCCGGGAACGCAAGCGGATCACCTCCGAGCGGCAGAAGCAGCTCGCCGTGCTCTCCTCCGCCGTCCAGGAGTCGCTGTCGGTCAGCGGCATCCTGCTCGGCCGCACCATGGGGCGCTCCGACTCGCTCTCCCGGTCGTTCGCCGAGCAGTCCGACCAGCTCGCCGACCTGGAGGTGCGCTCCAGCATGGCCGGGCGCTGGCGGATGAACATCATCCAGATCGTGATGGCCGCGATGCCCGCGCTGATCTACTGGGCGGCGGGCCTGACCGCCCACCACGGCGCCCCGCTGATCTCCATCGGCACCCTGGTGGCCTTCGTCTCGCTGCAGCAGGCGCTGTTCCGCCCGGCGGTCTCGCTGCTCTCCACGGGCGTCGACGTGCAGACCTCGCTGGCGCTCTTCCAGCGGATCTTCGAGTACCTGGACCTGCCGGTGGAGCTCGCCGAACCCGCCGAGCCGATCCGGCTGCCCCAGGTGCGCGGCGAAGTCCGGCTGGAACGGGTCGACTTCGGCTACGACACCGAGCAGCCCGCCGGCACCCTGGCCGACATCGACCTCACCGTGCCGGCCGGCAGCTCGCTGGCCTTGGTCGGCGAGACCGGCTCCGGCAAGACTTCGCTGAGCTACCTGGTGCCCCGCCTCTACGACGTCACCGGCGGGCGTGTCACCATCGACGGCGTCGACGTGCGCCAGCTCGCCTTCGACACCCTGGCGGCCTCCGTCGGCGTGGTCTCCCAGGAGACCTACCTGTTCCACGCCTCGATCGCCGAGAACCTGCGGTTCGCCAAGCCCGACGCCACCGACGAGGAGCTGGTGGCCGCCGCCCGGGCCGCGCAGATCCACGACCACATCGCGAGCCTGCCGGACGGCTACGACACCCTGGTCGGGGAGCGCGGCTACCGCTTCTCCGGCGGCGAGAAGCAGCGGCTGGCGATCGCCCGGACCGTGCTGCGCAACCCGCCGGTGCTGATCCTGGACGAGGCCACCAGCGCGCTGGACAACCGGACCGAGCGGGCCGTGCAGCAGGCGCTCGACGCGCTCTCGGCCGGCCGCACCACGATCACCATCGCCCACCGGCTGTCCACGATCCGCCAGGCCGACCAGATAGCCGTGCTCGACCACGGCCGGGTGGTCGAGCTGGGGACCCATCGGGAGCTGCTGGAGCAGGGTGGCCGCTATGCCGCGCTGCTGCGCCGGGAGGGCGGCGACCAGGCGCCGGTGGGGTCGGACCCGGTGGGGTCGAACCCGGTGGAGTCGGAGTCGGCCGCGATGGGGCTGGAGCCGGTGGGGGTGCTGGCCGCTCAGGCGGCCTTGGGCACCTCGTTGTAGACCTCGGCCAACTCCTGGTCGGAGAGCGCGTGGATGGCCGCCATCACCTCGTCGGTGACCTGGCGGCGGACCCGGGCGTTGCGCTCCTGGCCGTGCAGGTGGGAGAAGTCCAGCGGCTCGCCGAACTTGACCGTCACCTTGCGGATCCGGGGGCGGCGGGTGCCGACCGGCTGGATCTCGTCGGTGCCGGCCAGCGCCACCGGGACCACCGGCACGCCCGCCTTCAGGGCCAGCCAGGCCACCCCGGTCTTGCCGCGGTAGAGCCGCTTGTCCAGCGAGCGGGTGCCCTCCGGGTAGATGCCGAACGCCTTGCCGTTCTCCAGCACCGCCAGGGCGGAGTCCAGCGCCACCTGGGCCAGGTGGATCTCGCCGCGCTTCACCGGGACCGCCTCGATCGCCTCGAAGAAGCCGCGCATCACCCGGCCCTTGAAGCCCTTGCCCTGCCAGTACTCGACCTTGGCGAGGAAGCTGATCGGACGCGGTGCGGTCAGCGGGATCACCACGCTGTCGATGAAGGACAGGTGGTTGCTGGCCAGGATCACCCCGCCCTTGCGCGGCACGTTCTCCAGGCCCTCGACGACGGGCCGGTAGACCGCCTTGGAGAACGGCTTGAGCACCAGCTTGGTGATGATCTTGATCATGTGTCCCTCCCCGGTCACCGGAGCTGTCCGAATCGGCGTTACCGGCCGGTTACTTTTCCGAAGGCCCCTTCATATCATCTGTGCCGGGTCCTTGGCTCCTGGTGACCGCGGATCGGTCAACCACGGCGCAGCAGTCGGCCGGCCCGGCGCAGTTCGTCGTAGCCGCGCCGGCTGCCCCGCGCCGCGAGCCGGTACTGAACGCCCGTCACCCCGCTTGGGAACCGGTAGCCGTCGGGGCGGTGGGCGGCGAAGTGCTCGCCGATCCGGCCGAAGAACTGGCCGCGCAACTCGGTGGGGACCAGGCCGGGGGAGTCGTACACGGTCAGCGCCTGCTTGACGGTCCGTTCGAAGGCCAGGGTGCGCAGGTCGGCGAGCTCCGGGTGGCGGTCCAGGAAGGCGAAGATCGCGTTGTACTGGGCGAAGGCGTCGGCGTGCTTGGGGGAGGAGGTCGCGGTGATCGCCCCCGGCCGGCCGCGGCGGTAGTTGTAGCAGGGCAGGTCCAGGTAGCGCAGCCGGATGGCGGCCATCAGCGCCGGATAGGTGACCGAGAGGTCCTCGTAGTAGCCGCGGCCGAAGGCGACGCCCAGGTCGTCCAGATACGCCCGGCGGAACACCTTGTTCCACACCGACAGCACCGTGCGCAGCAGTGCCGGGTGAGCGCGCAGGGTGCTGCCCTCGGGAGTCTCCAGCGGTGACCCGGCCAGCAGGTGGCGCCAGGGGTTGGGCTCGGTGCTGTCGTCCGGGTAGACGTGGTTGAAGCCGGTGATCAGCACGTCCAGTGGCACCTCGGCGGCGCGCTCGGTCCGCAGCTCGGCCAGCACGGCGTCCAGGGCGCCCTCGGGCAGCCAGTCGTCGCTGTCCACGAACCACAGGAACTCGCCGGTCACCTCGGGCAGCGCGGCGATCCGGGCGCCGCCCAGGCCCTGGTTCTCGGTGAGGTGGAGCACCCGCAGTCGGGGGTCTCGGGCGGCGTACTCGTCCAGGATCGCGCCGCAGCCGTCCGGGGAGAGGTCGTCGACCGCGATGACCTCGAAGTCCTGGGCCTGCTGGCCGGCCAGGATGGAGTCCAGGCAGTGCGGGAGGAAGCGCTCCACGCCGTGGACCGGGACGACGATGCTGAGGAGGGCTGGCACGCGCTTCCTGTTCTCTGTTCTCCGGGCTGGGGCTGCCCGCCGCGGAGCGGGGCGCCTGACCTCGTCACTCTACAGAGGCAACGGTGACCATCAGAGCGACGGTGGCCGTCAGGGCAATGGCGACCGTGAGACGCAACGGCGACGGTGAGACGTAACAGTGGCTGTCAGACGCAACGGCGACCGCCGGTGCCGCACCAGCGGGAGGCGCACGACACCGGCAGTCGGTTGTGGCGGCCAGGCCGACCCTCAACGACCGGCCGCCGATCCCCCACTGCCTGAAGCCGGGCCGCCGCAGCGTCGAGACGGCCGGACATTGGTTCCAGGAAGTGGTGGAAGTTATCACACAATGTGTTCAGATATCGAACGCGCGGTGGAGCTCACGCTTGTATCGCGCGTTGAATCAGATACTCCTTGGAAGGAAGCCCCACGTCAATCCCCCGTTTGCGTTCAGTTTCTGAATAATGAGTGCCGAGGCTGAGAAGGCGGTCGCGAGGGGTGCGCAAAGGGGAGCGCAAGGGTGGCACGCGCGCGGCGCGAGCCTGCCCGCGGGGGTGAATGCCGGGCGGTCGCGAAGCCGGCCGCCGTGCGGATGGGGGCGCCGGAAGGTTGCGCGATCACTTGCGTGACGGGTCGTCAGCAGGCCGCTACGGACGCATCGATGCGCAGTCGTGACCGAGCTCCGGGCACCGGATGCCACGTGACTTGTCATCACACGATACGGTGGCAAGAACACCAGGACGGTTGCGTGAGGACCGTCGAACACGGATAGTCTTCGCCTCACGGCCCTGGCGCCTCGTAGGGGTGGGAATTACTGATGGAACACATGCAAGTGCGGACCAGGCCCCGCGTGCCGGCCATTCAGTGCGGCACGGGTGCGGCAGGTCGGCGGATCGATCGCCACCTGTCAGTGCTTGGCGCGCCCGCGCTCTCCACGGTCGACACCGCGGAGGCACTCGGTTTGATAAGGGAACTGACGCCCCGTGGCGTGAGTACCCATGCGGCCCCGCGCCGCAGTACCACCCGTGTTCGGCTGCTCGCGCCGCTTCGGCGGCTCAAGCGCAGCCTGTTCGGCAGCCGGGGCTGACCCCGGCGGGTGGTGTCCGGCAAGGACCCCTGCGTCCCGACCCGCTGAGGGCCGGGCGCGGGGGCGGTCGACCCGACGGGCGATATCCGCCCATCGGGTCATAGACATGCCCGGGTACGGGCGAGAAGTTGTCCCCAAGCCTCGGCAGAGCGCAGGATGGGCGCCATGGCCGAGAGCTTCCAGTCCAGGATCTTCGAGATCATCACCGGCGATCGCGAGGTCGCGCTCGACATCACCGAGCACTGCGCGACGTACCTCAAGGAGGTGGCGGTCGAGCGGGACGGGCTGCTCAACGTCTTCGTGCCGCATGCCACTGCCGGGGTCGCCGTGCTGGAGACCGGCGCGGGCAGCGACGACGACCTGCTGGCCGTGCTGCGCGATCTGCTGCCCCCCGACGACCGCTGGCGCCACCGCCACGGCAGCCCCGGCCACGGCCGCGACCACGTCGTGCCCGGCCTGATCGCCCCGCACGCCACCCTGCCGGTGATCGGCGGCCGGATGGCCCTGGGCACCTGGCAGTCGGTGGTGCTGGTCGACACCAACGGCGACAACCCGCGGCGCACCGTCCGGCTCTCGTTCCTGGGGTGAGGTCGGGGTGGGCGTGGTCGGGGTGGGTGTGATCGAGGTGAGCGGGATCGGGAGGAGCGGGATCGGGAGGAGCGGGCTCGGGTGAGCGACGACAGCGGCTACTGCGCGGCGCCGGGCATCGATGACCCGCTCCGCGCCCTGAACCTGGCCGGCCACCGTCCGGCCGACGGTCGTGGTGACGGTCGGGCTGACAACCGGGGCGATGGCCGGGGCGACGGCCCACGCGCCGCCTGCGTGCTGTGCGGCGAACCCACCGAGTACCCGGCCGAGGCCGCGGGCAGCCCGCTCTGCCCGCGCTGCGCCTGGCAGCAGGCCCAGCGCAGCGCCTGCTCGGGCTGACGCCTGCCCGCGGGTTCAGGGGGCGTTCGCGGTCGTCCGGCTCAGGGGACGGCGGTGGGCGCGGGTCCAGGGGACGGCGGTGGGCGTCGGTCGTCCGGCTCAGGGAGCGTCCGCCGTCGTCGGGCGCAGGGTCGAGCCGCGGCGGGTCTTGTGCACCAGCAGCTGGGACGGGATCCGCTGGCGCAGATCGGCGACATGGCTGACGATGCCCACCGCCCGGTCCCGCTCGCGCAGCCCGTCGAGCACGTCCATGACCTCCTCCAGGGCCTGCTCGTCCAGGGTGCCGAAGCCCTCGTCGATGAAGAGGGTGTCCAGCGGCATGCCGCCCGCCTCGTCGGTCACCACGTCCGCCAGGCCCAGCGCGAGCGCCAGTGAAGCGAAGAAGCTCTCACCACCGGAGAGCGTCGCGGTGTCCCGCTCGGTGCCCGTCCAGGAGTCGACCACCAGCAGCGAGAGGCCGGACCGCTTGCCGCCCGCGCTGCGCTCGTCGCTGTGCACCAGGGTGTAGCGGCCGCCCGACATCCTGACCAGCCGGGCGCTCGCGGCGGCGGCCACCTGCTCGAGGCGAGCCGCCAGCACATAGGACTCCAGGCGCATCTTCAGCCGGTTCTCACCGCTGGTGCCGCCCGCCAGTTGGGCCAGTCGGCTGATCTCGCCGAACTCCGCGAGCCGTGGTGCCGCCTCGCGGGCCAACTCGGCCAGCCCGTGGCCGAGCTCGCGCAGCGCCTCGACCCGCTGGTGGGCGGCGTGCTCCGCCGCCGCGGCGGCACGCAGCGCGGCCGTCGCGGCGTTCAGGGCCGCCTGGGCCGCGCCGGGATCGGCCGGCGGCGCGGCGGCGGCCGCGGCCAACTCGGGGCGGGCCAACGCCTGGTCGACGCTGCGCCGCTCGGCGGCCCGCTGCTCCAGACGGTGCCGCAGGGCGGTCAGTTCGGCGGGCGGCAGAGCGGCCCCGGCGGCTTGCCGTGGTGAGGCGAAACCGGCCGTGGCGGCGGTGCGGGACAACTCCTGCTCGGCGTCGCGCAGATGGGCTGCCGCCTGCTCGGTGGCCCGGGCGGCCTGCGCGGCGGCGGACAGAGCCTCCGCCAGGCGGCTCAGCCGGGCGGCGCGGGCGGCCACCGACGGGGCGTCACCCCGGGCGGCGGCGATCCGCGCGGCCAGCTCGGCCTGCTCCGCCGCCCGCTGCTCCAGGCCCGTGGTGCTGGCGACCACCCGATCCCGGGCCTGCCGCAACTGCTCGGTGAACTGCTGGTGCTGCTGCTCCAACCGCTCCCGCTGCTGGAGCAGCACGGTCAGCTCCTCGCCCGCCCGCAGCGCGCCGCGGTGCTGCTCGGTGAGCTCGGCGAGGTGTGCGGCGAGGTCGTCGACCGACTGCTCGCCGGCGGTCGCGGTCGCGGCGGCCTCGCCCAGCCGCAGCTCGGTCAGCGCGCGCTCGGCCGCGGCACGGGCATCTTCGGCAGCCTGCTGGGCGGCGGCCGCGGCCTCCTCGTCGGCCGCGCCGACCGGGGCGGTGGGCGCGACGGCGAGGGCCGGGTGCTCGGCGGAGCCGCAGACCGGGCAGGCCTGGTCCGGGCCCAGCCGGCCGGCCAACTCGGCGGCCATGCCGTCGAGTCGGCGCTGACGCAGATCGAGGGAGTGCTCGCGGGCGGCCAGCGCGGCCTGTTGGATCGGCAGCAGGGCGCGCTCGTCGTGGGTGATCCGGGCCCGCAACTCGTCCCGGCGGTGGGCGGCTTGGGCCCGCTGCTCGGCCTCGGTCCGCTGGGCGGCGAGTTGCTCGGCACGCAGCGCGGTGGCCCGGGCGGCCTCCTCGCGCTGGTGGCGGGCCTCGGCGGCGTCCTGCTGCTCGGCCAGCCAGCGCTCCGCCTCCTCGGCCAGCTCCTCGGCCCGCCGCCGCTCGGCCGCCTCCCGCTGCTGCTCGGCGGCGAGCGCGGCGGCTCGGCGCTCGTCGGCCGCGGCGGCCTCAAGCCGCCCGAGCTCCTCCCGGGTCGCGGCCTCCGCCGCCGCCAGGCGGTCGGCGGGGGCATGGGGGACGGGAGTGGTGGCGGTTACGGGGCTGCCGCTGCGCCCGGTGGGGGTGGGGGCTCCTGGCGGGGTGGTGGGTGGCCAGGGTGTCTGGGGGTTGGCGGGGTCGCTGGGGCGCGCGGTGGTGTCCGCGTGGGCTGCGGTGGGGTGGCTGGTGGGGGCCCCCAGCGGGGTGGCGGTGTCCGCGTGCGGTTCGGTGCGGGGAGTGCTGGGGGCTCCCGCTGGGGTGCGGGCGGGGTGGCTCTGGTCCCAGGCGTGGGTCAGGTGGGCGCGGGCCTGGGCCTCGGTGTTACGGGCGCGGTCGTGCGCGGCGGCGGCCTGGGTGTGCTGGCGGAGTGCGGATTCCACGGTCAGCGCCGCCTGAGCCAGCGTCAGCCGCTCCCGTGCGGCCGCCTCCTGATCGGCCGTGGCCGCCAGCCGCTCGGCGTGCTTGACCGCCTCGGTGTGTTCGGCCTGGCGGCGGGCGAGCTCCTGTTGCTCCGCCAACTCACCCTGTGCGTCCGTATGGTGACGCTCAATAGCGGCGAGTGCCGCAGTGCGGACCGCCAACGCCTGGGCTGCCGACTCGCGCAGCACGGCAGCCCAGCCGAGCGCCTCCTCCGGTGCCGCCTCGGTCGGCCAGGGCTCGCCGGCCGCCTGCTCGGTGCGGCTGATCAGCTCCCGCAGCCGGTGCCGGTCGGCCTGCACGGCGGCCTCCTGGTCGCGCCGCCGGTCACCCAGCCAGGTCTCCAACTGCCGGAACCGCTCGGTGTCGAAGAGGCGGCCGAGCAGCTCCGCCCGCTGGCTCGCGTCGGCCCGCAGGAACCGCGCGAAGTCACCCTGGGGCAGCAGCACCACCTGGCAGAACTGCTCCCGACTCATGCCGATCAGGCGCAGCAACTCCTCGCCGGCCTCCTGGTGCGAGCGGCTGGCCGCCCGCCAGCCGGGCGTGCCGTCGCCGGCGTCCGCCACCCACTCGCGCAGCAGGGTCTGCGCCTTCTCCACGGTGAATCCGGTGCCGCGCTTCTTCGGCCGCGGTTGCTCGGGGATCCGGGTGATCTCCAACCGGCGTCCGCCCAGGGTGACTTCCAGCCGCACCTCGGTGAGGACCCCCGGGTCGGCATGGTCACTGCGCATCCGGTTCGCTCGCCGAGTGCCCGGCAGTTCGCCGTAGAGCGCGTAGCACACGGCGTCCAGCAGGCTGCTCTTGCCGGCACCGGTCGCACCGCGCAGCAGGAAGAGGCCGCCGGTGGTGAGCGTGTCGAAGTCCACCCGCTCGCGGCCGGCGAACGGGCCGAAGGCGGTGACGGTCAGCTGATGGAGCCTCATCGCGCCAGCTCCGCCCGCTGCTGCTGGTCCGTGCGGACCTGCTCCAGGCCCTCGCGCAGCCAGTCCCGCTCCCGCCCGACCAGCTCGACGCCGGGGCGGACGTGCCGCACGAAGCTCTCGGCCACCTCCAGGTCCGTTCGCCCGCGCACCCGGGAGGCGTAGGAGACCGCCCTGTCGGTGGGCTCCTCGGCCGGCTCGAAGAGCAGTTGGAGTGTGTGCGGGAAGCGGCGGCGTAGCTGCTCCATCGGCTCGGCGGGGCGGCTCGGATCGGTCAGCGTCGCCTGGACCCAGCAGTCCTCGAACTCGCCGTACTCCGGCTCGGTCAGCAGCTCGGCGAGGGTGCCGCGCAGACAGGCCAGCGGCCGGGGCACCGGGCAGTCGATCCGCTGGGCGGCCACCGAGCCGTCGGCCGCCAAGTCCACCAGCCACATGGTTTTGCGCTGTCGGGCCTCGGAGAAGGAGTACGCCAGCGGCGAGCCGCTGTAGCGCAGGTGCGGGGCCAGGGTCTGGGCGCCGTGCAGATGGCCGAGGGCCACGTAGTCGATCCCGTCGAACAGCTCGGCCGGCACGCCGGCCACGCCGCCGACGGCGATGTCCCGCTCGCTGTCGCTCGGTGCGCCGCCGGTGACGAAGGCATGCGCCAGCACCACCGACCGAGTGCCCACCGGGCGGTCGGCCAGGTCCGCCCGGACCTGCTCCAGCGCGGCTTCGAGCACGGCCGCGTGCCCGCCTCGCTCCAACCCGTACCGCTCGCGGACCAGCACCGGCTCCAGATACGGCAGACCGTAGACCGCGACCTCGCCGTGCGCGTCCGACAGCAGCACCGGGCTGGCGACCGCTCCCGGATCGGTCCGTAGGTGGATGCCCGCCCGCTGGATCAGACCGGAGCCGACCCCGAGCCGCCGGGCCGAGTCGTGGTTGCCGCTGATGAAGACGGTCGGAACGCCGAGGTCGGCGAGCCGGTGCAGCACCTCGTCGAAGAGCGCGACCGCCTCCAGGCCGGGCAGCGCCCGGTCGTACACGTCTCCGGCGACCAGCACGGCATCCACGCGCTCGGTTTCGACCACGTGCACCAGGTGGTCGAGGAAGGCGTGTTGGGCCTCGTGGAGGCTCTCCCGGTGGAAGGAGCGCCCCAGATGCCAGTCGGAGGTATGCAGCAGTCGCATGCTTCGACCCTAGCGGGCACCTCTGACAGAACAGCGGCCCCGACGACCCCGGCAGCCTCGACCGAGCGCTCCGAAGGTGACGGAACGTCGATTGTCAGTGGCAGTGAGTAGGTTCGATGGCGAAGTGACAGCGACTCGATCAGTTCCGGGAGAGGACGTGGTGATCATGGAGCAGGCGGTGTCCCTGGTGGCTCCGGCGCCGCTGCCGGCGGCCGGCGGCGCGGCGGTGGCGGTCGCGCTCGTGGCGGACGCGATGGACTACGGCCGGTTGCGTGCGGTCGGCCTCTGCGGTCCGGCCGACTACGGGCGGTACCTGCGCGAGGCGGAGCGCCAGCTGCGCGGGATCGACGGTCAGGGGGTGGCGGTCCACCTGCGGGTGCTGGAGCCGGTGGACTACCTGGACTACTGCATGGTGCGCGGGCTGCGGCCCGGTGCGCCGGCCGCACAGGTGGCGTATGCGGCCGATCCGCAGCTGGCCGGCGAGCCGTTCGTCTATGCCGGTCAGCGGATGGCGCAGCTGCTGCCCGCGCTGGTCGACGACCACTTGGCCCGGGTGCGGCTGACCGTGGCCCTGGCGGAGTTGGCCGGGCGGCCCGGTGCGAGGGCGGCCGTCCGGGTTGCGGAGCGGTTGTATGACGACTTGCTGAGCGGGCTCGGTGAGGGGTGTCACCGGCTGCTGCTGCGCTGGGCGCGGGCCGAGCAGCGGCAGGTCGCCGAGCATGAGGCCCGTGTGGCCGGCGGTCGGCGGGTCGCGGGGGAGCGGCAGGCCGAGGCGTTCCGCGCGCTGCTGGCTGCCGGGTTGGCGAGCGGTGCGCGTGGTGAGTTGCTGACCGCCAGTACGGGGCCGGCCCGGAGCCGGGCGGCGCCGCGCCACACGGTGCGCGGCTGGAGGCTGGCGTGCGGTGGTCTGGCGCCGCTGGCCGTCGAGGAGCTGCGGGTGCTGCTGGCTCGGCTGCCGGACCGGAGGGCGGGGCTGGTGCGCCCGGGGTGCGGGCCGGTGCGGATCCGGGCCGGGTTCGGGTTGGGGTGCGGATCGGGGGTGTCATCGGGTGCGGGAGAGTGAGGTGACGGCCCTTGGGAGGCGGCGAGTCTCGGTTGCGTCCGACACGTGCTGCAGTCGTGTCGCGGTTGTGCCCCATGCGGGCGCGAGGGCTGTTCATCGCCCGCCTGTTCGGGGAAGATCAACAGGTCGGACCCCGCGCAACCCCGATCGGCGCGGCGAAGCCGGCGAACGAACCAGCGCAGCCGGACCGACCGGCCCGAGACCGGAGGGGGCCCCATGCAGCGGATCGAGTACAGCGCAGAGATCGCTGAGCTGCTCGGCCGGGTCCGGCGTCGCCCAGCCGCAGGCTGGCCGTGGCGGCCGGCGGAACCGGTGCCCCCGTGGCTCCCCGTGAAGCAGTCCTGGGGCTGGCTCTTCGCGCCGGACGGGCGAGTGCTCACCCTGATCAACCCCAAGGACGGCGTGGTCAGCCTGCCCGGTGGCTCGCTGGAGGCGGAGGACGCCGGGGATCCCGGGGCGGCGCTGGCGCGGGAGGCCGGCGAGGAGGCGCAAGCGGTGATCGGTCCGGCGCACTACCTGGGCTACCTCTACGACCGGGTCGGCTCCGCCAACAACGGGCACGAGTGCGCGCGGGTCCGGATGGCCGCCGAGCTGCGTGCGGTCGGCCCGAGCAGGCCCGACCCGGCCTCGGGGCGCCACTACCGGCGACTGCTGGTGGCGCCGGGCCTGGCAGTCGAGTTGCTGGGGTGGGGCGTGCCGGGGCTGCGGCAGGCGCGGGCTGCGGTGCGGGTCGCGGTGGCGGAGTTCGGGGTGCCGGCGGCGGCGAACGAGGAGATCGAGGAGCTGCCGGTGACGGGGTGCGAGGTCTTCCCCGGGGTGTGAGCCGCGCGGTGGTCCGGGGGCGCGGCAGGGTGGCCGGGTGCGATTGGCGCGGCGGTCCGGGCGCGCTGCAGAGCGAACGGCCGTGCACTGCGGTTGCGGGGTGCATCGCCGGGGCGGTGTGCGTGGCACTGCGGTCCGGGGTGCGTCACAGGGTGGCCAGGCGCATGTGGCACCGCAGCCCGGGGTTCGTGCCACCGCAGCTCGGGCAGCGATCGGGGTGTGAGGGTTGCCACGGGTGGCCGGGATCATGTTCGGTTCTGCGGGTCGATGCGCGCGGGGTCGGCTAGGGTCGGGTGCGACCGGCGGGTGCGAGCAAGCTGACGATCCGAGGGGAGCCAGATGTCCGGGCCGCGCAGGGGGTTCATCCACCACATCGAGCTCTGGGTGGACGACCTGGTGCTGGCCGAGGAGCAGTGGTCCCCGGTGTTGCTCGCCCTGGGATGCCTGCCGTTCCAGAGCTGGGACGCGGGACGCAGCTGGCGCCTCGGCGACAGCTACCTGGTGCTCGAGCAGTCGCCGGCGCTGCGCCCCGGCGGTCACGACCGGCTGCGCGCCGGACTCAACCATCTTGCGGTGCACGGCTCGCGGGCCGCGGTGAGCGCCGCCCTCGCGGCTCGTTGGACGCTGCGCGTGGACACCGGCGCGGCAGTGCACCTGGTGGACGGTCAGGGCTTCGAGCTCGAAATCGTTTGTGACGAATAGTCACCGAACACCGTCTCAAGCGACCAGTTCGCTACATCGTGGCCAACTCCGCACTCTACCAAGAGAATTCATATCAACATATTTGGCATGGGCACTTCCCGGGGACGGGCGTCACTGGTACCACTGAGTAACCCCCATCACTCTCCCGTGGAGGCTCAATGCGTCTCGCTCGTGTTGTTGCTGGTGCGATCACGGCCGCTGCTCTTGCCGCCGGCACCGTCTCCCTCGCCGCCCCCGCCAGCGCGGCCACCGTCAACTACGTTGCGCTGGGCGACTCCTACTCGGCCGGCGTTGGTGCCGGCAACTACGACAGCAGCAGCGGCAGCTGCTCTCGGAGCTACAGCTCCTACCCCTACCTCTGGGCCGCCCAGACCGGCGCCAACTTCACCGACGTGGCGTGCTCCGGTGCCAAGACCGGTGACGTCCTGAGCAGCCAGCTCTCGGCGCTCAACTCCTCGACCACCGAGGTCAGCATCACCATCGGCGGCAATGACGCCGGGTTCGCCAACACCATGGAGACCTGCGTCCTGTCCGGCACCAGCTCGTGCCTGAGCGCGGTGTCGAGCGCCGAGTCGTACGCCCGGAACACCCTGCCCGGTCTGCTGGCCAACACCTACTCGCAGATCCACTCCCACGCGCCCAATGCCCATGTGGTGGTGCTCAGCTACCCGCACCTCTACCAGGTCCCGGGCAGCTGCCTGTTCGGCATCAGCGACACCTCCCGGTCCGCGATCAACGGCGCCGCCGACATCCTGGACGGCGTGATCAACAAGGCTGCCGCCAACGCCGGCTTCACCTTCGCCGACGTGAGAGGCAGCTTTGATCAGGGCCACGAGATCTGCGGCGACTCGGACCAGTGGCTGAACAGCACCACCTGGCCGATCAGCGACAGCTACCACCCGACGGCGGACGGCCAGCAGTACGGCTACCTGCCGGAGTTCTCGGCCAGCGCCTGATCACCGCCGGCCGGATGATCGGCTGATCTCGCCAGTCGAACGCAACGCCGGGCCATCACGACCACCAGCGCCACCAGCGTCATCAGAGCCACCCGCACCATGAGCGCGGCCGCGGCTGTGCACAACGGCCATGCGGGGCCCTCCCTGCCCCGCATGGCCGTTGTGCTGCGGTGTTGCCGCCGTCACCGAACACACCGCCGAAGGCCGCCACTGGGACGGCTTGCTCCATCCGGACCAGCACCGAGGGCTACTAAGGGATTCCGTAGCGCCATATTCGGTTCGGATGCTTCCAGGTGGCGCGTCCCACTGGTACTACTCAGTAACTCTCGTAGCACCCCATGGAGGACCAATGCGTTCTGCCCGTGTTGCCACCGGTGCGCTGATGGCGAGCTCCCTTGCCGCCGCCACCCTCTTCCTCGCCGCGCCCGCCAATGCGGCCACGGTCAACTACGTTGCACTGGGCGACTCCTACTCCGCCGGCGTGGGAACCGGCAACTACGTCGGCAGCAGCGGCAGTTGCGATCGCAGCTACGACTCCTACCCCTATCTGTGGGCCGCTCGGCACGCGTCCGGCTTCACCGACGCGGCCTGTTCCGGCGCCACCAGCAGTGACGTCCTGAACAGCCAGGTCTCGGCGCTCAGCTCGTCGACCACCGAGGTCAGCATCACCATCGGCGGCAATGACGCCGGGTTCGCCAACACCATGGAGACCTGTGTGCTGCAGGGCACCGACGAGTGCCTGGGCGCGGTGTCCAGCGCGGAGTCGTTCGCCAAGAACAGCCTGCCCGGCCGGCTGGCGCAGACGTACGCGGCGATCCACGCCAAGGCGCCGAACGCCCATGTGGTGGTGCTCGACTACCCGCACCTCTACCAGGTCCCGGGCAGCTGCGTGTTCGGCATCAGCGACACCTCCCGGTCCGCGATCGACGGCGCCGCGGACATCCTGGACGGCGTGATCAGCAAGGCCGCCGCCAACGCCGGATTCAAGTTCGCCGACGTGAGAGCCGCCTTCGACGCCGGCCATGAGATCTGCGGCGGCTCCACGCAGTGGCTGCACAGCACCACGCTGCCGGTCAACGAGAGCTACCACCCGACCGCGTCGGGTCAGGAGTTCGGCTACCTGCCGCAGTTCGCCGCGAACGCCTGACCGGTCGGCCGCCTCGGGCGGTCAACCGGCAACGACCGTGCGGGTTTTGAGGGCCCGCGCGGCCGTTGTGCTGCCCGTGCGACGCGCGTCTCGGCCGTGGAGACGCGCTCGGAGCGGCCGTGGAGACGCGCTCGGAGCGGCCGTCGACGGTGAATCCTTTGTGACGATTGCCAGATGAACGCCACCCCGGCGGGACGGTCTTCTACATTCCGGCCAACTCTGGGGGCTGCCAAGAGAATTCACGATAACGACTTTGGCATGAGCACTTCCCGAGGGGCGCTTTCCACTGGTCTACTCAGTCCCGCTGGTACTAGCCAGTAACTCCCGTCACTCTCCTACCAATGGAGGACCCATGCGCTCCGCGCGTGTTCTCACCGGTGCGGTCATGGCGAGCGCCCTCGCCGCCGGCACCCTCTTCCTCGCCTCACCCGCCAACGCGGCCACGGTCAACTACGTTGCGCTGGGCGACTCTTACTCGGCCGGGGTGGGAGCCGGCAACTACGTCGGCAGCAGTGGCAGTTGCGATCGCAGCTACAACTCCTACCCCTACCTCTGGGCCTCGCAGAACGCGTCCAACTTCACGGACGTGGCCTGTTCCGGCGCCACCACCAGTGACGTCCTGAACAGCCAGGTCTCGGCGCTCAACTCCTCGACCAGCGAGGTCAGCATCACCATCGGCGGCAACGACGCAGGCTTCGCCAACACCATGGAGACCTGCGTGCTGAGCGGCACCAGCGCCTGCGTGAGCTCCGTCAACAGCGCCGAGTCGTTCGCCCAGAACACCCTGCCGGGCCTGCTGGCGAACACCTTCTCGGCGATCAGCAACGCGGCGCCGAACGCCCATGTGGTGGTGCTCGACTACCCGCACCTCTACCAGGTCCCGGGTAACTGCGTGTTCGGCATCAGCGACACCTCGCGCAGCGCGATCGACGGTGCCGCCGACGTCATCGACGGCGTCATCAGCCAGGCCGCCGCCGACGCCGGCTTCAGCTTCGCCGATGTGAGAGGCGACTTCGACGCCGGCCACGAGATCTGCGGCGACTCCGACCAGTGGCTGCACAGCACCACGATCCCGACCAACGAGAGCTACCACCCGACCGCGGCCGGCCAGGCCGACGCCTACCTGCCGGAGTTCGCGGCCAACGCCTGATGCTTGGCTGACCCCTCATCAGCCAAGCAGCGCCACTGACAGCAGTGGCACAGACTGCACCACGGCCGTGCGGGGCCCCCAACCCGCACGGCCGTCCTGCTTACCCGGGCGCAGGCTCAGCAGGGCCCGTCGTCGGTCCACGGACCGTACGGCCCGCTGGCGCTCGGCACCTCGTTCTGCGTCCACCACTTGGCGGTGTAGCCGTGGCCGCTGTACGAGACCTTGGCGCCCGCCGTGTAGGCGGTGGCGGAGTTCCACGGCGGTGCGGTGCACACGCCCGGGCTCGCGGTGGTCGGCGGCGCGGTGGTCGGCGGCGTGGTCACCGGGGTGGCGCCCGCGAACTTCACCGTGTACCTGGTGAAGTCCCAGGCGTTCTGCGTCACGCTCGAACAGGAGCCGGACAGGCCCGGGTCGACCACCGGGGTGCACTGGCGGTCCCGGTTGACCGACCAGAAGGTGTAGCGCGCCATCCCGTGCGAGGTGGCGTAGTCCAGCACGGTCTGGAAGTCCGCCTGGGTGAAGTACTCCGCCGCGTCGGTGCGCCCGTTCATCATCGAGACGCCCTCGTGGGCGTAGGCGGTGGCCGCGTCCCAGCCGAAGGTGGTCTGCAGGATGGAGTTGAACTGGGTGAGCGCGGCGGTCTGCGCGGCGGCGCCGTTGAACCCGCCGTCGAACGGCATGATCGAGTAGTTGTCGGGCGTGAAGCCCTGGGACTTGGCCTCGTTGAGCATCTGCTGCCCGAACCAGCCGGTGCCCGCATTGGTGCCCGCCGTGGTGATCGAGACGTACAGGCCGGGGTTGTCCGCCTGCAGGATCTTGGCGGCGCCGATCTCGTTGTGGATGGCCGCGCTGTTCTCGTACTCCGGCTCCTCCAGGTCGAAGTCGATCGCGTGCAGGCCGTACTTGGTGATCACCTTCTGGTAGCCGGCGGCGGTGGCCTCCGGAGTGCCGCAGGTCTGGCCGAGCTTGGTGCCGCCGTAGCCGCCGAAGGAGGCCGAGACGTCCCCGCCCTTGGCCCGGATCTGCGAGATCACCGCGGGCATGGTGGTGTCGGTGTCGATCGAGGAGGTGCCGCCCCAGGCCGGCGAGCAGCTGCCGCCGTCCAGGATGAACGCCAGCTGGAAGGCCTTCTGGCCGGTGGCGTCCATCACTGCGCCGGCGTCCGGCGGGGAGTTGTCCTCCGGCATCAGATACGGCGCGGAGGCGTACCAGTTGCTGCTCAGCGCCGCGCCGGCCGCGGTGTTGGCGGCCGCCTGGGCGGACTGCCCGCCGCTGAAGGCGGCGAGCGTGCCGGCGGCCAGGCCGAGCGCGGCCACGGCGGTCAGCGCGGTGGTGCGCCGCCGCCGGTGCCGGCCGGGTGGCGGATGCTCGGTGGTGGGGGACTTCTGGGCGCGTTCCATGAGCGGGGAACCTCTCCAGTGGGGAAGGTGTGGGGGCCGTTCCGCGCACGGGCGGGGGAGCGCGGGACGGGTGGGATACGGGTTGCCCGGAGTTGCGAACCCGGTGGAGCGGGCCGCGTGCTGAACAAAATGGACTAGACCAGCCGTCAGGTCAAGGGGGCGTGCGGGGAGTTAAGGCTGCCTTGAGGATCAGCGCAGGTAGTCCGCGAGCCCAGCGGGCCGCAAAGGGTGGACAGATGAACTGGCGAAACGTCAGGCTGTCAGGCTCACGGCGTGTAGAGCGCCTCGATGTCGGCGGCGAAGTGTTCTGCGATGGCTTTGCGGCGCAGCTTCAGCGAGGGGGTGAGCAGCCCCTGCTCCACCGTGAAGTCGCCCGGCAGCAGCCGGAACGCCCGGATCGACTCGGCTCGGGAGACCGAGGTGTTGGCGGCCGCCACCGCCCGCTGGATCTCCAGGTGCAACTCCTCGTCGGTGAGCATCGCCCACTCGTCCATCGCGGCCCGGCGGTGCATCTGCTGCCAGTGCGACAGGGCCCGCGGGTCCAGGGTGATCAGCGCCGCGATGTAGGGCCGGTTGTCACCGACCACCAGGCAGTGGGAGACCAGCGGATGGGCCCGCACCCGCTCCTCCAGCGCGGCCGGTGCCAGGTTCTTGCCGCTACTGGTGACGATCACCTCCTTCTTGCGCCCGACGATGGTCAGATAGCCGTCCTCGTCCAGCCGGCCGAGGTCACCGGTGGCGAGCCAGCCGTCGTGCAGTGCCTCGGTGGTGCAGCGCGGATGGTTGAGGTAGCCGGCGAAGACGCCGCCGCCGCGCACCCAGACCTCGCCGTCGTCCGCGATCACCACCTCGGCGCCGGGGATGGGTCGGCCGACGGTGCCGAACTTGGGGCTGTCGGCGGGGTTGGCGATGATCGCCGCGGTGGTCTCGGTCAGTCCGTAGCCCTCGTAGACGGTCATCCCGGCACCGGCGAAGAACAGGCCGAGCTCGCGGCTGAGCGTCGACCCCCCGCACATCACATGCCGCACCCGGCCGCCGAACAGCGCCCGGATCCGCTGGTAGACCAGCCGGTCGTAGGCCACGTGACGCATCCGCACCGTCGCGCCCGGGCCGGAGCCGTGGCCCAGCGCGCGGCGCTCGTTGCCGGTGGCCCAGTCGACCGCGACCGCCATGGCCTGCTCGAACAGCTCGCCCCGACCGGCCTGTTCGGCGGCGATCCGGGTGGCGTCGTAGAGCCGTTCGAACACATAGGGGACGGCGAACAGCACGGTGGGCCGGTAGGACGCGAGCGCGGGGAGCAGCGCCTCGGCGCGCAGCTCGGCCAGGTGGGCGAGCCGGATCCCGCCGCGCAGTGCGGCCACCTGCAGCATCCGTCCGTACACGTGCGCCAGTGGCAGGAAGAGCAGGGTGGCGGGCTGACCGTCGGTCTCGAACAGCACGCTCTTCCAGCCGGCCAGCACATTGTCGGCCTGGGCGGCGAAGTTGCCGTGGCTGAGCAGGCAGCCCTTGGGGCGACCGGTGGTGCCGGAGGTGTAGATGACGGTGGCGATGGTCTCCGGGGTGACGGCCAGGCGCTGACGGTGCACCAGGCTCTCCGGGATGCCGGCGCCCTCCTCGGTCAGGGACCGCACGCAGCCGTGGTCCAGCTGCCAGATCCCGGTCAGCTCGGGCAGCGCGTCGCAGACCGCGCCGATCGTCATCGCGTGGTCCTCGTCCTCCACCACGCAGGCCACCGCCCCGGTCTCGGCGAGGATCCAGCGCACCTGCTCGGCGGCCGCGGTGGGGTAGATCGGCACCGGGATGGCGCCGATCGACCAGAGCGCGTAGTCGAAGAGGGTCCACTCGTACCTGGTCCTGGACATCAGCGCGACCCGGTCGCCGAACCGCACCCCGCGCGCCAGCAGACCCTTGGCCAGTCCCAGCACCTCGCCGCGGAACCGGGCCGCTGTGACCGGCCGCCAGCGGTCGCCGCCGTCCGTGCGGCGGGCCAACAGGACCAGCTGGGGAGTGAGTTCGGCGGTGTCGTAGACCGAGTCCGCGAGGCCGCCCGACGCGGGCCCGGCCAGGGGCGGGGTGTTCTGCTGGCGCACGGTGTCCGGCCTCCCGCCCGGCAGGCCGTGCACGATCCGTGGTTCGCCCGCCGATCCATCGCGACCTTGCCCGCGGCCCCGGAAGCGACGGTAGCGGATTGCCGGGGCGCTGCCCAGAGAAGTCTGAATTCCCCATGGAACGGGCACGATTGATACCCGAGTGTGCCAACGGTCATGCGCATGCCCACAAATGTTCAAAAACGATCCACCAGACGCGTCGAACGTCACACAATCCAGTAGTAAGCTCGCGCAGATCCATCGACCCGGCGCCCCGGCCCGGTCGGTTGCGGGCACACCTGACCGAGGACTCCATGCGTCTGCGCAGCAGCTCGATCCGCGCGAAGATCATCGCGCTGCTCCTGGTGCCCATCGTGGCCCTGGTCGGCCTGTGGGCCTACGCCACCCTGGTCACCACCAGCGACTTCCGGCAGCAGTTGAACGTGGCCTCCAGCTACCGCACCTTCGGCGCCCCGGTCGACGTGGTGGCCCGCGACCTGCAGGTGGAGCGCCGGGCCGCGGTGCTCCGGCTGGCCCGGCCCGCCGCCTCCGGAGTGCAGGACGACTACCTGAAGGCCCAGCAGACCACCGACCAGGACGTGGCCGCGCTGCAGCGGACCTTCAACGGGTCGTCCGGCAGCCAGCTGGGCAGGACCGAGCGGACCCGGCTGCAGGACTTCCTCAAGTCCCTCGGCAACCTGCCCGGCCTGCGCGGCCAGGTCGGGCAGGACAGCTTCTCCTGGGAGTACGCGATCAGCAGCTACTCCGACCTGCTCAAACCCGCCTTCGAGTTCCGCACCGCGTTCCTCAGTCGGCAGACCGGCCAACTGCCCCGCCAGGGAATGGTGCTGGTCGAACTCAGCCGGGCCCGCGAGATGCTCTCCCAAGAGGACGCGGCCATGGAGGGCCTGCTCAACACCGACACCCCCGGTGCGCTGGACTACCAGGCAGTCATCGACCCGATGCACGACCAGCAGGCCCTTTACGAGATCTACATCAACGAGCTGGACCAGCCCGACCTGGGCTACTACCAGAGCCTGAACAGCGGCGACAACTGGATGAACCTCGACCTGGCCGAGCGCGAGTTCCAGAGCGCCTCCCCGAGCGAGGCCGCACACTTCATCAGCGAGACCCGCTGGAACGGGACCGTGACCCCGCTGCTCTCCGACCTCTACAACGAGAACACCAAGCTGGCCGCCGCCCTCGGCGAGCAGGCCCGCGCCTATGCCATGGGCCTGCTCTGGCGGGGCGTCATCGCCGGTATCGCCGGGCTGCTGGCCATCGTGGTCACGCTGCTGATCTCGCTGCGGATCGGCCGCGGCCTGGTCCGCGAGCTGATCGGCCTGCGCAACTCCGCGGACGAGCTGGCCGACATCCGCCTGCCCGCGGTGATGCGGCGGCTGCGGGACGGCGAGGCGGTGGACATCGCCGCTGAAGCACCCGAGCTGGCGTTCGGGCCGGCCGAGATCGGGCAGGTCGGCCGGGCCATCAACGCGGTGCGGCGGGCCGCCGTCCAGGCGGCCGTCGAACAGGCCGAGCTGCGCCGCGGCGTCTCCGCCGTCTTCGTCAACCTCGCCCGGCGCAGCCAGGTGCTGCTGCACCGCCAGCTGACCCTGCTGGACACCATGGAGCGGCGCACCGAGGACCCGGGCGACCTCGAGGACCTGTTCAAGCTCGACCACCTGACCACCCGCATGCGGCGGCACGCCGAGGGTCTGATCATCCTCTCCGGCGGTTCGCCGGGCCGGGCCTGGCGCAAGCCGGTGCGGATGGTCGACGTGGTGCGGGCCGCCGTCGGCGAGGTCGAGGACTACGCCAGGGTGATCGTCCGCCCGTTCCCCGGCACCGGGCTGGTCGGCAGCGCGGTCGCCGACGTCACCCACCTGGTCGCCGAACTGGTGGAGAACGCCGCGGTGTTCTCGCCGCCGCAGACCCAGGTCACGGTGCAGGGCGAGGTGGTCGCGCACGGCTTCGCGCTGGAGATCGACGACCGCGGCCTGGGCCTGAGCGAGCAGGCGCTCGCCGAGATCAACCAGCGCCTGGAGGTCGAGCAGCCGTTCAACCTGGCCGACACCGACCGGCTCGGCCTGTTCGTGGTCAGCCGGCTGGCCCGGCGGCACGGCATCCGGGTCAGCCTGCGCGCCTCGCCCTACGGCGGCACCACCGCCGTGGTGCTGATCCCGCGTGAGCTGCTGGCCGATGTGCCCGGCCAGGTGCCGACCCCGCGGGCCGCCGCGCCCGGCGCCGAGCCGCACAAGGACCGCGAGCTGGTGGCGGTGGCCGGCGGTGCGAGCGGTCCTTCGCGCCGGGGCCGGACGCGCGGCCACGGCCGGGCGGTCACCGGACCGCAGCCGGCCGGCAGCGAGCCGGCCCGCACGCCGGGCGGGCTGCCGCGGCGCCGGGCGGCCGGCGGTCCGGTGCTGGTGCCCGCACCTGGTGGCACCGGGCGGCACCGCCGGTCTGACGCGCCATCCGAGGCGACGCCGGCCGACACCCCGGTCACGGCCGACGGTCCGGCCACGGCCGACGCCGCGGTCACGGCCGACGCCGCGGTCACGGCTGACGCTCCGGCCAGGGCTGACGCCCCCGTCACGGCCGTCCCGTCGGCCACGAGTGCCTCGACCGCTGACGGGTCCTCCGGCGGCCGCCCCGCCGGCGGGCTGCTGCCCCGCCGGGTCAAGCAGGCCAACCTGGCACCGCAGTTGAAGGGCGAACGGGACGAGCGCCCGCAGCCCGCCCCCGCTCCCGCCCGCTCGCCGGAAGAAGCCCGCGCCGCCTTCAGCTCCTTCCAACGCGGCTTCAGCCGAGGCCGCGCCGCACCCGAACGCCCGGCTCCGGCCGCACCCGAACGCCCGGCCCCGGCCGGACCGCAACGCCCGGCCCCGCGGCCGCCGGCCCCGGTCGTGCGGACCGTGCCGACGCCCGCCCCGGAACCGCGACGAGCCCTGGCCTCGTCACCGATCCCGCCGGCGCTGCCGGCCACCCCTCAACCAGCACAACCCGCACCAGCGGAAGGATCTGATCGATGACCGCAATGAACCAGCCGGCCGGCGAGCTGAACTGGCTCCTGGACGACCTGGTGGGACGGGTCGCGTCGCTGCGGCACGCGGTGATCCTCTCCAGCGACGGCCTGGCGACCGGCGCCTCGCAGGGCCTCAGCCGGGAGGACGCCGAGCACCTGGCCGCCGTGGCCGCCGGGTTCCACAGCCTGGCCAAGGGCGCGGGCCGGCACTTCGACGCGGGCGGGGTGCGGCAGACCATGGTCGAGCTGGACGAGGCCTTCCTGTTCATCACCGCGGCCGGCGACGGCAGCTGCCTGGCGGTGCTGGCCGACGCCGACTCCGACATCGGCCAGATCGCCTATGAGATGGCGCTGCTGGTCAAGCGGGTCGGAGAGCACCTGGCCGCCGAGGCGCGGCACCCCGCCTGATGGCCAGAACCCCGCAGGAGCCGGGCTCGCCCACGGAGCCGGACCACTGGTTCGACGACGAGGCGGGCCCGGTGGTCCGGTTGTTCTCGATGACCCGGGGGCGCGCCAGACCCGCCGGCGACGAGTTCTTCGACCTGATCTCGATGATCTCGGCGCGGCCCGTAGCCGACCGGGACGCCACCGAGCCGGCCCCGGTGCTCGACCCGGAGCACGAAGCGCTGCTCCAGCTGAGCGCCGACGGGCCGATCTCGGTCGCCGAGCTGGGCTCCTACACCGATCTGCCGGTCAGCGTGGTGCGGGTGCTGCTCGGCGACCTGCACGCCGCTGGCCTGATCGACGTCACCCGTCCCGTCCCGCTCGCCGAACTGCCGGACGAGCGCCTGCTCCGAGATGTGATCAATGGTCTACGCGCACTCTGACCGACCGTCGACCGCGCCCCGTGGTCTGGCCGGGGCGCCGGCGGCGGCGCTGAAGATCCTGGTGGCCGGCGGCCTCGGCGCCGGCAAGACCACGCTGGTCGGTGCGGTCAGCGAGATCCGGCCGCTGCGCACCGAGGAACGGCTGAGCGAGCTCGGCCGACCGCTGGACGACACCTCGCAGGTGGCGGGCAAGCGGACCACCACGGTGGCGATGGACTTCGGGCGGATCGACATCCGCCCGGGCGTGGCGCTCTACCTCTTCGGCACCCCCGGGCAGGACCGGTTCTGGTTCGTCTGGGACGAGTTGGCGCAGGGCGCGCTGGGTGCGGTGGTGCTCGCCGACACCAGGCGGCTGGCCGACTGCTTCCCGTCGGTGGACTTCTTCGAGCAGCGCGGCATCCCGTTCCTGGTCGCCGTCAACTGCTTCGACGGCGCCGAGACGTTCGCGCCGGAGGACGTCCGGGCCGCGCTCGACCTGTCGGTCGATGTGCCGGTGCTGCTCTGCGACGCGCGGCGCCGGGAGGACGGCAAGGAGCTGCTGGCCCGGTTGGTGGAGCACGCGATCGAGCGGCGCTGAGGTGTCGTCAACCCGGTGATCGGCGCTCTGATCACCCGTTGGCATGGATCGCGCTGCGCTGATCTGCTTCAATGGTCCTATGCACACCACCGTGGACAGCAGCCGAGGTCGCCAGGACCTCGAGCCGTTCTGGCCGTCCCGGCAGCCGCACCTCTTCGACCAGACCTGTCCGGGTTCGCACCGCGCGTCCCGGCTCGCCCACCGCTGATCCTCAAGTCCCCGGACTCTCAACGTCCTCGGACCTCGTGACGCGGTGCGGACCGCTGAGTCCCCCGACGCGCAGACGACGCCCACCCCTCGTTCTCGCGCGAAAGAGCTGCCATGCCTTCTTCTACGGTCACCCTGACCCCGCCCGCCGCCCCGCAGCTGCGAGCGTTGCGCGCGGTCACCAACCCGCCCACCGCCGCCGACCTGCGTCGGCAGCCGCCGACACCTGAACTGCTGCCGCTGCCACCCGAGTTGCTCGGCACCCTGCCGACCGGTGCGACCGTGGTCGCAACGGTTCCGCAATCCGCCCTGCCGCCGGGCCTGCTCGCCCAGTACGGCACCCAGTCGGACCCGACCGGCGCGGCCCGCCCGATGGTCGGCTACCTGGTGCTGGTGCCCGCCGAGTCGGCGCCGACCGCCGTCGCCGCGGCGGCACCAGTGGCGGCGGTGCCGGCTCCGCGCCCGGCGGCGCCGACCGCTCCGCCCGTCCCGTCCGCCCGGGGCATCAGCGTCGACCTGGAGCGGCGGACCGCCCACGTCGACGGCCAACCGCTCGAACTCACCTACCTGGAGTTCGAGTTGCTCGCCCACCTGACCCAGCACCCGCACCGCGTGCACACCCGGGACCACCTGGTCACCGCGGTCTGGGGCTACGGCCACGTCGGCGACGGCCGCACCGTGGACGTCCATGTCGCCCGCCTGCGCCGCAAGTTGGGCGCGGCGCACCGTAGCAGCATCATCACGGTGCGCAGGGTCGGCTACAAGTATGCGCCCAACGTGCGTAGCTGAGATATCGTCAATCACCCAGATGTCCGGCCCCTGAGCAGCAGGGGCCGGACATCGGGCTGCCCGCACGGTGTCCTGGATGGCCTGACGCTGTGTCAGACGCTCAGCCGGTCGATCTCGGCCAGCTCCTCGGCAGCCAGCGGCCCGGCCGCCAGCGCGTCGAGGTTCTGGTCGAGCTGGGCCACACTGCTGGCCCCGATGATCACCGACACCACCCGGGGATCCCGCAGCACCCAGGCCAGCGCCAACTGGGCGAGGGACTGGCCGCGTTGCTCGGCCACCTGGTTCAGCGACCGCAGCTGCTCCAGCTTGGCCGGGGTGAGCGCCTCCCGCCGCAGGAAGTGCCCCACCGACATCCGGGAACCGGCCGGCACCTCCCCCGTCAGGTAGCGGTCCGTCAACAGGCCCTGGGCGAGCGGGGAGTAGGCGATCAGGCTGGTCTGGGTGTCACCCACCGCATCCAGCACGCCCTCCCGCTCGGGGCGCCGGTCCAGGATCGAGTAGGCGCTCTGGTTGAGCAGCACCGGCGTGCCCAGCTCGCGCAGGATCGCCACCGCCTCCCGGTGCTGCTCCGCCGGGTAGTTGGAGATCGCCGCGTACAGCGCCTTGCCCTGCCGCACCGCGCCGGCCAGCGCCCCCATGGTCTCCTCCAGGGGCGTGTCGGGGTCGTAGCGGTGCGAGTAGAAGACGTCCACGTAGTCCAGGCCCATCCGGGCCAGCGACTGGTCCAGGCTGGCCAGCAGGTACTTGCGGCTGCCGCCGTCGCCGTACGGGCCCGGCCACATGTCGTAGCCGGCCTTGCTGGCGATGAACAGCTCGTCGCGGTACGCGCGGAAGTCCTGGGCGAACAGGTAGCCGAAGTTGCGCTCCGCCGAGCCGTACGGCGGGCCGTAGTTGTTGGCCAGGTCGAAGTGGGTGACGCCGCGGTCGAAGGCCCGGCGCAGCACCGCGCGCTGGACCTCCAGGGGCTGGGTGTCGCCGAAGTTGTGCCACAGGCCGAGCGACACGGCGGGCAGCTGGACGCCGCTGCGCCCGGCGCGGCGGTAGGTCATCGAGGCGTAGCGGGAGTCGGCCGCGAGATAGGTCATAACGGTCATCCTGCCAGTTCGGTGCCGCGGTGACGGGCGGCCAGCAGCTCGGGGAGCTTGCGCATGTCGTCGAAGAGCACCGTGCCGTGACCGGCCAGCCGCTCGGCCGGCATCACCCCGCCGGTGTAGCCGAACGAGGGCATCCCGGCCGCCCGGGCCGCCGCCAGGCCGTGCGGGCTGTCCTCCACCACCACGCAGGCGGCCGGGTCGGCGCCCAGGGTGCGGGCGGCGTGCAGGAAGAGGTCGGGCGCGGGCTTGCCGTGCGCCACGTCCTCGGCGCCGCTGAAGATCCGCCCCTCGAACCGCTGGTACAGCCCGGTCAGCCCCAGGCCGGTGCGCAGCCAGCGGTGGCTGCTGTTGGAGGCCACGCAACTGGGCAGCTCGATGGCGGCCAGCGCCTCAGTGATGCCGTCCACCGGGGCCAGCCGCTCCTCGGTCAGCTCGCGGTGCAGCGGTCGGTACGGCTCCCACCAGTCGGCGGGCAGCGGGCGGCCGAGCAGCTTCTCGATCAGCGCGGTCTTCGCGCCGTGCGAATGCCCGACGAAGCGGTCGATGACCTCCTGCTCCGTCATCGGCAGCCCGAGGTCGGCCAGCGCCACCCGGTCCACGGCGACGCCCAGCGGCTCGCTGTCGATCAGCACACCGTCACAGTCGAAGATCACCAGTTCGATCACTCCTGCACCCTAGTACGGTGGGGGGCCGGAGAGGAGATCCGTATGCGGACCGACATCGCCACCCGGGGCGACCTGGAACTGCTGCTGCGCCGGTTCTACGCGGCCGCCTTCGCCGACCCGCTGATCGGCCGGCATTTCGGCGGCATGGACCTGGAGGCTCACCTCCCGCGCATCACCGACTTCTGGGCGAGCTCGCTGCTGCGCACCGGTGAGTACCGCGGCAACCTGTTCGCCCCGCACGCGTCCCTGCCGCTGACCGCCGAGCACTACGGCCGCTGGGTGCAGCTCTGGTCCGCCACCGTGGACGGCCGCCACCAGGGCCCGGTCGCCGAACGCGCCAAGGAGCGGGCCCAGCGGATCGCCGTCAACCTGATCCGCCGCACCAGCGGCGAGGACCCGGCCACCGGCGGCCCCGGCGGCTTCGTGCCGCTCTCCGCACTGCTGCTTCGCAGCGCGTGACCCCGGCCGGCGCATGGCACCGGTCAGGGCACCGCCACCCGCAGCGCGGAGATCCGGGTGGCGACCACGTTGATCGCACCGTGGTCGCGCTCCAACCGGCCGTGGATCAGCAGGCCGGCCCGGTCCAGGGCGGTGCGGCGATGGGCCTCCCAGACCGGGCGGTTGCAGACCACGTTGATCAGGCCGGTCTCGTCCTCCAGGCTGAGGAAGAGCACCCCGCCTGCCGTGGGCGGCCGTTGGCGGTGCGTGACCAGGCCGCCCACGATGATCTCGCAGCCGTGCGCCAGACCGGCCAGCTCTCCGGCGGGCACGGCGCCGATGTGCCGCAGCGCGGGGCGGACGTGCTCCACCGGATGCCCGTCGGCCGAGGCGCCGGTCGCCCACAGATCGGCGATGGTCTCCTCCACCGGTGTCATCGGCGGCAGTTGCGGCGCCTCGGCCCCCGGGGCAGTGCCGGGCAGCGGATCGGCCTCGCCGGTGACTGCCACCGCGCCCGCCGCCCACAGTGCCTGACGCCGCGTCAGGCCGAAGCAGCGGAACGCCCCGGCGGTGGCCAGCGCCTCCAGCACCGCCCCCGGCAGCCTGGTCCGCTGCGCGAAGTCCGCCAGATCCCGGTAGGGCCGGCCCGCCGCCACCGCCGCGGCCTGCTCCTCGCCGAGCCCGCGCACCGTGGCCAGCCCCAGCCGGATCGCCGGTGCGTCCCGCGGCCCCTCCAGAGTCGGCCCCGCCGCACTGGCGTTGACGTCCACCGGGTGCACCTTCACACCGTGCCGACGGGCGTCGGAGATCAGGCTCAGCGGGGAGTAGAAGCCCATCGGCTGGTTGGCCAGCAGTGCGCAGGTGAAGGCTGCGGGGTAGTGGTACTTCAACCAGGCGCTGGCATACACCAGATAGGCGAAGCTGATCGAATGGCTCTCCGGGAAACCGTAGTTGGAGAACGCCTCGATCTTGGTGAAGACGTCCTCGGCCACCTGCTGCGGGATGCCCCGCTCGGCCATGCCGTCCAGCAGCCGCTGCCGCAGCTCGGCCACCCGCTGATGGGAGCGCTTGGCGCCCATCGCCTGGCGCAGCCGGTCCGCCTCGGCGCCGCTGAACCCCGCGCAGTCGATGGCCAGTTGCATCATCTGCTCCTGGAACAGCGGCACCCCGAGGGTCTTGTCCAGGGCGCGCTTCATCAGCGGGTGCGGGCAGTCGGCGCGCTCCTGGCCGGCCCGGCGCCGCAGATACGGGTGCACCGAGCCGCCCTGGATCGGGCCCGGACGGATCAGCGCGACCTCCACCACCAGGTCGTAGAACCCGCGCGGCTTGAGGCGGGGCAGGGTGGACATCTGGGCCCGCGACTCCACCTGGAAGACCCCGACGGTGTCGGCCCGGCAGAGCATCTCGTAGACGTCCTCGTCGTCCGGCGGGATGCTCGCCAAGTCCCAGTGCTCGCCCTGGTGCCGGGCGACCAGATCGCAGGTGTCGTGGAGCGCGGAGAGCATGCCGAGGCCCAGCAGGTCGATCTTGATCAGCCCGGCTCCGGCCGTGGACTCCTTGTCCCACTGCAGCACCGAGCGGCCCGGCATCCGGGCCCACTCGGTCGGGCAGATTCGCCCGATCGGCTCCCGGGTCAGCACCATGCCGCCCGAGTGGATTCCCAAGTGCCGTGGCAGCCCGTGCAGTTGGCGGCCAAGATCGAGCACGTCGGCCGGGATCACGGCGTCCTCGCGCGGCGCGGAGTGGAAGTCCACCTGCCGGGAGAAGGCGTTCACCTGGTCCATCGGGTAGCCGAGCACCCGGGCGGCGTCCCGCAGTGCGAGGCGGGGGCGGTAGGTGATCACATTGGCCACCTGGGCGGCGTGCTCCCGCCCGTAGCGCTGGTAGACGTACTGGATCACCTCCTCGCGGCGCCGGTGCTCGATGTCCAGGTCGATGTCGGGCGGCCCGTCCCGCTCCATGCTGAGGAAGCGCTCGAACAGCAGCCCGTAGTGGATCGGATCCACCGCGGTGATGCCCAGCGCGTAGCAGACCGCCGAGTTGGCGGCCGAGCCGCGCCCCTGGCACCAGATGTCCTCGGCCCGGCAGAACTCCACGATGTCGTGCACGATCAGGAAGTAGCCGGCCAGCTCCAACTCCCCGATCACGGCAAGCTCCTTGACCACCTGGGCGTGGGCGTCGGCGTTGTCCGGGTCGCTCCTCGGGCCGAACCGCCGCTCGGCGCCGCGCAGCGTCAACCCGCGCAGATGGCTGAACTCACTCTCGCCGGGCGGCACCGGGAACCCGGGCAACTGCGGGGTCAGCGCGGTGAATTCGAAGGCGCAGGCACGGCCCAGCTCCGCCGTGGCCTGCCGCACGCCCGGGAACCTGGCCAACCGGCGCTCCATCTCGGCCGCCGACCGCAGATGCGCGGTGCCCGCCGCCCTGGTCCAGCCGGCCGCCTCCCGCACGGTCCGGCGGGCCCGCAGCGCGGCCAGCCCCTGGGCCAGCCGCCCCTCAGCCGGACTCGCATGGTGCACGTTGTTGGAGGCCACCACGGCCAGCCCGGTCCGGTCCGCCAGCCGGGCCAGCGCGTCATTGCGCGGATCGTCGCCCGGCAGCCGGTGGTCGATCAGCTCGACGAAGACGTTCTCCGGGCCGAACGCCTCGGCCAGTGACCGGAGTTCGCTTTCCGCCACCTTGGGGCCGCGCTCGGCCAGGGCCCGCTGCACCCGGCCGCTGCGGCAGCCGGTCAGCACCGCCCACTCGCCGCCGTGTGCCTCGGCCAGCTCGGCGAAGGAGTAGTCCGGGCGCCCCTTGTGCCCGCCGGTCAGCTGGGCGGCGGCAATGACGGCGGAGAGCCGGCGGTAGCCCTCGGGGGAGCGGGCCAGGACCAGCAGGTGCTCGTCGGGCAGGCCGCTGCCGTGGCTGTCGCGCAGGTTCAACTCGGCGCCGAAGACGGTGCGCAAGCCCGTCCCCTTGGCGGCCAGGCCGAGCCGGACCGCACCGTACAGGCCGTCGTGGTCGGTCACCGCCAGGGTCTCCACACCCAGCCTGAGTGCCTCGGCGACCAGGTCCTCCGGCTCGCTGGCACCGTCCAGGAAGCTGAAGGCGGAGTGCACATGCAGCTCGGCCCAGGGCAGGCCGGCGGGCGGCGCGGGCGGGGCTTCCACCGGTACGGGGGCGGGGAGCGCCGTGGGTGCGGCGGTGGGGAGCGCCGTGGGTGCGGCGGTGGTCATCCGGCGCCGCAACTCGCTCCAGGGGAGGCGGTGTTGACTGTCGAATCCCATCAGATGCTCTCCACGCTCAGGTATGAGGCTTGTTGTACAAGTGCTTACGTATAAGTGCCCTCCACTGCCCAGCCGCCGCCCGCCACCACGAGCAGCAGCGCCCGGCCGTCCGCCAGGGTGACCTGGAACCTGGCCCGCCGCCGGGACAGCTCCGGATCCCACCACTGCTCGACCGCGGGCCACGGACCGGCCCAGCCGGTGATCGCCAGCAGCCGGCCGTCCAGCAGCAGCCCGGCGGGCGGCGCCGACACCTCCGCCCGGCCGCTCACCCCGACCGGCTGCCCGGTGGCGTCCAGCACGGCCACCGGCACCGGCACCGGCCAGACCACCCCGGGCGCGGGGTGCCCCAGCCGCCCGGGCCAGGGCGCGTCCCGATCGGCGGCCGGCTCCGGATGCTCCCCCCACGGCACCCGCACCAGCACCTCGCCCGGGCCGCGCCCGCCGACCCGCTCGACCCGGCTCAGCCCGCCGTAACCCAGCAGCGCCTGCACCCGGGCGGCGGCCCGCTCCACCCGGTCGGCCATCACGGTCTGACCCCAGAGCGCCAGCTGCCTGCCGTGGTCGGGCACCAACTCGTCCGGGACCAGCCGCAGTGCGGTGAAGCCCCCGGCCGTCGGCGCGAAGAACCCCGAGCCCTGCCAGGCCTGCAACTGCCAGCGCACCCGCTCGGCCAGCGCCGGCGCGGAGAGCCGACCCTCGTGCTGCCAGAGCCGGGCGGCCGAGCTGCCGTCCGCGCACGACACCTCGACCGAGACCCGCCGACAGGCCAGCCCGGCCCCCGCGAGCCCGCTGTGCAGCTGCTCGGCGAGGGTGCGGCCGACGAAGACCAGCGGCTCGGCCAGCAGCTCGGGCGGGTCGAAGCGGTGCTCCACGGCCAGCTCGACCCCGGCCCCCGGCGCGGCCGGCGGGCGGGCCTCCAGGCCGCGGGCCAGCCGGTGCGCCAACCGCCCGGCCGGGCCGAACCGGTCGGCCACCGTCCCGGCGGGCAGCCGGGCGAAGTCGCCCAGGGTGGGCAGGCCGAGCCGGACCAGCAGCTCCGCCAGCGCCGGGTCCTCCAACGCGCCGACCGGGTACGGGGCCAGGAACTCGGCCGTCCGCCCGGCCGGCACCAGCACCCCGGCCCGCGCCGCCAGCACGCCCGCGAAGACCCCGTCCGCGACCCCGACCCGGGGGCCGGGTGGCAGCATGGCGGGCCGCGCCTGGGGGTCGGCCTGCTCCTGGCGTTTCGTCAGCTGGGTGGCGGCGCCGTCCACCACTCCGACCCGGTGGCCGGGTGGCAGCATGGCGGGCTCCTCCCGGGGCTCTGTCAGTGGGCCGCCCCAGTCGGTTTCGCGGTCCGCCTCGCCTCGGGGCCGCCGTTCGGCGGCCAGCTCGGCCAACGCCCGACGCACCGAGCCGACCAGCGCCCGTTCCCCGCCGAAGTAGCGGGCCGGCCCCTTGACCGGCAGCACGCAGAGCCCGGGCCGCAGCACCTCCACCCGCGGGGTGAACTCGGTGAGCACGGCCACCACGGATTCGAACCGCCGGGTCTCGGCCTCCGGATCCCGCTCGCGCAACCGCAGCTCCGGGCAGAGCCGGTGGGCGAGCCGAAGCCGCTGCCCGCGCCGCACCCCGGCCCGCCGCGCCGCATCCGAACAGGCCAGCACCCGGCCGTCCTCGACCACCGCGACCAGCGCGTCCGGGCCGGCCAGTCCGCCGGTGGCGATGATCGGCCAGTCCGGGTACCAGACCGCCAGCACCCGCGCCGCGGCCGCACCCTTGTCACCACCTGAGCCCTTGCCGCTCGCGTCGCCTGCGCCACCAACGTCGCCTGCGCCACCAACGTCGCCCACACCGCCTGCGCCTTCGCCAGCCGTCGCCTCACCACCAAGTGGGTCGCCGCCCGCGCGTTCCTCGACCGCAGTCATCTCACACCGCCGTCAGCCGCCCCCGCCCCACCGCGTCGCCCGGCAGCCCTCGCTCGCCGAACCCCACCCCGACGGCGGCGGGCGCGAGTGCGCCGCCCCGTGCCTGCTCCACCCGGGTGCCCAGGCCCGAGCCCGCGCCCACATGAGAGCCCACTCGGGTGTCCATGTGGGAGTCCACCTCGGCCTGCTCGGCCTCGGTCAGCCCCCGGACCACCCCGTGCTCGTCCGGCAGCCACACCCACCCCGACCGCCCGCGCGCCGCCGCCCCGCGACCCTCGACGAGCACCTGCGCCTGCCGCCCCGACAGCAGCCCGTGCCCCGAGCCCAGCCCGAACCACCGGCTGGCCCGCACACTGAGCCGCAGTTCCGCACCGGGCCACGGGCCGGCCACCAGCAGCACGCAGCCGCTGCGCCGCAGCACCGCGCCGAGCCGGGCGGCCAGCTGCGGCGGCACTGCCCCGGTACTCGGCCGAAGCAGCAGCACCTCCACCGCGCCGGCCAGTGCCGCCACCACCTCGGGCCACTGCCGCCCCGGCTCGTCGACCAGCAGCAGCCGCCCGGGGTCGATCCCGTACCCGGTGGCGGCCAGCAGCCCCAGCTCGGGCAGCCCGACCGAGGCGCACCACGCATCGGCCCCGCCCGCACCGCCCGCACCGCCCGAGGCCAGCGCGAGCAGCAGTCCCGCGTCATCCGCCACCGAAACCGCCGCCCCGCGCCGCAGTCCCCGCCCGGGCAGCAGCCGCGCCAGCGCAGCCGGAACCGGCACGGGACCGTCCTCGGACGGCGCCGGCGTCGCCTGGGGGAGCAGGACAGGGGTAGCCACAGAGTCAGTATCGAACATCCGTTCGTTCAAAAGCCAGTCAGAATCGAACGGAAGAGCGAGTTTGTTTGACTACACCTAGTAATGGCTGCAGCCCCCGCGCGGATGCCCGCGAAGTGACCCACAGCACCCCCCGGCGGTGTCACATTCGCGGACGGTGCCCTGTCCACCTGTCGGGTGCGGTCGTCGGGCCGCACCGCTACCGGCCAGGACGAGGGAGACGACGATGGAGACCTTGACCGTTCGACGCGTCATCGCGGCGCCGATCGCGGAGGTGTTCGACTGGTGCGCCACGACCACCAACTACACCCGCTCCCCGCTCATCCTCAGGGCCCGACTGGCCCGAGCGGGTGCGGGTGCGCCGTACGGAGTGGGCGCGGTCCGGCTGCACACGTGGGCGATCGGCTGGTTCCGTGAGCGGGTCACCAGCTACCACCCGCCGTACGACTTCGACTACACCGTCGAGCGCAGCTTCCCGCCGTCCCGGCACGAGCTCGGCCGGATGACCTTCACCGAGGTCGCCGGGGGCACCGAAGTCGCGTGGACGACCACCTTCCAGGTCCGCCTCCCCTTCGGTGCGACCATCACCCGCGTGTTCGCCAAACCCGTCATCGCCCACACCTTCGGCAAGATCCTCGACGCCGCCGACACGGCACTCACGGCCGGCCACGGCCGGCCCGCCCGTCGACCGTGAGTGACCGCCACCCCAGGTGGCCTGTCGGCCGTGCTGGCTACGCTCCGCCCATGACGAGCCGGTCTCCCCTCACGCGTTCCATCGACGAGCAGCTGTCGATCCTCGACGAGTTGACCGCCCGGCCGTTCCCCGAGCAGGGGGAGCGGCCCTGGGACGGCACCAGTTGGGGCGGGCCCGGACACCATGTGGCCGTGCTCAGGGAGAGCCAGGACTTCTGGGACGATCGCAGCGCGGAGACCGTCGATGCGGCCGAGCGGGAGCTGGCAGCCGATCTCGCCGCGCTGGCCGCGGTGTTGACCGAACGCTGGGGGAGTCCGGCCACGGTCGACCTGTGGCCGTACCTCGGGCTCGACGATCCGGAGACCGCGCCGGAGGCTGCCGAGCCGCTGGCCTTCCTGTGCAACCTCGCCGGGAGCATGCAGGTGTGGCGGCCGCCATCCTCCGAACTGCCATCCTCCGAACTGCCGTCCTCCGAACTGCCGTCCTCCGACCGCTGGATCGCCCTGACCATCGGTCAGGGCGATCGGGAGCTGCCCTTCGAACTGCTGGCGGCTGTCGGCACGGCGACGGCGCTTCCGCCGCACTGAGCTCACGCATGCTTCCAGGGCGCGCACATCGATGAACGCGCCGTCGGACTGCCCCACATTCACTCGCAGGGGCGAAAGTACGCCATCCGGGGCTTCATCAATTCGCTGACGGACGATGCTAGCAATCGCAATTCCTTCGGGCCCGAGCTGGGCGAACCCCTCCCGCTCGTGCTCGAACTGCACAACTTCCGCAGCGAGAACGGAAAATGCTCCATGGCCATTGCATTCCGCAAGACGGTCGCCATCGCCGCGCTGGCGCTGTCTGCCTCCTTCCTCCCCGTCACCGCCACCGCGGCCGGGGCCACCACCACCGCGCCCCGGGCCGCGCGCACCCCCGGGATCTACTGCCTCGCCAACACCTGGAACGTCCCGACCGTCTCCTCGAAGCCGTGCAACACCGGCGACCCGGGGCAGCACTGGACCATCGAAGGGGACCAGATCTCGCTCACCCGGGCGCCGGGCTACTGCCTGGCCAACACCTGGGGCACCCCGACCGTCTCGTCGAAGCCGTGCAACGCCGGCGACCAGGGGCAGTACTGGTCCATCTCGGACGAGCAGATCTTCCTCACCACTGCCCCCGGTTACTGCCTCGCCAACGACTGGGACACCCCGGACATCCTGGTCAAGCCCTGCGACCCGCGTGATCCCGGCCAGCACTGGGTGGTCTTCGGCGACCAGATCAGCTTGGCGCTGGTCTGACGCGGCTGCCGTGCCCGAGGTCGGTCCGGCCGGCCCGGGCACGGCGCTACCGCCGCGCCCGGGACCGGTCATCCGGCCCCGGGCGCGGCGCTTGGGTGCGCTTGCCGGCGACCCCCTGGAAGCCTGCATGTTTAGCAATTTAGCTATCAGGCTAAATACTGACCATGGCTCAGACAGATGACGAGGCGAGCGTCTTCCGCGCGCTCGCCGACCCGACCAGGCGTCAGATCCTGGAGGACCTCAGGGACGGCGAGTTGGCGGCCGGGCAGATCGCGGCCCGGTTCACCATCAGCGGGCCCTCCGTCTCCAGGCACCTCAAGGTGCTCAAGGAGGCCGGGCTGGTCACGGAGCGGCGGGACGCCAACCGGATCCTCTACGCGCTGGTCGAGGACCGGCTGGTGATCTGCGTGGGACGGTTCCTCAGCGCCGTCTGTCCGGAGCAGATCGTGCTGCGCCACACCAGGTGGCGCACCGCACCGGGCACCACGGACCACGAGGAGGTCTGATGCTCCAGCCCGCCATGGCCAGCACTGTCGAACGTCGGCTGCTGGTGAACTACCGCGTCGATCCGGACATCGCCGCACGTCTCCTGCCCGCCCCGCTGCGGCCCAAGCTGAGCCACGGGCAGGCCGTCGCCGGCATCTGCCTGATCCGGCTCGGCGCGGTCCGTCCGAGCTGGGCGCCCTGGCGGTTCGGCGCCCGCAGCGAGAACGCCGCCCACCGGTTCGCCGTCGAGTGGGACGGCCCGGCGGGCGTCGAGACGGGCGTCTACATACCGCGCCGCGACACCGACTCGCGCCTCAACGCCTGGGCAGGCGGCCGCCTCTTTCCCGGTCCACACGGCCGCGCCGACTTCCGCACCCGGGACACCGGCGACACGTTGAGCCTGTCCTTCACCACCCGTGACCACGCCCTGCGGGTATCCGTCACCGCCACCACCACCCCCGAGCTGACCGGCAGCCGCCTCTTCGACGACCTGGCCGAGGCGGCCGCCTTCTTCCGCGCCGGCAGCCGCGGCCTCTCCGAGCCCGCCCGTCCCGGCCCCCGCCGCGCCGACCACCTGGACGTCGTCACCCTGCGCACCGACACCTGGGACATGGCGCCCTGCCAGGTCGCCGCCGCCGAGTCCTCCTACTTCGACGACCCGGCCCAATTCCCGCCCGGCAGCGCGGCGGTGGACTGCGCCCTACTGATGCGCGACCTACCGGCCCACTGGGAACCGCAGGCGCCGTTCAGCACCGCGACGCGGGCCATCGATCGGCCGCCGGTCGGGTAAGCAGGTCGCGGCCCGGCCGGCGAACCGCTGCTCGCGCGGTACGACCGCCGGGCTGCGACGGCTCTGCAGACGGCGGGCGACCACGCCGCCCCGCGACAGCTGATGGCCTGGCCGCCGCCCTGCGGCAGCTGATGGCCTGGCCGCCGCCCTGCGGCTGATCTTGGTCAGGCCCCGACGTACGCCGCCAGGTGCTCGGCGGTGAGGGTGGAGCGGGCGGCGACCAGGGCGCTGGGGGTGCCCTCGAAAACGATCCGGCCGCCGTCGTGCCCCGCGCCGGGGCCCAAGTCGATGATCCAGTCGGCGTGCGCCATCACCGCCTGGTGGTGCTCGATCACGATCACCGACTTGCCGGAGTCGACCAACCGGTCGAGCAGGCCGAGCAGTTGCTCGACATCGGCCAGGTGCAGGCCGGTGGTCGGCTCGTCCAGCACATAGACGCCGCCCTTCTCCGCCATGTGGGTCGCCAACTTGAGCCGCTGCCGCTCGCCGCCGGACAGCGTGGTGAGCGGCTGGCCGAGCGTCAGATAGCCGAGCCCCACATCGGCGAGCCGCTTGAGGATGGTGTGTGCGGCCGGCGTGCGCGCCTCGCCGGTGCCGAGGAACTCCTCGGCCTCGTCCACCGACATCGCCAGCACCTCGCTGATGTCGCGGCCGCCCAGGTGGTATTCCAGCACCGAGGTGTCGAAGCGCTTGCCCTCGCACTCCTCACAGGTGGTGGCGACGCCGGCCATCATCGCCAGGTCGGTGTAGATGACCCCGGCGCCGTTGCAATTCGGGCAGGCCCCTTCGGAGTTGGCGCTGAACAGGGCCGGCTTCACGCCGTTGGCCTTCGCGAACGCCTTGCGGATCGGCTCCAGCAGCCCGGTGTACGTCGCCGGGTTGCTGCGCCGGGAGCCGCGGATCGCCCCCTGGTCGATCGACACGACCCCGGAGTCGGTCGCCCCCGACTGTTGTGGCAGCGACCCGTGGATGAGCGAGCTCTTGCCCGATCCGGCCACGCCCGTGATGACCGTGAGCACCCCCAACGGGACGTCCACGTCGACGTCTTGCAGGTTGTTGGCGCTCGCACCGCGGATCTCCAGCGTGCCGCTGGGCTCGCGCACCGCCTCTTTGAGCGCCGCCCGGTCGCCGAGGTGGCGGCCGGTGATGGTGTCGCTGCCGCGCAGGCCGTCGACCGTGCCCTCGAAGCAGACCGTGCCGCCGCCCGAGCCGGCGCCGGGGCCGAGGTCGACCACGTGGTCGGCGATCGCGATCACCTCCGGCTTGTGCTCCACGACCAGCACTGTGTTGCCCTTGTCCCGCAGCCGCAGCAGCAGTTCGTTCATCCGCTGGATGTCATGCGGGTGCAGGCCCGTGGTGGGCTCGTCGAAGACATAGGTGGTGTCGGTGAGCGAGGAGCCGAGGTGGCGGATCATCTTGACGCGCTGCGCCTCACCGCCCGACAGCGTGCCCGACGACCGGTCCAGCGAGAGGTAGCCGAGGCCGATCTCCACGAACGAGTCGAGGGTGTGTTGAAGTGTCGTGAGCAGTGGGGCAACTGACGGTTCATCAAGGCCACGCACCCAGGCGGCCAGATCGCTGATCTGCATCGCACACGCATCGGCGATGTTGACCTTGCCGATCCGCGACGACCGGGCCGCCTCGCTGAGCCGGGTGCCGTCGCAGTCGGGGCAGCTGGTGAAGGTGACCGCCCGGTCCACGAACGCCCGGATGTGCGGCTGCATCGACTCCTTGTCCTTGGCCAGCATGGACTTCTGGATGCGCGGGACCAGACCCTCGTAGGTCATGTTGATGCCCGCGATCTTCATCCGGACCGGCTCGTGGTGGAGAAAGTCGTGCAGCTCCTTCTTGGTGTACTTGCGGATCGGCTTCTCCGGGTCGATGAAGCCCGACTCGCTGTACAGCCGGTAGTTCCAGCCGGCCGTCGTGTACCCGGGAATGGTGAGCGCGCCCTCGGCGAGCGACTTGTCAGCGTCGTACAGCTGGGTCAGGTCGAGGTCGGAGACCGCGCCCCGGCCCTCGCAGCGCGGACACATGCCGCCCGTGATGCTGAAACTGCGCCGCTCCTTCACGGTCTTGCCGCCGCGCTCCACGGTGACCGCGCCCGCGCCGCTGATCGACGGGACGTTGAAGGAGAACGCCTTGGGCGAGCCGATGTGCGGCTCGCCGAGTCGGCTGAACAGGATCCGCAGCATGGCGTTGGCGTCGGTGGCCGTGCCGACCGTGGAGCGCGGGTCCCCGCCCATCCGCTGCTGGTCGACGGTGATCGCCGTGGTCAGCCCCTCCAGGACGTCGACCTCGGGCCGGGCCAGCGTCGGCATGAACCCCTGCACGAAGGCGCTGTAGGTCTCGTTGATCAGCCGCTGCGACTCCGCCGCGATGGTGTCGAACACCAGCGAGCTCTTGCCCGAGCCGGACACCCCCGTGAACACCGTCAGCCGGCGCTTGGGGATCTCGATGCTGACGTCCTTGAGGTTGTTCACGCGGGCACCGTGCACGCGGATCAGATCATGGCTGTCGGCAGCGTGCCGCGCGGCGGGCGCCTGCTGCGGGGCCTTGCTCATCGGTTCTCCATTACGTGCATCGGTGCGGCGGGGGCCGACTTCGCGGCCCCCGCCGGTGCGGTCACTTGGTTGGTGCGGCCTACGAGTGGCTGGTGCAGCCTATGGGAGCCGCTGCAGCCTATGGGAGTGGTCTGCGCAGCCTGGGCTGTTGCAGCCTACGAGGCGGCGGGCTCAGCGCACCTCGTTGAAGCGGACCAGGTTGCCCGCCGGGTCCCGGAACGCGCAGTCCCGGACGCCGTAGGGCTGGTCGGTCGGCTCCTGCGCGACCTCGGCGCCGTTGGCCTTCACCTTGGCGAAGACGCCGTCGAGGTCGGCGGTGGCGAGGGTGAGGCGGGCGTAGGTGCCCTTGGCCATCATCTCGGCGACGATGCGGTGCTCCTCCTCGGTGTAGCCCGGTCCGGCGAGCGGCGGCTCCAGCACGACGGAGGTGCCGGGCTGGTTGGCCGGGCCGACCGTGATCCAGCGCATGGTGCCGTTGCCGACGTCGTTGCGGACCTCGAAACCGAGCATGTCGCGGTAGAAGGCGAGCGAGGCCTCGGGGTCGGTGTGGGGGAGGAAGGTCCAGTGAATGGTGATGTCGTTCATGGAATTCAGGCTAGGCGGGGGCGTGGGGCCTGGGCTTCTCCAAAACTGATCGGTCTTGATCGACCTGCGGGGGTGTCGCTCCCGGCTACTACGCGGAGGGGGCGCGCCGTGCGGTGAGCACGGGCTGGTAGTACCCGCTGGCGGGCGGGGTGTGCCAGCTGATGTCCGTGAAGCCGGCCCCGGCCACGAACTCGGTCAGCTGGGAGCTGGTCAGCGCCCAGTAGGTGGTTCGGCGGACCCGGACGTCCCAGGTGCTCGCGGCGGGGGTGAGTTGGAAGTGCTCCAGGTCGTAGCGCTCGCCGTCGTCATGCCAGTGCCACAGCTGGAAGTTGATCACCTCGCCGCCCGGCGTCTGTGAAACCTGGGGCGGCGTCGACGTGGGCCTGCCCTGCCGCGCCTCGTCATAGGACCGGACGGTGAGCAGCAGCAGCCCGTCGTCGCGAAGCACCCGCCGCATGCCGAGCAGCGCGGCTTGGATGTCCTGCGGAGAGAGCAGGTGCGGCAGCGAGTTGTCGGCACAGACGACGGCGTCGAAAATGCTTGAAGCGAACGGTAGTTGCCGCATGTCCGCGGCAGCCGCCGGCATCCGGACACCCCGCGCGGCCGCCTCGGCAGCCGCGCGGGTGGCGGCGACGGGGCTCAAGTCGCTTGCGACAACGTCATGTTCAGCGAGCGCCAGCCCGATCGCCTGGGTGCCGATCCCGCACGAGCAGTCCAGGATCCGGTGCGGCCCCGCGCCCAGGTGCCGGCGGAGCAGCCCGCCCAGCGCCTTGGCCTGGTGCGCCATGCTCGCGTCCCAGTCCGGGAAGATGAGGTGGTAGTCGTGGGCCAGCTCGTCGTAGAAGTCCCGCACGGACCTGGGGAAGTCGGACATGCGCACGCTCAGTTCCGGATCGCTGTGGCGGGGCCGAGCTTTTCGATGACCTCTCGCATCTCGTCCTCGTCGGCGGCGCGGTCGTCGTGGTTGCCGGTCGTGTAGAAGACGTCCGCCCCTCGTCGGCCGGCGTAGTCCGACAGGAGTCCACGCGCCCGCGCGTATGCCTCCCGGGAACCGTCGTCCGCGACATCGCCGGTGACCACCACCGCGTCGAGGTCGTGCAGATGGCCCAGTTCGGCCAGCAGGTGGCGGAGCGCCGCAGTGCCATCGGCCCCGTCGGCGTCGGGGCCACCGGACCGGTCGAGATGAGTGTCAGAGAGATGCAAGAGCCGCATCGTCCGAAGTTAGCCTGCGGTAGCCGTGCCGAGCCATAACCTTTCGCGCCACGTGATCGGAGGAGGAGGGGGGAGGGGGAGGGGGGCGGTTTCGGGGGACCAGGTCGAAGGGTGCGTCTGCGGGGCGGCCGTGATAGCCGTCGCCGGTATGGACGTTGACGTTGCGGATGCCGGCGCGGCCCGGGCGGCGCGGTCGGCAGGCCTCTGTCGACCACCCCACCACCGCACCACCGATCAGGCGGTATACCCGTGCGCGACCAGCAGGGTCGCGGTGCGCGCCACCCGCTCGAAGGGTGCGGTGTCGCCAACGGCTCGGCACATCACATGTGCGCCCTGGAGCAGCGTGATCAGGGTCCCGGCGAGGTCGCCGGCGGCATCGGAGTCGAGCCCGGCGGTGGTCAGCCGCTCGGTGAGCTGATCCACCCATGAGGCGAACACGGTCGACGCGATCTGACGGAGCGTCGTGTCCTCGGCCTCCGAACCGGTGCCGACGGTGAGCGCCGCGACCGCGCACCCGCCACCCGCCGCAGAGGCTGCGACAACGGGCCTGACCAGTTCGAGGAAGGCTTCGACGACGCCTGAGGGACTGTCCGCCGGGAGGGCGGCGAGACGCGCGCGGACCTCGCAGCCGTTGCGTTCTGCGGCCTCCGCGACGAGTTGGGCCTTCCCGCCTGGGAAGTGGTGATAGATCGCACCGCGCGCGGCGCCGCTGCTCGCCAGGATGTCGGTGAACGACATGCCCGCCACGCCCCGGTGCTGGAGCGCCATGACGGTCGCCTCGATCATGCGCTCGCGGGTCTCCCTGGCCAAGGCCACCTCCGGTCCTCGCGTCCTCTTGACTAGTACGGCCATCCTAGCCGAAGCTGGTCTAGCTAGTACGTCCGTACTACTTGATCTGGAGGGACCCATGCCCATCACCGTCACGGCTCCCCGCGGCGTCCTCACGCCCGCCGGAGAGCGCGAGATCCTGCCGCAACTGACCGCCGCCCTGGCGGAGGCCGGCGGCCTCGCCGCAAACCCCGCCTTCACCGCGATGGTCGGCGGCACCGTCCACATCCTCGCCCCGGAACACATCTACGCCGGGGGCGTGAATCGCCCGGTCGTCATGGTCGAGTTGAAGCTGCCCGACATCGGCCTGCCCACCATCGAGGCCCGTGCCGAATTCATCTACGCCGCCACGGACATCGTCGAGCGCCTGACGGTCGACGGGCACGACAGTAACGACACCTGGATCAACATCCTGAACGCCCGCGACGGTGCGTGGGGCATCGGTGGGAACGCCCTCAGTAATGCGGACATCGCTGCCGCCTTGGCCGGCTGACCGTAGGGCAGGCGAGGGCTTCCCGGCATCCGGCCCGGGAAGCCCCGGGGTTCGGATCGCCAGGCGTCGCCGAGGGGTCTGCGAGGGCCGACAGCGAACCGCCGGGCGCCAGTGGTCCAGGCAACCAGGCAACTGCCGGCAGGGAGGCTTCAGGAGGACTGGCGTAACGGGAGATGGACGTCCAGCAATATTGACAGTCTATCGAATTTGAGAGTTACTGTCAGAAGAAAGTTGCTCTCAAAGGAGGCTGCCATGAGCATGGACCGAACCACGAGCACCACCGCACCAACCGATCCCGTCCCGCCCGCCGAGTCGGCCCGGGACGGAAACCGCCGCTGGTGGGCGCTGGTCGCCGTCTGCCTGAGCGTGCTGGTGATCGGCTTCGACGGCACGATCCTCAACGTCGCCCTGCCCGACATGTCGGTCCAGCTCCGTGCCTCCACCGGGCAGCTGCAGTGGATCGTGGACGCGTACCTGGTGGTCTTCGCCGCCGCGATGCTCCCGGCCGGTCTGCTCGGCGACCGGTTCGGGCGGCGGAAGTTACTGATCGGGGGCCTGATGCTGTTCGGGGCGGCCTCGCTGGTTGGCACGCTGGCGGATTCGGCGGAGACCCTGATCGCCGTGCGCGCCGTGATGGGCCTCGGCGGCGCATTCATCATGCCGCTCGGCATCGCGATCCTGCCGAGCCTGTTCAGCCCCGCCGAGCGACCGCGCGCCGTCGCGGTGATGACGGCGGGCATGGCGATCGGCATGCCGCTCGGCCCGATGCTGGGCGGGCTGCTGCTCAACCACTTCTGGTGGGGCTCGATCTTCCTGATCAACGTCCCGCTGATCGTGATCGGCATCGTCGCCTGCCTCTGGCTGGTGCCGGAGTCGGTGGACCCGGCGGTGCCACGGGTGGACCCGCTCAGCGCCACGGTCGGGGTGCTCGGGCTGGCCGCGCTGACCTTCGGCTTCATCCAGGGGCCGGCCGACGGCTGGGGGTCGGGCAAGGTGGTGGCCGCGCTGGTGGCGGCCGTCCTGCTGCTCGGTGGCCTGGTCGGGCGCGAGCGCACCCAGCCGCACCCGATGGTCGACTTCACCCTGCTCGCCAACCGCGTCTACCGGTGGAGCACGGTGGCCTCGGTGCTGGTCTCTTTCGTGCTGGTGGGTGGGCTCTTCGTGCTGCCGCAGTACCTGCAGGCGGTGCTCGGGTACGACGCGCTCGGCACCGGGCTCCGGCTGATGCCCCTGATGGTCGGCCTGCTGATCGCGGCGCGGGCGGCCGAGCGGCTGGTCGCCAAGCTGTCGGCCCGCTGGGTGGTCGCCGCGGGCATGCTGGTGGTAGCCGCGTCGATGCTGCTCGGCGCCACGACCGCGACGGGCGACGGCTACGGCCGCACCGCGCTCTGGCTCTCGCTGCTCGGGGTCGGCATGGGGTTCACCATGGTCCCAGCCATGGGCGCAGCGATGGCGGCGTTGCCGGAGGAGCGGGCCGGCGTCGGCTCCGGTCTGCTGCAGACGCTGCGCCAGTCCGCCAGCGCGATCGGTGTCGCACTGCTCGGCAGCCTGCTGGCGAGCGGGTACACCGCACGGTTGCGCACCGGCACGGTCCCGGCCGCCCTCGCCCACACCGCTCGCGGCTCGGTCTCGGCGGCCCAGGCGGTCGCCGACAAGCTGCACGACCAGGCGCTGGCCGCCTCCGCGCATGGCGCATTCATCCACGGCATGAACTTGGTGCTGCTGGCCTGCGGGATCGGTTCGGCGCTCTCGGCGGCGTTGATCGCCTGGCGGATGCCGGGGCGGACAGGGGGTGAGGGAGAATCCAAGGCATGACCCCCGGCCTGCCTGACACCCGAACCGCCGCCGGCTCCGAGCTGGAGGAACTCCTCGCGGCCCCGCTCGGCCTGCGCGAGCGCAAGAAGCTGAAGACCCGCCGGGCGATCCGCTCGGCTGCCTTCGACCTCTTTGCCGAGCAGGGCTACGAGGCCACCACGGTCGACCAGATCGCGGCCCTGGCGGAGGTCTCGCCCAGCACCTTCTTCCGCTACTTCCCGACCAAGGAGGACGTGGTCATCAGCGATGACTACGACCCGCTGATGGAGAACGGGTTCCGGTCCCGCCCGGCGGACGAGCCGCTGATGGAGTCGCTCCGCCAGGCGATGATCGGGCCGCTGCGGCAGATCCTCGCGGCCGAACGCGACGAGGTGCTGCTGCGGATGCAGCTCTTCCGGGAGGTGCCGGCGATCCGGGCCCGCTCTTTGGTGGAGCAGCAGCACACCGGTGAGCGGCTGTCCGCGCTGATTGCCGAGCGGACCGGGCAGTCGGCCGAGGCGCTGGAGGTGCGGGCGCTGGTGGCGGCGCTGCTGGCGGCGTCCAGTGAGGCGGTCCTGTACTGGGCGGAGCACGACGGGAAGCCGGACCTGGCCGACCTGGTGAACACGGCGATCTCCGCGCTGGACCCCGCCCGCAGGTAGCCGAGGCCATACTTGCGGTGCGGGCGGTGGGAGGGTGCGTCAGACGCTCAGCGCCTGGGCCTCGGTGGTGAACAGGCCTGCGGGCCGCCAGCGTTCGGGTTTCGATCCGGGCAGCCGGTGGTGGCGTGGACGGTCTTGTCGCAGCTGTCCGGTATCCCACACGAGGCGAACACTCCCCGGTGGACGGCGTGGAGCGTGACCGGACAACCGACAGTCGGTCAGGAGTGCGAGGGTGTCGTCATGTTGATCGTGATGGCAGGACTGCCCGGTGCGGGGAAGAGCTCCGTTGCCGAGGTGTTGGGGCGGAGGCTGGCTGCTCCGGTCGTCTCCGTTGACCCGATCGAGGCAGCAATGTGGCGTGCGGGGGTGGCGCGTAGTCAGCCCACCGGTCTGGCGGCGTATGTCGTGGCCGAAGCCGTGGCCGATGGTGCGCTTGCCATGGGCCAGGCGCTGATCGTCGATGCCGTCAATGCTGTGGAGGCGGCCCGGGGGCAATGGCGGTCGCTGGCGGATCGTCACGGCGTCCCGATGGCGTTCATCGAGGTGGTGTGTTCGGACCCGACGCTGCATCGGCGGAGGCTGGAGAGCCGGTCCCGTGGGATCGAGGGCTTCCCGGAGCCGACCTGGCAGGCGGTGCAGCGGCTACGGGAGGAGTTCGCCCCGTGGACCGATGACCGGTTGGTGTTGGATACGGTTGTCGACCTGTCGTCCAACGTTGCGACGGCACTTGGCTTTCTGGCCACGGCATCTTCTTGGTGCAGCCCAGGCGGTGGTAATTCGGCGCCGGGCTCACGAAGTTGGGGCCCGTGGCCCGCTGACCCCTGACGAGCCCGACAGGGCTTTCCGGTGCCGCTGCCGCTTGGCGGATGACCTCACCGGCACACCCAACCCGCGTACCTCCGCTGCTCACCCTCGGGTGTCTCTACCACCAGGGCTCGCGGCTCCGTCCAGAAGCGGCAGCCCGCGTCGATGAACACAGGCCGCTCCAGGTGGAACCAGCCGACTCGGTCAACCAGCAACAGTCTTGATGTCGTGGGACGTGAGTCGTCGAAGTCCATGGACTCATTGTGGCGGAAGCGCCCGCCACCCCGCTTGAGATGGCCGAGGTGATCGCCGGTCTGCTTGACTCCGGCGACTTCGAACAGATTCTCCGGCGGCTCGACGGCGAGTGACCGCACGTGTGGCGCATGGCAGGGCCCCACCGGCAGCCGCGGAACCGGTGGGGCCCTGCCATGCCTGCGGGAGCAGCGGTCAGGAGATCTTCTGGCAGCCGGAGCCGTTGATCACCTCAAGGCCGTCGGCCCAGCCGGTCTGGCAGTGGTAGCTGGAGCCGAGGAGGGCGGGGCGGATGGTGAAGTCGGACAGGGCCCCGGTCTTCTGGGGTGTGCAGCCTCGCCCGTACACATCGGGCACCTTCTTGTCGTCGATGTACGTGCAGGTGAAGACCTCCCCGGCCCGCGCCGTGGGTGCGCTCCTCCCGGCAGCGCTGCTCCCGGTCGCGCCCTGCGGGGTGGCGGCGGTGGCGGTGGCCGGGGCGGCGGTCGCCAGCAGGGCCGCGACGGCGCCGGCTGCCAGGGCGAGGATCGCGGTCCCGTGGGAGCGACGTGGTGTGGTCATGCTGAGTTCTCCTTGGGGATGGGTGACCTTGTCGGCCGGATGGGCGAATGCGGCTACTTCAGGCAGCCGAGGACTCCGTTGGGGATCCCGATGGGATTGGTGAGGCCGCCGGTGGTGTCCCCCACGATGCAGCGGGCCACGGTGGTCGGGTCGGAGCCGGCGCTTGCCGGTGTGACCGTGAGCCCGACGAGCGCGGCGGTTCCCAGGAGGACGGCGGCGATGCGGCGCATGGTGGCACCTTTCGACAGAGGTGGTTGGTGTACGACGTCTTCCCGTCTGCCCCGGCTCCGCATGCACCATGTCACCCGTTCGGACCGGAGGGCCCGGCGGTCGCTGGGGTGGTGGGCTTGCCGTGACCCCTGAGGCTGCTTGTCCTTATGATGCGAACCCTGAGTTGATCACCATTTGCAAGGGGTAAATCGTGTCAATGGCAAAGAAACTGACGGACCGTTGGAACTGGCGTCTGGCAGGCGCAGCGGCAGCGGCCGCGTTAGCCCTGGTCACCGCCTCGGGTGCCACTTTTGCCGACGCGGCGCCGGAAGCCGCGCACCACCACCCCGGCCCGCTCCCGGGCTTCCGGGACGGGTACGTGGAGAACGACGGGATCCGGATCCACTACGTGGTCGGCGGGCACGGCCCGGCGCTGGTGCTGCTGCACGGCTGGCCGGAGACCTGGCAGGCCTGGAGCGGTATCGCGCCCCAACTGGCCCAGGATCACACGGTGATCGCGGTCGACCTGCGCGGCCTCGGCGACTCCCAGCCGGCCCCCAGCGACGCCCCGGGCAGTTACGCCGCGCTCACGCTGGCCACGGACGTGCACGCGGTCACCCAGCAGCTCGGCCTCCAGAAGATCGACCTGGCCGGCCATGATGTGGGCGGCGGGGTGGCCCTCGCCTACGCGGCCGAATACCGGGACCAGGTCGACAAGTTGGCCATCCTGGAGGCGCCGCCGACCACCGCCTACCTCAACTTCGTGCAGACGAAGTCGGATTACCTGTGGTGGGACGCGATGGTGAACGGCCCGCAGGGTGACATGGCCGAGCAACTGGTGGCGGGCCGCGAGAAGGTCTTCTACTCGGCGGTGTACGCGGGCCCGGCCGGTGGCAAGGGCGGCACGATCAGCCCGGAGACGGTCAAGCGGTACATCGAGGCGTACAGCCGGCCCGGCAGCACCCACGCGGGCTTCGAGTTCTTCCGCCAGCAGGATGTCGGTGAGCGGGCGGTCCAGGACCTCATCGACGAGAACGGCAAGCTGACCATCCCGGTGCTCGGCGTCGGCGGCCAGTACAGCATGAACTCGGAGGTCGGCGACGACACGGGCAAGCTGGCGGCCACCAACGTCACCACCGTCGTGGTGCCGAACGCCAACCACTGGGTGATGGAAGAGCAGCCGCAGTTCGTGACGAACCTGCTGAGCGGCTTCTTCAAGAGCTGAAGGAGCTGAAATGGCGGCCCCGGTGGCGGGTGGTCACCGCCGGGGCCGTGCCCGATGGACTATCGGAGCCGATCGGGTCCAAGGTGGTGCCGCAGCCACTCGAATCCCTGGCTGTCGTACCGGTCCCGGAGGTCGATGAACAGCGTGTGCTGCTGGCCGTCACGGGTGTAGACGTCGAGGTAGCCACTGCCGTAACCCGGCCGACCGCTCGCCCATTCGGCGAACTCGATGTCGGCCAGGTGGAATTGACGGTTGCCGAGGCTGATCGTTCGCGGTGGGACGGCGTGCTGCGGGTCGAGGTCGAGGAGGAGCTCACGGGCCTGGTTCGCCGTTCGCTCGTCCTCGGCCTCGTTCGCGATGGCGCGCAGGTAGACCTCGCGGGCGTCGGGGAGCCGGCTGGGGTCGACCTCGACGAGGCGGCGGTGTGCGCGCCAGGCGGTGTCCCCGACGAACGGCGGCGCCATGGCGCGTAGGAACAGGCCACAGGCTTCGTCGAGACGGCCTTGCTCGGCGGCCAAGTTGGCGAGGTTGAACATCGCCTTCCGGGCATGCTCGGGATGGCCGCTGGCGACGGCCTGCTGGTAGAGCTCGCGGGCGCGCGTCAACTCGCCTTGGCGCTGCAGGAAGATGGCGAAGTTGAACAGGGACTGCGGCGCGTGGTCGGGGTGCCCCGTGGCGACGGCCTGCTCAAAGGCGGTGCAGGCCTCGGCAGTTCGGCCGACCGAGGCTTCGAGCACGGCCAGGTTCGCCAGGGCCTTGGGGGCGACGTCGGGGTGGCCGGTGGCGGCAGCGCGGGCGAACGCAGCCCGGGCGGCGTCAACGTTGCCGGCTGCCCGCTCACTTGCCCCCAATTCGAAGAGCGCGTCCGCCGTCTGCCCCGCGTCGCCCGTCACAGCGTGCCCCCGGCGGTGCCCAGCTGCTGGAACCCGGTGCGCCAAGAGTCGTACACCGGACCCCAGTTGAGTTTATCGCGAGCATACGCACCGACCGCGCCGCGCTCCCAGGCTTGGCGCACCCCGCCGCCCTCGCCGGCCGGCACCCCGACTCCCAAGGCTGCGGCCAGTACCGGCACCCACTCACTCGCGGGCGCCGGCTCGTCGTCCACCACATTGACCGGGCCGCTCGGCCATTCCAGTGCGGCGAGAGCGGCCCGGGCCGCATCCGTCACGTGCAGGAACGAGGTGATCGCGGGCCCGGCGGGCAGCTCACCACGCCGTAGGCGATCGGCGATCAGGCCGTCGGGAACGTACCAAGTGCCGGGACCGTAGAGGGCGCCGTAGCGGAGGATCACATGCTCGGGCAGCTCGGCGGCGGCAGCCTCCAGCGCGCGCAGCGCGGAGACGGTGGTGGCGCGCGGTTCGTCGGTGGTCGGGTCGAGCGGGGTGGACTCGTCGGCGGGGGCGTCCCCGCCCTGGTAGGCCCAGGAGATGGACTGGGCGACGATCCGCCGCACCCCGGCCGCGTGGGCGGCGTCCACCAGGTTGCGGGTGCCCTCGTGGCGGATGCGCGCGTTGGCGGCCAGGTCGTAGTCGGCGAGCGCGGTGAGCTGGTGCATCACCACATCGGGCGCCGCCTCCCGCATCGCCGCCTCGACCGCGGGCCGGTCGAAGACGTCCAGTTGAACGGCGTCGGCACCGGCAGCCCGCAGCCGCCCGACGCCGTCCGCGCCGCGCGACACGGCGGTCACCCGGTGGCCGGCCTCCAAGAGCAGCGGCAGTAGCAGTCGGCCGACGGCGCCGGTACCTCCGGCAAGGAACACATGCATGGTGAGGTCCTCTCAGCTGGCAACGAAGACAAGTCAGTTGATCAACCGTAGCCGTGGGCGGAAAAACCGGTGTGCGGAGTGGGAAGGATCCGGCAGACTGCCCGCCATGCCCTCAGTCTCCGTCATCGCAGTCGCAGTTCTCCCCACCGCCGGCGCAGCGGCCGGGTGGGAGCGACAGCGTGGTGACCACCGGCCCGAACCCCACGAGCCGCCGCTCGCATGAGCGCCGCGGTGCTCGCCGGCCTGCTGGCCGGATACGGGATCGCGGTGCCGGTGGGCGCCATCGGGGCACTGCTGGTGGGGCTTTCGGCCCGCAGGGGCTGGCGGATCGGCGCCGGTGCCGCGCTCGGTGTGGCGACGGCCGACGGGGTGTACGCGGCGGTGGCAGTGCTGGGTGGCCAGAGCGCCGCGAGGTTCCTGGCACCGGCCTCAACTCCGCTGCGGTGGGCGGCCGGTGTGGTGCTGCTCGGGATCGCGGCGCGGACCGCACTGGCGGCGCTGAAAGTCCGACAGAGGCGAACGGCCGACAAGGGCCCGCAGTTGGTGGCCGGTTCGGCTGTCCGTGCGTATGCGGCCCTGCTCGGGCTGACCCTGCTCAACCCGGCGACGGTGATCTACTTCGTCGCGCTGGTGCTCGGCGGGAGTGCGCGGCACCAGGCGGGGCCGGTGTTCGTCATCGCCGCGTTCCTGGCGTCCGCCTCCTGGCAGTTGCTGCTCGCCGTGGGTGGTGCGCTGCTCGGGCGCGGGTTGACGGGCGAACGGGGGCGCCTGGTCACGGCGTTGCTGGCGAGCGCGCTGATCACGGCGCTGGCGGTGCGGAGCCTGCCGCTCAGGTGAGGACGCGGCAGGCTCCGCACCCAAGCGGCAGGCTCCGGCGCGGAAGGCGTCAACCGGCATGGCAGGAGCCGCCCGCCCGCGTGGGGGTGCGGGCGGGCGGCGGTCCGGCAGGCGCGGTCGTCAGGCGAACGCGTCGGTCATCGCGGCGGCCATGCGCAGATGCGGGCGGGCCTCCTCGTGCCGGCCCTGGCGCTCCAAGGTGCGGCCGAGCATCAGGTGCGCGTAGCTCTCGGCCGGGTCCTGCGCCAGGATCAGCCGCAGCTCGGCGGCGGCCCGGGCGAGCTGCGCCGAGTGGTAGTAGCTGCGGGCCAGCAGCAGCCGGGCGGCGAGCTGCCCGGGCTCGGCCTCGACCAGCGGCTGCAGGATCCGGGCAGCGTCGGCGTAGGCCTTGGTGTCGAAGAAGAGCTGTGCCCGGGTGTACTCCTCGGCAGGCGAGCGGGTGATCACGGTGACGGACTCCTTTCGGTGATCCCGATGTGCCGACCCGGATAACAACTCGTGAAGATTCAACTATTCCGGGGTCACTATTGCGGCTCCGCCCCGTGCTGTCCAGACCTCTTCCTGGATCCTCATCAAGGTATCCACAGGGTGGACGCGCCGCCTGGCATCCAGGGATGCGGTGGGTGACTGGACTTCTGTACCTACTGGTATGTACAGTGAGTCGCATGAACACCAGCGACCGGCTCATCGAGAGCACTCAGGAGCTCCTCTGGGAGCGGGGCTACGTCGGCACCAGCCCGCGGGCGATCCAGCAGCGGGCCGGCGTCGGACAGGGCAGCATGTACCACCACTTCCAGGGCAAGCCCGACCTCGCCGCGGCCGCGCTGCGGCGCAGCGGCGAGCAGATGCGGGCGCTGGCCGAGCAGCAGCTGGGCGGGCCCGGCACGGCCTACCAGCGGATCGAGAGCTACCTGCAGCGAGAGCGCGAGGTGCTGCGCGGCTGCCGGATCGGGCGGATGGCGCAGGATCCGGACGTGGTGGCCGACGTCGAGCTGCGGGCGCCGGTGCAGGAGACCTTCGGCTGGCTCACCGGCCGACTGGCCGAGGTGATCGAGGACGGGCGCCGGGCCGGCGAGCTGCGCCCGGGGGCCCCGGCGGTGGAGCTGGCGCAGGCGCTGGTGGCGGTGCTCCAGGGCGGCTATGTGCTGGCCCGCTCAGCGGAATCCGAGGAGCCGTTCCATCAGGCGGTGCGCGGTGCGCTGGCGCTGCTCAAGAGCCAGCTGGCCTGAAGCCGGTCAAGCGAGCCGGTCAAGCGAGCTGGTCATACGACTGGCCGGAAGCTGGTCAAGCGACCGGCCTGATACCGACCGAGGGACTGGCCGGAAGCTGGTCAAGCAACTGGCGGCCTGCGCCGATCAGATGACCGGCCTGAAGCCGATCAAGCGAAGCGAGGGGGAGTCGCCGATGCAGGCGATGCAGTACGAGATCACTCTGCCTGCCGACTACGACATGGGGATCATCCACTGCCGGGTCGCCGAGAAAGGGCGGCTGACGGACGAGTTCCCGGGCCTGGCGATGAAGGCCTATCTGGTCCGCGAGCGCGGCGTGGCCGGTTCGCCGGTCAACCAGTACGCGCCGTTCTACCTCTGGAACACGGCCACCGGGATGAACGCCTTCCTCTGGGGGCCGGGCTTCCGCGGGCTCAGCCAGGACTTCGGGCGCCCGGTGGTGCGCAGCTGGCTGGGGCTGGCCCATCAGCGCGGGCCGCGGTTCGACGCCACCCCGACCACCGCCGTGCGCCGGCTGCTGCCGGTCCCGGGCGATGCCGATCCGGCGGAACTGATCGAGCGCATGCTCGGCACGCTGCCCGCCGACGGCGACCACCCGGCCGTGCACTCGATCGCCGTCGCGATCGACACCACGCGCTGGGAGCTGGTCACCATGACCCTCGGCACGGACGAGCTCCCGGACCAACTGCCCGGCGAACGCTACCGGGTGCTTCACCTGAGCACCCCGGAGTTGACCAACCTGAAGCAGGGGAAGCAGTGGTGACGAACCGTCAATTAGCTGACAGGAAGGCAGACATGGAGCTCACCCAGACCGTCGTCGACCGCTCGGCCGGCTACCGCACCCTTGACCTCTACCAGGACCCGGTGACCCAGGAGGCCGCGCTGCCCGGGCTGGAGCGGATCGCACCGGGCTTTCCGGACTGGATCGTCACCAGCCTGTTCGGCGGCACCTACCAGCGGCCGGGGCTGCAGCCTCGGGACCGCCAGCTGGTCAACCTGGCCACGCTGGCCACCCTCGGCGGGGTGGACCCCCAGCTGACCGGGCACATCCGCAGCAGCCTGCGGGTGGGGCTCACCAGGCAGCAGGTGGTGGAGGTGTTCGTGCACCTGGCGCCGTACATCGGCACGCCCAAGGCCCTGGCCGCGCTGCGCGTGGCTGCGGCGACGTTCGAACAGCTCGACGTCGAACAGCCCGACCGCGACGAGAACGACTCCCAAACGCTCGACTCCGAAAAGCTCGACGCCGAGGAGGCCGCCAAGTGACCGCGATCCGTACCGTGCTCGGCGATCTCGACCCGGCCGAGCTGGGTGTCTGCGACGCCCATGACCACCTCTTCCTGCGCAGTCCGCTGCTGCCGGGCCAGGAGCTGGACGATGTGGCGGCCGCCGCCGCCGAGTTGGCGGCCTTCCGGGCGGCAGGCGGCCAGGCGGTGGTGCAGTGGACGCCGTACGGGATGGGCCGCCGGGCCGCCGAACTGCCCCGACTGGCCCGGACCAGCGGCGTGCACCTGGTCGCCGCCACCGGCCTGCACCGGGCCGCCCACTACGAGCGGCTGCCCGAACTCGAATCCCTCGCCGAGCTGTTCATCACCGAGCTGACCGAGGGGATCGGGGGTGACGGCCCTCGGGCGGGGCTGATCAAGGTGGCGGGCGGCTTCCACGGCCTGGACGAGCACGCCCGCCGCACCATGACCGCGGCCGCCGCCGCGCACCACGCCACCGGGGCGCCGATCGGCGTCCACCATGAGGTTGGTACGGCGGCCACCGAGGTGCTCGACCTGCTCTGCGGGCAACTGGAGGTGCCGCCAGGCAGCGTGCTGCTGGGCCACCTCAACCGCTTCCCGGACGAGCGGATCCACCTGGAGCTGGCCCGCAGCGGCGCCTACCTCGCCTTCGACGGGCCGTCCCGGGCCAACGCCGCGACCGACTGGCGCCTGCTCGACGTCCTGGTGACGCTCGCCGAGGCCGGGTACGGCGAGCAGCTGCTGCTCGGCGGCGACACGGTGACCGCCGCGGCCCGGTCCAGCGCCGACGGGCCGGGGATGCCGTTCCTGCTCACCAACCTGCGCCCGCGCATCTCGGCGGCCCTCGGCGAGGAGACGGCCGAGCTGATCCTGCGCCACAACCCGGCCCGGGCCTTCGCGGTCGACTGGAAGCCGGTGCACTGAGGCCGGCACACGGGGGCTGGTGGCCTGAAGCAGGAAGCGGGCGGACTGGGCGCAGGTGGGTGGCTGAAGCCGGGGGCCGGAGACAGGTGGACGGGGGACCCCAGGCTGACGAAGCCCGTACGCCCGCGGGACGCCAAGCTTGAACGCGACCGACGACATCCAGCAGGCGGCCTCGTCAATCGCGCGCAGGGTGGAGCGGAGCGCTGCGGCTTGGCCGGCCTCCGGTAGCAGCTTCACGTGCAGTACCAGCCTCACGGAACGTGATCGTCGCTTGGTGCTGGAGGAATGCTGCCGCGCTCCGCGCCGCAGGCGAAGGATGGGATTCCTTCTGGCCGTAAGCGGCCGGAGCTCCTCGCAAGATCACGCTGAAGAACGGCCACCACCTGGGGAGTCTTCGCCGACTACCGCCGGGAGTGGGAGGTCGGCAGGCAATGCCGTTGCTCGACTCAGTGAACTATCGCAGGGTTCAGGGTGATGGTCTTTGCTGGGACACGTCGGGTCGGTCGACGTGGTTGACCTGCCTT
>NZ_JARZAH010000045.1:0-59644 GCF_029892145.1 Kitasatospora sp. GP30
CGCGCTGTGTCGTCAGCGATGGTGCGGTGGTGCCGATCGGTGGGCCGGTGGCCAACACCCGGGTGTATGTGCTGGACGGTTCGCTGTCCCCGGTGGCGGTGGGTGTCGAGGGTGAGTTGTATCTGGCGGGTGTGCAGTTGGCGCGCGGCTATGTGGGGCGTGCCGGTCTGACCGCGGAGCGGTTCGTGGCCTGCCCGTTCGCCGAGGGCGGGCGGATGTATCGCACGGGTGACCGGGTCCGCTGGAACGCCGATGGTCAGCTGGTGTATCTGGGCCGTGCGGACGAGCAGGTGAAGATCCGCGGTTTCCGGATCGAGCCCGGCGAGGTCCAGGCGGTGGTGGCCGCCCACCCTGCCGTGGCCCAGGTCGCGGTCGTCGCTCGCGAGGACGTGCCGGGTGACATCCGCCTGGTGGCGTACGCCGTTCCGGCTGGATCGGACACGCCTTCGGACGAACTCGTGTCCCTGTTGCGGGAGTTCGCTGGTGAGCGGTTGCCGTCCTACATGGTTCCGTCGGCGGTCGTGGTCCTGGACGCGCTGCCGGTGACCGTCAACGGCAAGCTGGACCGCAAGGCCCTGCCCGCACCGGAGTATGCGGCGGGTGCGGGTCGGGCACCGGCGACGGTGCAGGAGGAGTGGCTGTGCCAGGCGTTCGCGCAGGTGCTGGGACTTGACCGGGTCGGTGCGGAGGATGACTTCTTCGCGCTGGGTGGTCATTCGCTGTCGGCGATGCGGTTGGTGAGCCGGGTGCGTGCGGTGCTGGGCGTGGAGTTGCCCCTCCGGGTGCTGTTCGAACGCCCGACGCCGGCCGCGGTCGCGGCGTGGAAGGGTGAGGCCGGCGAGGGCCGTGCGGCGTTGGTGCCGGTGGTGCGTCCGGAGCGGGTGCCGCTGTCGTTCGCGCAGCGCCGACTGTGGTTCCTGGGGCAGTTGGAGGGTCCGAGCGCGGCCTACAACATTCCGATGGCGATGCGGTTGACCGGGGAGTTGGACCGCGGGGCCATGGCCGAGGCGTTGCGGGACGTGATCGGGCGGCACGAAGTGCTGCGCACGGTCCTGCCGATGGCGGATGGTGGGCCGTTCCAGCGGGTGCTGTCGCTGGAGGAGTGCGGCTTCGAGCTGTCGGTGGTCGAGGTGGCGCCGCAGGAGCTGGATGCGGCGGTGGCGGAGGCGGTCGGGTACGGGTTCGACCTGACGTCGGAGATCCCGTTTCGGGCGACGCTGATCGCGCTCGGCGAGGCCGAGCACGTGCTGGTGGTGGTGGTTCACCACATCGCCGGGGACGGCTGGTCGGCGGCGCCGTTGGCGCGGGATGCGTCGGTGGCGTATGCGGCGCGGGCCGCGGGCCGGGTGCCGCAGTGGGAGCCACTGCCGGTGCAGTACGCGGATTATGCGTTGTGGCAGCAGGAGTTGCTCGGGAGTGAGGACGATCCGGGCAGTGTGCTGTCCAAGCAGGTGGCGTATTGGCGCGAGGCGTTGGCGGGGGTGCCGGAGGAGTTGGAGCTGCCGGTGGACCGCCAACGCCCGGCGACGGCTTCGCACCGCGGTGAGAGTGTGGAGCTGGCCGTCTCCGCGCAGATGCACCAGCGACTGGCGGCGCTGGCCCGGGAGCGGGGGGCGACCCTGTTCATGGTGCTGCAGGCGGCGTTGGCGGTGACGTTGAACCGCCTGGGGGCGGGGGTGGACATCCCGATCGGGTCGCCGGTCGCCGGGCGCACCGATGAGGCGCTGACCGACTTGGTCGGGTTCTTCGTCAACACCCTGGTGATCCGGACCGACCTGTCCGGTGACCCGACCTTCGACGAGGTGCTGGAGCGGGTCCGGGAGACCAGCCTGCGCGCGTACGAGAACCAGGACGTGCCGTTCCAGAAGCTGGTGGAGGAGCTGTCGCCGGCCCGGTCGACGGCACGCCAGCCGCTGTTCCAGGTCGTGCTCGCGCTGCAGAACAACCAGTCGGCACAGCTGGAGCTGCCCGGTCTGCGCGCCGGAGGGTTGTCGGGCGGCCTGGTGCACAGCAAGTTTGACCTGGACCTGAACCTCAGCGAGGCGTTCGACGCTGACGGTGCGCCGGCCGGCTTGCGGGGTGTGCTCCTGGCGGCGGCGGACTTGTTCGATGCGCAGACCGTGCGGCGGATCGCGGGCTGGTTGCTCCAGGTTCTGGAGACGGCGACGGCGCAGCCGGGGACGCGGTTGAGCGCCGTTGATGTGATGGGCGCGGATGAGCGCCGCCTGCTCCTGGAGGAGTGGAACGACACGGGTGTTGCTGCTCCTGTGTTGTCGGTGGCGGAGGTGTTTGCGGCGCAGGTGGCGCGGACGCCGGATGCGGTGGCGGTGGTGTGCGGGGACGTGGAGCTGTCGTACGCGGAGTTGGATGTGCGGGCTGCTGCGTTGGCGGGTGTGCTGCGGGATCGCGGGGTCGGCGCGGAGTCGCTGGTCGGTGTGGTGATGGAGCGTTCGGTCGAGCTGCTGGTGGCGTTGCTGGCGGTGGTGAAGGCGGGTGGTGCGTATCTGCCGGTGGATGTGGAGTCTCCGTCGGAGCGGGTCGCGTTCGTGCTCAAGGACGCGGCGCCGGTGTGTGTGCTGACCACGCGGGATGCTGCCTCGCGGGTGCCTGGATCGGTGGAGGCGCCGGTGCTGGTGGTCGACGGTGAGCGGGTGCCGGCCGGGTCGGCGCAGGTGACTGGCGCTGGGGTGGGTCTGGAGTGCCCGGTGTATGTGATGTACACCTCGGGTTCGACGGGTGTGCCCAAGGGCGTGGTGACCACGCAGCGGGATCTCGTGGAGTTGGCGTCGGCTTCGCATTGGGGTGTGGGGTCGGGGGATCGGGTGTTGTTCCAGGCCCCGCATGCCTTCGACGCCTCCTCGTATGAGGTGTGGGTGGCGTTGCTGTCGGGTGCGACGGTGGTGGTGGCGCCGACGGGTGCGGTGGATGCGGTGGTGCTGCGGAAGTTGCTGGTCGACTGCGGGGTGTCGCACGTGCATGTGACGGCGGGTCTGTTCCGGGTGATCGCGGAGCAGGATCCGCAGTGTTTCGCGGGCGTGCGTGAGGTGTTGACCGGTGGTGATGTGGTGCCGGTGGGTGCGGTGCGTCGGGTGCTGGAGGCCAACGCGGGTGTGGTGGTGCGGCACCTGTACGGGCCGACGGAGGTGACGCTGTGCGCTACCCAGCACGAGGTGGGCTCGCCGGAGGCGCTGGGTGGGGTGCTGCCGATCGGTGGGCCGTTGGACGGTACCCGGGTGTATGTGCTGGACGAGTACTTGGCTCCGGTGCCGGTGGGTGTGGCGGGTGAACTGTATGTCGCGGGTGCTGGGTTGGCGCGCGGCTATCTGAACCGCCCGGGCCTGACGGGTGAGCGGTTCGTCGCGGACCCGTTCGGTGTGGCGGGTGGCCGGTTGTACCGCACGGGTGACCGCGTGAAGTGGTCGGCGGACGGTCGGTTGGTGTTCGCGGGTCGTGCGGATGAGCAGGTGAAGATCCGCGGGTTCCGAGTGGAGCCGGCCGAGGTGGAGTCGGTGGTGGCCGCGCACCCGCAGGTGGCGCAGGCCGCGGTGATCGCACGTGCCGTGGCGGACGGCGACAACGCCGAACTCGCCTCGTCCGTCCGTGCGTTCGTTGCTGAGCGGTTGCCGTCCTACATGGTTCCGTCGGCGGTGGTGGTGCTGGACGCGCTGCCGCTGACCGTGAACGGCAAGCTGGACCGCAAGGCCCTGCCGGCCCCGCAGTACGCCGTGAGTGCGAAGGCTCCCGACGGCGCCGGCTCGCTCAGTGCCCTCGAGCAGAGCGTGTGCGAGGCGTTCGCGAAGGTGCTGGGGCTGGAGAGCGTCGGGCTCGACGACGACTTCTTCGCGCTGGGCGGGCACTCGCTGCTGGCGGTGTCGCTGGTGGAGGAGCTACGGTCGCGCGGTGTGTCGGTGTCGGTGCGCGACGTGATCACCAACCCGACTGCGGCGGGACTGCTCAGCAGGATGTCCTTGTCGTCGGTCAAGGACGCGCTCGGCGGCATGCTTTCCATCCGGCCGAGCGGTAGCAAGTCGCCGTTCTTCTTCGTGCATCCCGGAAGCGGGTCGAGCTGGTGCTACCTGCCGCTGGCCCGGTACATCCCGCAGGAGTATCCGCTCTACGGGCTGCAGGCCGACGGGCTCGACGGCACGAGTGAACTCGCAGCCCGTGCTGTGGAGATGGCCGCGGCGTACATCGAGCAGATTCGTTCCGTGCAGCCGAGCGGCCCCTACCACCTGGTGGGTTACTCCTTCGGGGGGACGGTGGCGCATGAGATCGCGGTGCAACTCCAGGCGGCGGGTGAGCAGGTGGCCGCGCTGGTCATGCTGGACGCCTACCCGGCGGAGCAGGACGCGGATCCCGCCGCGGTCGGCGAGGCATCCCGCAACGCCGGGGAGGCGGACCGGTCCGACGACCCGGAGAGCTCGTCGACGTCCGACGAGAACGACGTGCGCGCCCAGAGACTCCGGGAGCTCCGGGCGGATATGGGCGCTGTCCTCGGCGGGATCTCGGACGAGGAGCTGATCCGCATCATGCGCGTCTTCGAGAACAACAGCCAGCTGTTGGTGGAGCACCGGACCGGTCGGTTCCGCGGGGATGCCCTGATGGTGGTCGCGGCGCAGGGCAAGGCGACCGATGTGCCGTTGGCGCAGCGGTGGGAGCCGTACATCTCCGAGGAGATCACCGAGGTGAGCCTTCCTCTCACGCACGCCGACATGATGCGGCCTCACACGCTGGGCCAGGTGTGGGCCGCCGTCGAGGGGTGGCTGGGCTCGGGCCGGTCGTAGCGGGGCCAGTCCGAACCGGAACCCGGAGCCACCTCAAGCCGGAGCAACCCACCGGCGAGTGGAGAAGTGGGGCCGGCTCAGGCCGGAAAGGTGGGGCCACTTCAAGCCGCCAACGCCACACAACCCCGCCCCGCCAAACCGTGCTCGGTAGCGGGCGACCACGACGTGACTTTCAACCATCCGGAGAAACAGATGACAACAGAACTCAGCAACCAGGCGCAGGGCGTACAGGAGGCCAGCGCCCCGCTGCTGCTCGAAGAGGCTTCGGCCGAACAAGTACGCGCCGGTCTCAGGGCCCGTGGGGCGGTCCTGCTGCGCCGGGCCGGCGGTCGGTCGCTAGCGGAGTTCGAGTCCTTGGCGGACGAGTTGATGACTCCGCTGGTACATCCCGCGGTCGCTGACATGCAACGTGAGCCGGTGAGCGCGGACGGTGCGACGGCGACGGTGAACAAGGGCCAGGGCTCCATCCCGCTGCACCGGGAGCTGTCGTACGCGCCCGGCGCACCCGACCTGCTGATGTTCCTCTGCCAGACGCCGCCGGCCAATGGTGGGCAGACCACCCTGTGCGACGGTGTCGTCCTGTTCGAGGCCCTGGACGAAGCGACGCGCGACTTCCTGCGAACCGGTGAACTGGTCTGGAGGTGGGAGGTCTCGCCCGCGCGCTGGCGCTCGGTCCTGGGCGTCACCACCCAGGAGGAGGCGCTCACCGCGGTCGAGGCGCTCAACGGCCTTTCGCGCGACGGCGGCTTCCTCAGCGGGACGTTCGAGGGGGAGACGCTCAAGGGCGCCTACCGGACCAGCTTCGTCACCCGCCCCGGCGACGGGCTCCGTGAGGCATTCTGCAACTCCGTGCTCGTCACCATGAGCGACGCGAAAAGCACCGCCACGCTGGGCGACGGCTCGGCCTTCCCCGACCTGCTGCTGCACGGCATCGCGGCCAAGGCCGAGGCGGTCACCTACGACATGGCCTGGCAGGCAGGCGACATCGTCGTACTGGACAACGCCCGGTACCTGCACGGGCGCCGTTCCTTCCTCGACACAGAGCGCCGGATCCTGACCCGGGTGGGCCACAGCCACAGGCCCTGAGCCTGGATCCACAGAGTTGTATTCGGTGAGTGCGGCTCTGCGCGGCACCGGGGTCAGGTAGTTGCGGCGCCAGTAGCCGACCTGGCCCTCCACTCCGCCCTTCTCGTGGGCGCCGCGAAGCCCGGGCTCGCAGTAGAACGGCGTGATCGAGAAGTGCTGGCGGAAGTCGGTCCAGCGGGGATGCTCCTCGCTGGAGCGGCTCTTGCTGATCACCCGCTAGGCGATCTCCTGGTGCCGCTGGTGGACGTAGTCCCACACCGTGGAGTACGCGATCTCGGCACCGCACTCCTGCTGAAGCCGGGTCAGGATCCGCTTCACGGTGTGCCGCTGCTTCGGCGGAGCTTCCAGATCGTCCAGCAGCCACTGGTCGATCGTCTTCTTGAACGGCTCCAGCCTTGGCGAATGCCGCCGAGGCGTCCGTCGCGGAGTCGGAACCGGCGAAGACAGGGCATCACGCACCAGCCGCCGATGGACCCCGTACTTGGGCTCTGGTCCGGGCCGAGCCTGGTCACGCCCGAGTCAGAGCCCAGGTCGCGGCCGGGTCGTCGGACGGCGCGAGCTCGGGGCCGGCGGGAACGCCGAAGCGCGGGTGCCGAGGCTGTGATACAGCCTCGGCACCCGCGCTGTTGGTGCGAGAGCCCCCGGGGGGCGTCAGCGGGAGCTGAACGCCCCGGAGAGGGCCGGGATGTAGGTCGGAATCCGACTCCAGACCTCCGGCGTGTAGAAGTGGCCGCCGGGCAGGACATCGTGCCGGAAGTCACCGGTCGTGAGGTCCCGCCAGTGCTCGCCGGCGTTGGGCTCGATCACCGTGTCCGTCTCGCCGGTCAGGACCTGCAGCGGCACACTGACCTTCGAGCCGGGAACGTAGTGGAAGGTGTCCCGGACCCGGACGTCGGCCCGCATCAGCTCGACCGCGAGTTCCCGCAGGTCCGGGTCGTTGACGACGTGCTCGGGCAACATCCCGTGCATGGTCATCCAGCCGAGCAGCTGCTCGTCGGTGTCCTGCTGAGTCGGGGACCCGTCCTGGGCGGTCAGCCCGCGGTGGGCCGCGTTGGCGGAGGACACCACGAGCGCCTCGGGCGCGGGGCCACCGAGCCGCTCGATGCGCACGGTGACGTCGAAGGCCATCCAGCCGCCCATGCTGTGACCGAAGAGCACATAGGGGCCCTCGGCCGCAGCGGAGAGCACGGCCTGGGTCGTGTCGTCGGCGAGGGCGTCCCAGGTCTGGGCGAAGTCCTCCATGAAGCGGCCTTCCCGGCCCGGGTAGCAGATGGCGGCGAGGTCGACGTCCGCCGGGAGCATGCCGCCCCACTGGTGGTACTGCCCGGTGCCGCCGCCGCAGAAGCCGAGGCAGATCAGGGTGCGGGCGGCGTTCTCGGTTCGGCGGGATCGGACGACGATGAGGTCCTGGGCGGTAGCCATGGGCGGGAATCCTTGCGATGTGATGGGTCAGGGGGTCTCGGGAGCTGCGGCGAGCTTGGCCTCGACGTACGCGGCCAGTTCGCGCAACTGCGGGTGCTGGTACACCTCTTTGGTCCGCACGGCGAGGCCGAGCTCGCGCTTGAGCCGGCTGATGACGCGCAGCGCGACGAGCGAGTGGCCACCCAGTGCGAAGAAGTTGTCGTCGGCGCTGATCCGGTCCCGGCCCAAGACCTCCGACCAGACCTCGGCGAGCAACTTCTCGACCGTTCCCTGGGGCTCGACGAACTGCTCGGCGGGTGCCGCATGCGGCGCGGGCAGTGCCTCCCAGTCGACCTTGCCGTTGACGGTCAGCGGAATGGCGTCGACCGCCACGAAGACCGAAGGGACCATGAACTCGGGGAGCACTGCCGCGCAGTGGTCGCGCAGCTCCGCGCCGGTCAGCGGCTCGTCGGCGACGTAGTAGGCCACCAACTGGTCACCGAGCGCGGGGTCCTGGTAGCCGGTGAGCACGGCGGTGGTCACCCGGGGGTGCGAGGAGACCGCGTCCTCGACCTCGCCGATTTCGATCCGGTAGCCGCGGATCTTGACCTGGCGGTCGACCCGGCCGATGAAGTCCAGCGAACCGTCGGCTCGCAGGCGGACCAGGTCTCCGGTGCGGTACATCCTCCCTCCTGGCCCGCCGCCGGGCTGGGGGTACCTCCCGGCCTCCCCCAGCCTTCGGCCGGGGGTACCCCCATGGCCGGGGGCGAGAGGCCTGTTGCCGTTCGCCGCGAACGGGTCGGCGACGAAGCGCTCGGCGGTCAGGGCCGGCCGGTTGAGGTAGCCCAGGGCCAGGCCCTCGCCTGCCAAGTACAGCTCGCCCGTCTCACCGGGAGCGGTCACCTGCCGGAGGTCGTCGCCGACCACGTACGCCCGGGTGCCCGGCAGCGGGTGGCCGATGTGCGCTTCCCCACCGGTGATCCAGGCACTGGTGGCGTCCACGGTGCACTCGGTCGGACCGTAGAGGTTCACCGCTTCGAGCAGCCCGTTCGCGGTCGCCTTGGATATCTCCTGCCAGGTCCGCTCCGGCACCGGCTCCCCGCCCATGAACAGACGCGGCAGCGGGCCGTCGGCACCGCTGTCCAGCAGGCAGGTCCGCACCAGCTCCCAGTGGGAGGGGGTGAGGTCGAGGTCCTGGATGCCGTACGCGTCGAGCAGGGTCCGGAGCTGGACGGGATCGGTGCGCTGGTCCTCGTCGAGGATGGCGATGGTGTCGCCGCGGCAGATCCGCGCCCACTGCTTCACCGAGGCATCGAAGGAGACACTGGCGTTCCAGCCGACGACCCGCGGCTCTTCGGCGTAGACGCCGGCCCGCTCCAGGGCCGTGACCAGGTCTGCGACGGATCCCCGTCCGACCTGGACGCCCTTGGGCCGGCCGGTTGAGCCCGAGGTGTAGATCACGTACGCCGGGTCGAGCGGATTGGCGGCCACCGGCTCCGAGCCGGCGGCTTCGGGGGCGCCGGTCGTGGAGTCCGGGTCGACGACGTCGAGGCCGGATGCCCCCAGGACGTGGTCGGGGGCGCCCAGCAGTACCCGGATGCCGGCGTCCTTGGCCATGAACTCCAGGCGGTCCACCGGGTAGCGGGGGTCCAGCGGGAGGTAGGCCGCACCCGCGCGCCACACCGCGAGCAGCGACACGACCAGCTGGGTGCTGCGCGGCAGACTGACCCCGACCAGGTCGCCGGCGCCGATGCCACGGGCGGCCAGCGCGCCGGCGAGCTGTGCGGTCCGCCGGTCGAGCTCGGCGAAGGTGAGCTCACCGTCCGCGCCCCGTACGGCGATCCGGTCCGGGGCGTGCTGTGCGGTAGCGCGGAAGCGTGCTACCAGGTCAACCGGCTTCTGGGCGAGGTCAGTCACGAGAACGAGCTCCTTGTGCACAGGAATGGGGCATGGCGCGGCCACCGGACCGACCCGGTCTGACGGCGCCGCTCAGGTTCAGGCGAATGCGGGCGCGGGCTCGACGGTCGGCCGGCACTCGGAGAGCTCGACCGGGTCGCCCATGGCCACCACGATCTTCCGGTCGCCGCGGAACGGGTCCCGGCCGTGTGCGGTCAGGATGTTGTCGACCAGCATCACGTCGCCCGGCTGCCAGGTCTCGCGCACCGTGGCCGCGTCATAGGCCGCCTGGATGGCCTGGAGGTCCTCGTTGCTCAGCGCGGCCCCGTCCCCGAACTCGGTGTTGAACGGAAGACCGTCGCGTCCGAACTCATCGACCAGCGCCTCCCGCAGGTCCTCTTCCAGCGCCCATTCGTTCCAGAAGAGCAGGTGGTTGAACCACACCTCCTCGCCACTCGACGGGTGGGTGATGATGCCGGGACGGATCTGGCTCGTCCTCAGGGTGCCGTCGTCGTACCACTGGTGGCCGATGAGGTTGTCCGCGCAGTAGCGCGCGACCTCGTCCACGTCATCGGTGGCGAACGCGGTCTGCCAGGCGGTGGAAATGTGCTCGGAGTAGCTGCGCGAGAGTCGCCACCCGGCGGTCCGGATCTTCTCGACCACCTGATCGGGGAGCGCGTCGAGGACCTTCCGGCAGTCCGCGACGGGTGTCGCCCCGCCCTGCGATGGTGCGATCAGGCAGCCGAACAACAACCGGCCGGGGAAGGTCAGCGTGTAGCTGTTCTCGTTGTGCATCCGGATCGACTGTGCGGCCGGGAGGTCCGTCGAAGAGAAGACATCGTCGCCGAGCCGGCTGCGGGGAGTGGTCTTCTCCCGGTACGGCGTCCGCTCGCTGATGAGCACGTCTCGGATCTGGGCGAAGTCCTCGATGGTCGCCATCGGCAGACCACGCAGGTAGATCGCGCCGTATTCCCGCAGAGCCGCGGTCAGTTGCGGATGGACATCCTCGAGCCACGCGCGGACCTGTGTCATCCCGGTGAGACCGGCGACGTGCGCTATGGCCGGCTTGCCATCAACGGCCTGCCATTTCAGCGTATGTGACATTGAATCAGGTCCTCTCCAGTTCCTTGGACCGGTTATCGTCCCGATAATAGGAGGATCGGTTGCGCCACGTTAAGGCGTCCAACGGGCTGATCGACAGGCCGTTGCTGCAGGCCGCAAGATCGAGCGGTTCACCGACCGCGAGCTCGAGGTCCTGACCCTGATCGGGCGCGGCATGTCCAACAGCGAGATCTCCGCCCACCTGTACATCAGCATGGCCACCACCAAGAGCCATGTGGCGCGCCTGCTCGCCAAGATCGATGCACGCGACCGGGTGCAGCTCGCCATCGCCGCCCATGAGGCGAAGATTGTCCCGCCGCCCGAGTGACGCCCCGGTCGCCACCGACCGAACCGGGAGCCCTGGTCCACCGGCTGCGGACCAGGGCTCCCGCGTTCTGCCCGGTGCTCTCAGTGCGACATGGCGACCAGGACCCGGCGGCTTCCGGCGAACGCCCTGCGCCCGTGTGCGACGGCGACGTTGTCGATGACCAGGACGTCGCCCTGCCGCCAGTCGACGTCAACGGCCAGCGCCAGTCCCTTCTCGCGGATCTCGAGCACGTACTCGTCGGGGATCGGGGAGCCGTCGGCGAAGGTCACCGACTGCGGCAGCTCGTCCGCGGGGACGATGGCCGCGAGCTCGCGCATGGTCTCCTCGCCCAGCGTCGCGGGGTGCCACTGGTCCGCCTGGTTGAACCAGACCTCCTCACCGGTGATCGGGTGCCGGAGCGTCGAGGGCCGGACCTGACGCGTCCGCAGCGCATTGCCGGCGGTCCACTCCCAGCTCACGCCCGCCTCGGCCAGCAGCTTCTCGACCTCCGCCCGGTCGTCCGTCTCGAACGTCGCCTGCCAGCTCTTGCCGAAGCCCCTGCCACCGTGCAGGTACTGCCGGTAGCAGACACCGCCGCTGAAGTCCGCGCGGATCCGCTCGTCGAGTGCCGCCAGCCAGGAGGCGCCGTCCAGTAGCGGAGTGGCGCCTCCCGTGGCAGCCGGCTGCACGCAGCAGAAGAGCAGCCGGGAGGGCCAGGCGTGGGCGTAGGAAAGCTCGCTGTGCATGGAGATCGCGTAGTCGGGCGGGTACTCCGTCGAGGTGTAGACGTTGTCGGAGACCTTGGTCCTGGGCGTGTTGCCGTGCACGTACGCGAGGCGCTCGGGCAGCAGGGCGGGCATCACGTCCGCCAGGGACGCCTCAGCGACGTCGAAACCCCGGAACAGCAAGGCCTGGTGACGGCCCAGCAGTTCGCCGACGGCTACCGAGTCGAGGTACTCCATCAGTCCCCGGGTGGTCGCGCTGGCGCCGGTGCTCTCGGGCGTGAACCGTTGCGGTGCCCAGCCCTGCTGAACGCTCATGGGGGATATCTCCTTGGTGGTTGGGAGGTAGGGCGTCGAGTTGTTCAACCTACGGGGGCGCCACAGTTGGACGCACCGGTTCGGTTCGGCCGCCTGCCGGGAGCGTCGGCCGTGCCAATAGACCGGGGCGAATGTTCGGCGTCGTTCAACCGGCGCGCCAACGCAGTTGAACGGTGGCCGTGGTGAGCATCAAGGATTGATCAGTCGTGCGGGCCTGCACCATAGTGAAGCGAGGCGGCATGGTGAAACCGGTGCTCTTGGGCATCTGGAGGCTGGTGCGGGTGGCCTGACACGGCTTGTCGGTGGAGTCCCGTCCAGGAGCCTGATCGAGGCGATGAAGAAGTAGCGCCCCTGCTGTTGGGCCGGCCTGCTGAGGCAGCCCGACAGCAGGGGTCTGGCATTACGGCGGAGTTCTGGCCCGTACGGCGCGAAGCGCCGGTTCGAGCAGGCACTGCTCCATCTCGCGGTCTCATGCATTCGGATGCCGCGGACCATGAACAGACTGTGCATCATATACCTGATGAGAAAGGGAGTTCGATGACTGATCGGGAAGTGGGTGCGGGGGTGTCGGGTGAGGACATTGAGCGGTGGTTGATGGAGCGGGTGTCCTATTACCTGGAGACGCCGGTGGGGGAGATCGATCCGGGTGTCTCGCTCGCCGAGTACGGGTTGGAGTCGGTGTACGCCTTCGCGTTGTGCGGTGACATCGAGGACAAGTTGGGTGTGACCGTGGAGCCGACCCTGGTGTGGGATGTCGACACGGTTGCGGCTCTGACCGTTCACCTGGCCGGCCTGGTGGCCGAACTGCCGTCGGCCTGAAGGGTCTTCAGGGCCTTGACGCCTTGCAGGGCGGTCAGTTGACCAGCGCCCTGGCCCTGAGCCGACCTACCGGCTGCGACCCGCCGTACCTCGTCGACGCCGCCTTCCAAGCGGACGACTCGTACTTCGCGGCCCGAGGAGCGGTCAGAGTGGACCCGGTGGATATCGACGAAGACAGGCCTGGCCGCGGGTTACCCGCAGTCCCCGGCACGTGTGTTCAACGGTGGTCGCGCGGCGGTTGAACGGTGCTCAGGACAACTGGAGTTGTTCGTTGGGCGGGAACGAACTCGCCGAACTCAGAACCGCCGCGCGCTGCCTGCGCACCAGCCTTACCGCCCTGATGGCCTGCGCCGGCGATGGTTGAACACCAGTGCTGATCATTTGCAGCGGGTTGAACACCCGCACCATCGCCAGTGGCTGGGGCATAGTGGTCTGCGCCGCCAGGAACCGACGGAGTTCGGCGAAGCCGGATGTCAGGACGCCTGGACCGGACCGAGGAACCGTGGGCAGAGCTGCGGCCGATCAGCCTGATCGCGACAGTCGAGAACGACACCGCCCAGCCGCGCGGCGCGCGCCGCCGTGCATGTCCGCGCGCCGCTCAGACCGACGCAGCGCCAAGCCCAGGGGGAAACAATGGCCTTCGAGCTGACCAGCTACCGGAACCTCGGCGACGCGTTCGCCGCGCGCGTCGCCCAACATCCCGACAAGACCGCGGTCACCATCTACCGCAACTCCGCCGACGCCGCGCACGAAAGCCTCAGCTACGCCGAACTCGCCCGCCGGGCCGGCCTGCGAGCCGCCGACCTGGCGCAGCACCTGGCCCCCGGTGAGCGCGTTCTCATCGCGCTGCCCACCGGCACCGAGTTCGTCGAGCTCTACCTCGCCTGCTTGCTGGCCGATGTCATCGCCGTGCCCGCCCCGCCGGCGACCGGCTCCGCCAGCGCCGCCCAGCGCGTCGCCGCGATCGCCGCGGACTGCACGCCCGGACTGGTCTTCGTCACCGCCGGGGACCTCGACACCCTCACCGAGCGCTTCCACGCGCAGGGCCTGGGCCACGTCCCCGTCCGGGCCGCCGCCCCCGTGCCGGCCGGTGAGGCCCTCCCCGCGGCGCTCCGCGGCCGCCACGCCGACCAGGACTCGCTCGCCGTTCTCCAGTACAGCTCCGGGTCCACCGGCACCCCGAAGGGCGTGATGCTCGCCCACCGGAACGTCCAGGCGAACCTCGCGGCCCTGCACTCCGTCATGGGCCTGGGCGGTGACGACTCGTTCGGCAGCTGGATGCCGCTGCACCACGACTTCGGTCTCTTCTGTCAGCTCAGCTGCGCACTCTTCTACGGCGCGACATCGGTCCTGATGCCGCCGACGGTGTTTGCCCGCAGGCCCGTCGAGTGGTTCCGGATGATGAGCGAATTCCGGACCACCGCCAGCTCCGCCCCCAACTTCGCGTACGGCATCGCGCTGCGCCTCATCCAGGACGAACAGCTCGACGGGCTCGACCTGTCACCGCTGCGCTTCCTGAGCAACGGCTCCGAGCCGATCCACGCTCCCACCGTCGCCGCGTTCACCAAGCGATTCGCGCAGATCGGCCTGCGCCCCGAAGCCCTCGTCGCCGGCTACGGCATGGCCGAGGTCACCGTCTACGCCAGCGGCACCCCCATCCCGCTCCAGCCGACCGTCCTGGTCGTCGACCCCCAGCGCCTCGCCGACGCCGACCACCCCGCGCTGGTTCCCACCCATGACGGCCGCGGCAAGGAGATCACCGGCGTCGGACGCCCCGAGGCCTTCGACACCCTCATCGTCGACCCCGCCACCCTGCGCCCCGTGCCCGACGGCGAGGTCGGCGAGGTCTGGCTGCGCGGCGACAGCGTCGGCCGGGGTTACTGGGACAAGCCCGACCTCACCGCCCGCATCTTCCACGCCCGTCCCGCCGGCGCCGACGACACCGGACCCGACTGGCTGCGCACCGGCGACCTGGGCGCCCTTGCGGACGGCGAACTGTTCATCACCGGCCGGCTCAAGGAGGTGATGATCGTCCACGGCCGCAACCTCTACCCGCACGACCTCGAACACGAGGCGCGGGCCGCCCACCCCGCGCTGGAGGGGTTCGTCGGCGCCGCCTTCGGCGTCCAGGCCCCCGACGAGCGGATCGTGCTGGTGCACGAGGTCAGCCCGACCCTGTCGGCCGAGGAACTGCCCGCCGCGGCGGCGGCCGTCATCCGCCGCCTCACCGCCGCTACCGGTGCGCCGGTCCGCAACGTCCTGCTGGTGCGGCGCGGCAGCGTCCACCGCACCACCAGCGGCAAGATCCAGCGCGCCGCGATGCGCGACCGCTTCCTGGCCGGCGAGATCACTGCCCTGCACACCGAACTCGAACCAGCGGTACGGCAGTTGACCGCAGGGCCCGAAACCCTGTGACGCCCACCCGCACCGGCACCGCACGCGGGATCGTCAACCGGTTGGCGTGGATGCAGGCCGAGTGCGGGCTCACGGGCGCGGATCGGGTGCTGCGGAAGACACCGTTCTCGGCGGCCACTCGCTGCTGGCCACGCGACTGGTGGGCCGACTGCGCGGCGACCTCGGAGTGAACCCGCCGATGCCGACCCTGTTCGAGATGCCGACCCTGGCCGGGCTCGCCGCCTGGCTTGCCGATCAGACCTGAGGGGTGTCAAAACTCCGATCAGGCCGCTGATCTGGGCGTTTCTGGTGGTGGCTGGGAGGGTGTGATCGGTGCGGCGTGGTACTCGTTGAGCAGCCCGCCGAGCAGTCGACGGCGCCGGATTGCCGTGGCGGGCAGTGGGATGACGTTGGGGTCGTCGTGTGGGGCTCGCAAGTCCAGGCTGCGGTGGGCGCGGCCGGTGTTGTAGTGCTCGGTGTATTCGCCGAGTATGGCGCGCAGGTGTCGGTGGTGAACTTCGAGCCGCGGTCGCGGTCGCGGATTAGGAACTGGAAGTGCCCGGCTCTGTCTCCGAGATCCATCAGCAGGTTCCGGGCGAGCTGGGCGACCCACTCGCCGGTTGGGTGTGGGGTGATGCCGAGGCAGAAGATGGGGTACAGCAGTCGCAGACCCACAAACCGTCATCATGCCCGGGGTGCGGCGGCCGACACAGGGGCTGCTCAGCCACCGTACGGCAGAGAAGAAACCCCTCAGGGAGCGCCAAGCCGTCGCCCCGCCGCTGTCACTACCAATGCCGACTGCACACGATCGAGGGCGGTCCGATGAAGACCGCCCCTGACGGGCCACGGCCCACTACACTCACCACGCGTTGCCTCTGAGCAGGCAAAACGTCGAAGTCCTGCTGGAGTACTAAGGCCGCGGCCCGCCGAGCATCCGCGAGACGACGGACGCCAGATCCCGCAACGTCGTGCCATCGGCCGCCTCCTTGCGCACGCGGAACTCGAATTCCGTCTTGCCGCCGGCCCGCTTGAAGCGGATCTCTACTTTTGTCTGCAGCCACGCGATGACCGCGCCCAGGACCACGACTCCCGACACGGCCATATCCGCGCTGAGCCGCGAGTCCGTGGGCGGCTCCGCCAGCACAGCCGCGACAGAGTCCGCGTAAGCCGGCTCATCGGCGAGTGTCACGAGCAGTCGGCGCGCGGCCGAGTAGCCAGCGGCGTCGCCGGGAACCAGGGTGGCGGGAACCTCCTCGCCGTGTCGGCGCAGCAGGGTGGCCAGCAGGAGAGCGGCTTCGTCCTGGTCCAGGGGCGTCGTGTCGGGAGCGGCGCCCGCCATCAGGTCCTCGGTCAGTTCCTGCAGTGCGAGGATGACTTCGCGGTCGCTGAGTTCGGCAAGTCCGGCGGGTGTCATCGGCTTCTCCAATGTCCGAAGAGGGCGAGCGCGGCCCAGTGATACGGATGGCTTTCCCACGGCACGACGGGGTCCTCGAGCATGCTGCGTTGGGCGAGCCACAGGGCTTTCCACGGCGCTTGTGGCTCCTCGGCACGCCGGCGGTAGAAGTCCTCGAACAGCCGGCGCGAGCTGTCGTCGTCCACGTCCCACAGGGTGCCGACGACCGTTCGGGCGCCCGACGACTGCAGCAGCTGGGCCAGGCCCTGGATGTCCCCCGTGCTGTGCAGATCCCGACGGGCCGTCGAACAGGCGCGAAGGGTGAGCAGTTCCATCCCCAGTCCCGCGTCGAGGACGTGCCGTGCCGTGAGCAGGTGCCTGAGCCGGGTCCTGATCTCGACCGTGAGGGGGTACTTGCTCGGGCGCTGCCCGTCGTGCGCCAGGAACAGCCCGGAGTCGAGCGGCTCAATGCGGTCGTACCAGCCGTGTCCGGTCAGGTGCGCGACGCGCGCGGCGCCCAACCCCGCCAGGACGGTCTCCCGGGTCGCGGCCGGCCCGCTCGCCTCGCTCGTTCCGGCGTCGGAGCGGCCCGGCGCGATGAAGTCGATGTCGCGTTCGAGACGGTCGGCATCGGCATCCTCCCGGGCCGCGACTCCGGCGACGAACACACCGCCGCTGCCCGGGGCCGACGGCCGACCGGCGGTGCGGAGCAGGGCCGTGGCGCTGGAGACCTGGACGACGGCGTGCCGCTGTGCGAGCACCTGCGCGTTTCCCCGCGCGTGATCGACAGCTGCGGGAAGCGGGAGTGCCGACAGCGGAAGGGCCGTCAGCGTCGGCTCGGCGGCAATGCAGAGCAGCTCTCGTCGGCCCACCGCGGGCAGGAAGGCGAGCAGGTCCGGCGCCAGTTGGTCGAAGAAGTCCAGTCCGCGGCGCCAGGGCCGCCGCGCGGGCAGCGGGGGCAGCGGGGGGAACGCTCCCGCGTCGCCGTCGAAGACCCGCCGCAGGCGCTCCGCCGTCCGCTTGACCGTCGCCTCGGTCAACTCGGTCCGGAAAAACGTGACTCGGCCGGTGTCGGCGTGCAGAACGAAGATGGTGGTGGCGTTCGTACCGCAGAAATAGGACACATAGGCGCAGTTCTCGGCGTCGGGATCGGCCGCGAGGCAGTCGCGAAGACCGTGCAGGGTGGCAGGTGTCGACAGGGTTCCCGCGGGATTCAACGTCATGTCGACCCACGCCTTGTACTCCTCGTGCAGGTTGAACGCGAGCTCGACCGCCTCGTCCTGCTCGGCAGCGGTCCCGGGCCGGTCTTCCGCCGGGATCTCGATCTCACGCCCGTGGTCGAGCAGCGACCGGACCAACAGCTCGTAGCTCGCGCGGTACTGCACCACGAGTGAGGGCACGTCCCCGTTCGCCCGGTGAGCGCGGTGCGCGATCGAGCGCAGCAGCTCGGAGCGCCGTTGCCAGGCAAGGTCGAATGCCCCCTGCCGGTCCGCACGCGAACCACGGACGAGCAGGGCCTGTGCCAAGCGGTCATCGATCTCCATGCCGATCTTCAGCTCGCTCGGCCGGCGCAGGCATTCTCCGCGCAGGGTCCGAAGCGCGGCAATCGACCCGTCGATGTCGCCGCCGGCGCCCTGTTGCGCTGCCTCCGCGAGACGGAACGGCAGGTGGTGGCTCCAGTACCGCTCGGGATCGGAGAACATGTCCCGGAAGATCTGTGCGGTGCGGAACAGCAGATCGGCGTCCGGAACGGCGAGGCGTCCCACCCGGGAGGCCACCAGGTGCATGCCGTGGGCCGTCGCATCCCTGTTGACGGTCATGGACTTCGTCAACGCCTGGAAGTACGCCTCGGCGGCTTCGCTGCCGTTACCCGCGTCGGCCGCGAGGTCTCCGAGACCGACCCACGCCTCCGCCGCGCGAAGCGTGCGGGGCTCGTCGACCTCCGCGTCATCGGTCAACTCCAGCGCGCGGCGATGACACGAGCGGGCCGCGGCCGCGTCGCCGGCCTTCCGGTACGCCTCTCCCAGCCGGTTGAGCACCCTGGCCAGCGGTTCCCCGGCGACGCCTTTGGACTCGGCGCGCGTGAGCACCCGGCGGTACTCGCGTACCGCGTCCCGACTCCGACCCGCGGCCAGCTGAGCGTCCGCCAGTTCCAGCCGGATCGTCAATTCCTCGTCGACGGAGCCAACTTGCTGGAGCAGTTCGAGCGCCGACGCATACTCGGAGCGCGCGCGTTCATACTGCGCTTCGGCCTGATACATGCCGCCTCGCAGCTGGTGCAGCCGGGCCCGTAGCATCGCGTCGACCGCCACGTCTCCGCGCCCGCTGGCAGGCCCGAGTTCCAAGGAGTCGAGAATCTCCAACGCCCCGCGTGAGCGCCCGGCCGCATGCATGGCTTTGGCGATCAACACCTGAATGCCGAGAAAACGACCGTTCGCGTACGAGCCGGTCCGTACGGAACGGAGGGCGGCCCGTACGAGGTCGTGGGCGGCGTCGAGCCGACCCTGCTTCAGCAGCTCCGACGCCTGCCGCTCGGTGGCCTGCCAGGTGTCGTCCGGCTCCTCATGGCGTCGGGCGACGGCGGCGAGCAGCGCGGGCCTGAGCTCCCGTACCAGCGAGACGTAGAAGTCCACCAGCGCGGCGGCCTTCGCCTGCCCGTCCGCCGCGAAGGCGCGCTGCCTGACCTGCAGTTCGCGAACGAGCTCGTCCGGGTCGAACTCCGCAGCATCCGCGAAGAGCACGTACTCCGCTTGCTGGACGGTGCTCGCCCTCATGAGCAGCGCGGCGACCCGTCGCTCGGGCTCACCCATGCGCGCCCTCCGCCCGGTCGGCGCCGACCGTCCTCATCGCCGACCGCACGTTCTCCCGCTCGTTCTCGTTCTCCGAGCTCTCGAGCGCGAGCGCGAAGTGCTGTCGGGAACGATCACGCTCGCCGAGTATCCACAGGAACTGGGCGACGTGGAAGTGGGTGTGGTGCCCCGCCTTGGGATCCGCGGCCAGTTCGAGCGCCAGCCGTCGGGCCTCCTCGTAGTCGCCGCGTCCGTCGGCAGCCCTCCCGTAGACCGCGAACAGCAGGCCGACCCGTAACTGCTCGTTCTCCGGGAACCTGCGCAGTTCACGGCGCAGCTCGTCCTCCGCCCCCGGCTCGCTGTGGCTAGCGCGCTCCACGATGTCATCCCAACGCCGCTTCAGTTCGTCCGACGCCTGTCGGAGCCCGGGATCCGTGACCTCGGCGCGGAACGCTGCCAGCACGCCCGAGTCCGGGGCGAACCGTTCGAGCGCTCGCAAGGCATCCGCAAGGCGGTCCTGGTCTCCCATCAGCAAACGTGCCCACGCGACGAGTTCCATCGCCTCGATATCGGTCGGCGCCTCGGCCAGGATGCGCTCGGCCACGGCTATGAACTCGGCCGGGGAGACGCCACTGCCCGGTCCTTGGAGGAGAGACCCCAGCACCCGGCAGAGCTCCTTGAGGTCGGACAATCCGGCTTTGCCCTGCGCCACCAGCTCTCGGTAGGCGTCGGCCCGCAGTTCCAGCAGGCTCGATTCTCGATCGATGCGGCGGCGGGCCATCGTCTGTTCGGCCAAACGCCGGTCCACCAGCGGGCGCAGCGGGTCATCCTCGCGACACCGACGCGCGCAGTCCTCCATTTGGTGGGCGCTCTCATCGGTGCGACCCGCGCTGAGCAGGCACGCCGCCATGTTCAACCGGAAACCGATCGATGCCGGCTCATGGTCCACCAGTATCCGCCAGAACCGCAGGGCCTTCGTGTAGCGCTTCACGATGGCAAGACCGATCGCGTAGCGTTCCACACTCGCCGGATCGTCGGCGCTCACCGAGTCGGCCAGGACGCGAAGCCACCGCTCCCGCTCCTGCTCCGATGGAGCCTCGGACAGCTTTCGGATGAGATCGTTCCGAGGCTCCGGGCCGGCCAGGACCCACGGCCAGTCGAGAGGATATCCGCCCACGTTACTGTCCCCCGTTTCCTCACCCCAGCGCTTCAGGCGCACTCCTGCCTATCAGAACACATCGCTCCATCGCCAGCCCGGCACCGCCGTCCGCTTCGAAACGAACTGCCCGTTCGCGATGACCTGGCATCAGTTGGTACTCCGGTGGTGGTGAACTACCACTGGGCGTCACGAACCGGGATCAGGTGTCATGTGCGCTGGACTTGAAGGGCCCTGACCTGCGGATTCTGGACTGAATGGACGGACCGTCACGACCTTTCGCCCGCTGCAGACCTGGTGCATCGGTGCGGACGATATCGCAGTGCGACCGCCGGGCAGGGGTCCGCCGCATCTCCTCGAACCGCCGGGCCACGGGAAGCTGAACCGCTGTCACGGGGTGGTGGTATCGCGGCCTCCGCACACGCTCGGTCGGGAGCGGGCCTGCGTGGCGATGTCGTGTCGGCCAGACTGTCCCGTTTGACGAGCTCGAATCCCATGAGCCGCCAGGCTCCGCTGGCGCGCGGGTTCGCTCTTGAAGACGCCACACTCGGCACGATCACGGCCGGCTGCGGTGTCGCCGGCGGGCTGGCCGCCGGATACTCCTTCGGGGCGGCAGCTCCCTAACTGCCCATGATCGTCACGAAGGTCGCCGGATCGGCATCGAAGCCGGAGACGCCGGAATGGAATCCCCAGGCTCCTGAGTCGTCCCGGACGAATTCCGCGACCTTCGCAGCCGTTGCCTCACCGACGTCGGTGAAGTCCACCGCTGCGAGTTCATCGTGCCTGTTGCGGATCCGTACAGCGGGGTGGGCTATGCCTGCGAAGGTCAGCCGGCCGTTGTGCTGCTGGATGGCGACGCCCACGACCACCCGGACGTAGCGGTGCGCCAGGCGGTCGAGTTCCAGGAGCAGGCGCTCGTCGACACCGAGGCCCTTGCCGTCACGGCTGTCCCTGCTGAGCGTGATCGTGCCATCGGGAGAGCGGCTGTCGAAATGCACCAGGTAGGCGGGTGCGCCGGGCGGGGCATCCTCGGTGTACGTCGCTGCAACGAGGTCCAGGTCGTGGGGCACCGAGCCTGCGGGACTCGGATCCCACATCAGGCTCACTTCGACCCGTTCCAGACCCTTGTTGAGACTGCTCACCGGACTCTCCGTTCGTCGGCGCACCGGCCTCCATGGTGCCACCGCAGGCTGGCCAACGCTGGGCGATGACCCGATACTTACGTGTAATTGACATGGTGTCAGCTGGGAGGATCCCGCAGTCTTGGGCCTGTAGGCCGCCCGGCTGGGCTTTTGTGCACTTTGGCGGGTCCCGCAGTCGTGTCAGAGCGTCAGACGCCCGCCCGGTAGCGGTGCATGAGGGCGACGGCCAGGGTGTCCTCGCTCGCCCACGAAACCAGCCTGGTGAGAATGAACCTCGCTGCCTCGCTGCCTCGCTGGCTCGCTGCCTCGCTGGCTCGCCGCCTCGCCGCCTCGCCGCCTCAGCGCTGAGCTCGGAGCCGCCCGCCAGGGTGAGGATCCGGGCGGGGCCGGCCCGGCGCAGCCCGACGACGTCCACGGGGTAGAGCAGCTCCGTGCCGAACCGGCCCGCCTGGCCGACGGCCCGTCGGGCCGGTTCGCCGCCCGATGAGTTGACCGGGAGCCCGTGCTCTCAGCTCTCGTTCAGGACTGGACATCTCCAGTTCGGTCGCCCCCGGCCTGGCCAGCTCCATCGCCGCCTCCAGGCCCGCCGCGGTGGCGCGGCCCGCGTGCTCGATGATCGCGATCTCCCGGGGGCGGGGCGATGGTGTTCAAGCTGGTCGAGTCTGCTCAGGAACGCTGGCGCGCGATCACCGGAGCCTGCCTCGTCGCCCTGGTCCGATCCGGCGCCAGGTTCAAGAACGGCGTCCTGGTCGTGTATGAGGAGGCCGGCGCGGCGGCATGACGGGCCCCTGCCCCCGCGGTCGGCTGATCAACGCGGCACTGCAGATCGGCCGGGGAAACACCGCGGGTGAGGGTGTTGTCAGCGGTTGCTCGCTGGGGCGAAGGGCCCGTCCAGGGCCGCCCATTGCAGGAGCAGGATGGTCTTGCCGTCGGTGATGCGTCCGTCGCGGGTCATGGCGAGGGCCTGGGCGAAGGGCAGTTCGAGGACCTCGATGTCCTCGCCGTCCTCCTCGAGTCCGCCGCCGGTCCCGGTCCGGTCGGCCGGTGTGTAGGGGGCGGCGAAGAAGTGGAGGCGTTCGGTGACGGAGCCGGGGCTCATGTAGGCGTCGAGGACATGGGTGAGCGGGCCAAGGGTGACGCCGAGCTCTTCGGCGCTCTCGCGTCGGATGGCGGCGGGCGGGTCGTCCGCGTCGAGCAGGCCTGCGGCGGCTTCGATGAGCATGCCGTCGGGGTGGGCGTTGACGTAGGCCGGGTAGCGGAACTGGCGGGTGAGCAGGACGCAGCCGCGTTCGGTGTCGTAGGGCAGGACGACCGCGCCGTTTCCGCGGTCGTAGGTTTCGCGCTGCTGGGTTTCCCAGCGTCCGTCGCGGCGCCGGTAGTCGAGGGTGGTGCGGCGCAGGACGTGCCAGCCCTGGGAGGTGAGCTCCACATCGCGGACCACGACGCCGGGATTGCGGTCCAGGTCCCGGCCGGCGCGGTCGAGGCCGGTGCGGCCGCGGTGGTCGGGGGTATCGATGCCGGGGCGGGGCGTCACGCGGTCTCCTGCGGGGTGCGGCGTGGGATCTCGTTCACGTCGTGGTAGACGGGCAGGCCGCGGCGGCGCGCGGTGGCGACGTCCTGGTCGGCGCCAGTGGAGTCGCCGGGCAGGCGCAGCACGGCGTCGCAGCGCGCGAGCAGGCGATCGGCGGTCGGGTAGAGCACCTGGTCGGCAAGGGGATCGGTGGGGCCCGCGCCGGCGGAGTGCAGCACCGGCAGGGCGATCCATTCCCCGATGACTGGGAGGTGGCCGGTGGCGAATACGGGCCAGGCGGCGGCTTCGAGGCGGGCGAGGTTGGCGGCCATGGCCTGCGGGTCACCGTCGGTGCCGGAGCGGTAGGGGCCGGCGATCAGGATGAGCATGGGCTTGTCGGTCATGGGCGCTACCATACATGCAGAAACGTGCAAGAACAGGAGAAAATAAGGATGCTGGCTGCCGAGAGACGTGACCACCTGCTGGGCCTGCTCGCCCGCGAGGGCAAGATCGTCGCCAAGGACGTCGCCGCGGACCTGGGCATCTCCGAGGACAGCGTGCGCCGCGACCTGCGCGACCTGGCCGCCGAAGGACTGTGCCAGCGGGTCTACGGCGGAGCTCTGCCCGTCTCCCCGGCCATCGCGGACTACACCACCCGGCAGACGGTCACCCCGGACGGCAAGCGGCAGGTCGCCGCGGTCGCCGCCGCGCTCGTGCGGCCCGGCAGCGCCCTGATCCTGGACGGCGGCACCACCGCCCTCGCCGTCGCCCACGCCCTCCCGCCGGACCTGGCCTGCACCGTGATCACCCACAGCCCGACGATCGCGGCCGCACTGCTCGACCACCCCCAGGCCGAGGTCTTCCTCCTCGGCGGCCGCCTCTTCAAGCACTCGGCGGTCACCTGCGGCGCGGCCGCGGTCGAGGCTGCCCAAAACGTCTCCGCCGACCTGTGCCTGCTCGGCGTCACCGGCGTCCACCCACAGGCGGGACTGACCACCGGTGACGCCGAGGAAGCCGCGATGAAACGAGCCCTGGCCGCACGGGCCGCGGACACCTACGTCCTCGCCTCGTCCGAGAAGATCGGTACCGCCTCCCGGTTCCGCGTCCTGCCCTGGGAGGACATCAGCGGACTGATCACCGACGCCGACCCCTGTCATCCGGCCCTCGGTCAACTCACCGCGCACGGAGTGGAGATCCTGGCAGCCGGGTGACGGCTACGGTGCGAACACGCGATCGCAAGAGATCAAGACACCAGCCTGCCAATGCCGTTCAGCCATCCACGGGAATTGACAATCGCTCCACCGGCTGGGGCGGACCGGTCTGCGGGCGGCGTGTAGTGCCAGCCTGGGCGCCGGGTCGGCCGCCGCTCCACTGGGGCGGGATACGGTCCCACCTGGTGACGGTCCGGTCGATCGGACGGCCGGCATCGTGAACTCTCTTCCGGGTGTGGCTGCGTCGTGGCGACCTACCGCTCGATGCCGCGGGCGGCAGGCTCCCGGGCGTCATCGCCGGCGATGCCGAGCCGCTCGGTGGGGGAGGGCGCGAGGACACCCACACGACATGCAGGAGATCGCTGCGCCGGTCACAGGTCCGCCAGGAAGTGACGGCGCGACCTTCCGGCCACCGCGGTGGCCGATCTCCTGGAGGAGGATGCTGCTGGTGGCATCGTCGAGTACGAAGAACAGGTCGCCACAGGTGCCGGCGACCGGGAAGGTAACACCACCGAACTCCGCCGCCTGGCGGCGCGCGTGTTCGGCCAGACCGTGCACCGTTCGCCGCAGCTCGTCCTCGTTCCAGACGGTGCCGAGCGACACCGTCTCCCCGGAGTGCTCCAACCCGTCCACCGGGCCACACCAGAAGCTGCCATGGAGGGCCGGCACATCCGGATGCAGCGTCGCGTCTGATCCCGGTGAGCGCGCTGTCGAGCTCGGTAACAGTCGGTGACAGCTGAAACGTGGACCGGTGGCTACGCTCAGGCGAATCCGCCGTTGCGTAGAACCCAAAGCGTCGCCAGAGGGCCACGGTTCAGCCGTCACCGACAACTGGGGCTGCTCTGCCTACGAATGCTGTGTCGTCACAGATCCGGGAGCGCTGCACGCGTGTGCCGGATCAGTGCCCGGGCTGCCGGGTTGATGGGACCTTGTGATCTCCACGCCAGCGTCAGGCGTACCTGTGGAGCTCGCATGAGGGGAGCCACTCGCAACCGGGGGGAGCGCAGGGCGAAAGTGCTTTCGGGTAGCACGGCGATGCCCAAGCCGCGGGCGGCAAACCGGGCCACCATGTGTGGGTCCCCGGCCTCGAACGCGATACGCGGGCGGAATCCGGTCGCCTGGCACGCCTGCTCGAGGCACGCCCGCACACCGGTGCCCTTCGGCAGGCAGACCAGGGGCCGTTCACGTAGCGCCTCCAGATGGACGGGTTGTGGCCGGGCGAGCGGATCGGACAACGGGATTCCGAGGGCCAGTACGTCCTGGGCGATGACCTGGGTGGCGGTGCCTGCGGGCAGAGGAGCCTCGCCGATGATGGCCAAGTCCAGCTGTCCTGCGCGGAGTTCCTGCGCCAGTTGGTCAGACGGTCCTTCCGACAGGGACAGGGTCACCCCCGGGTATTGATGGTGGAAGTCGGCGAACACCGCAGGCAGGTCGATGGGGGCGATGGAGGCGACCGTGCCCACGCGCACCTGTCCGCGCACCAACCCCGCGAGTTCATCGACGGCGGCGCGGGCGCAGTCCACGGCGGCCAGAGCGGCGCGCGCGTGAGGTAGCAGAGCGGCGCCGGCCGCAGTGGTCCGCACCACGTGCCCTTGACGGTCCAGTAGTTCCTCACCCAGCTCTCGTTCCAGGTTCCGGATCTGGGCGCTGATGTTGGGCTGGCTGACACCCAGCCGGATGGCGGCGTGGGTGAAGCTCTCCTCCTCCACCACTGCCACCAGGTACCGCAACTGCCGAAGCTCCATAACTGAAAACTATATGGCGCATGATCGGTAGTTCTTTTACACATACGGCTCACGGGAGGCAGGCTGACCTGGAACCCAAGCCGAACCCCTTTGAAAGGACGGCACATTGGCCTCCCACGACCATCCCGAGTCCAGCGACGACCTGGTCGACTACTTCGTCACTGCCCTGGCCCCCGACGGCCCCCAGCTCCCTCACGGGCTGGACACCGGGGAGGGACGCTTGCATGAGCTCGCGCAGCGCTGCGGCTGACCGCGAGCGCGTTCCGACCACGCGGGTGGCGGCGGGGGCGGGGTCGCTGGCGAGCATCGTGCTCATCGGGGCCAACCTGCGGGCTGCGCTGACCGGCGTCGGTCCCCTGCTGCCCGGAATCGAGCACTCGACGGGGCTGACGGGGGCCTGGGTCGGGCTGCTGGGCGCGCTGCCGCTGCTGACCTTCGCGGTCACCTCGCCGCTGGCCGGCCGGATCTCGCACCGCTACGGAACGCCTCGGGTCCTGGGCGGCTCCCTGCTGGTGCTGATGGTCGGGCTGCTGGTTCGCTCGCTGCCCGGGGCGGTGTTCTTGTTCGGTGGCACGGTAGTCGTCTCCGCCGCCATCGCCTGCGGCAATGTCCTGCTGCCCGCAGTGGTCAAGGGTGCCGTTCCCCCGGCGCGCGTCGGCCAGGTGACCGGCCTGTACGTCACGGCGATGGGCCTGGTCGCTGCGGTGTCGTCGGGGGTGTCGGTGCCACTGGCCGACGCCCTGCCCGGAGGCTGGCACACCGCGCTGGGCTGTTGGGCCCTTCTCGCCGCGGCGGCCCTGCTCGTGTGGCTGCCGCAGCAAGGACGGCTGAACACGGTGTCCTCCAGCGCGCGAGTACGGGCCCGAAGTCCCTGGCGATCCTGCCTGGCCTGGCAGGTCAGCGTGTTCATGGGACTGCAGTCCCTGTGCTTCTTCTCCACCATCGCCTGGTTGCCCAGCATCGTGCACGACCACGGGACCGGCGAAACCGGCGCAGGCTGGCTGCTGTTCCTCTTCCAGCTGGCGGGGCTGCTCTCCGCCAGCACACTTCCCTTGCTCACCCGCCGATGGACCGACCAACGCAGTCTCGCGGCGGCGGCATCGACACTGTGCGCCTTCGGCTTCGCACTGCTGGCGGCCGACCCCGGCCTGGCCCTCGTCTCCAGCGTGCTGCTCGGCCTGGGCGGCGGCACCTGCCTGGTGCTCGCTCTGACCTTCCAAGGCCAACGGGCGGCCGACGAGCCCCAGGCCGCAGCCCTGGCCGCCATGGCCCAGTCGATTGGCTACCTGGTGGCCGCCGCGGGTCCGCTGCTGCTCGGCGTCCTCCACGATCTCACCGGCACCTGGACAACCCCGCTCCTGGCCCTGGTGGCCCTTGCTCTCCTCCAGACGGTCGTCGGCGCCGGTGCCGGCCGAGACCTGACCATCCTCCCCACAGGAAAGGAACGACCCTCATGACCACGTTCTTCAGCTATCTCGACACCCCGACGGCCTCGCCGCTGTCGATCGCCGAGCTGATGCCCGGAACCCATAACCTCATGGAGTACGCGGCGGTCAAGCCAGGCGAGCAGGTACTGGTCCTGACGGAGCACGGCGTCGATCCCGTGGTGGTCCAGGCCATTGAAGCCGCGGCGGCCTACCGCCTGGCCGACGTGCACATCCTGTCGGTGCCGGCCTTCAGCGCGGGTGGCCACGATCGGCAGTCACCCTCGCCGCTCCTGCCCGCCGCCCATGCCGCGGCCGACGTGGTGATCTCACTGACCTGGTGGGGAGAGGTGCACACGGCCGGACTGTTCTTCGATGAGATCGCCCGGCACAAGGCCAGGTTCATCTCGCTGCATCAGACCGCCACCGCCGCCGCACTGGCCACCGGTGCCCGCTTCCCCCTCGACCTCTACTTCGCGATCGAGGCCAAAGCCACCGCCAAGCTCGCCGCCGCGTCCGAAATCCGCGTGACCACCGCCCTGGGCACCGACCTGACCTTCCGCGACTTCACGACCTCGGGACACCACGCCCCGCTCGCCCCCGGCATGTGGCGACCCTTTCCGTACGGCGGCGTCAACTTCTACCCCGATCGCACTGATGGGATCGCAGTCATCGAGGAATCCACGGCCACCGGCGTCCCCGCCCAGCGAACCGTCGTCGAGCTGACCGCCAACCAGGTCACTGACATTCAAGGAGTAGCCGAGCTCAGGCAGTACTCTCCCGACGGTTACTACATGCGGCACGCACTGATCGGCCTCAACCCGAAGGTGCGGCTGGCAGGCGGCACCCAGTTCGAACGCGAGAAGCACGCAGGCGCGTTCTACTTCGGCCTCGACGGTCTCACATCCCGAGGCACGGCCGATCGTCGTGGTCCCGGCCATGCCCACTGCGACTGCCAGTTCGACGCGCCCACCATCGCCGTCGACGGTGAACTGCTCGTTGACGAGGGCCGCCTGCTCCTGCTCGACGACTCCGACATCCGCGAACTCGCTGAAAGGCACGGCCCGGCCGACACGCTCCTCGACCCCAACCCCCGCCTCGTCCTCCCGCCGCGGTACAGCCGCTGAATCCCAAGGGTGAGGGTCGGCCCCGAGCCGGCCCTCATCCTGGCCGGCGGGTCGGCCCCAGCGCGTGTTCGGCGACCCTGGCGGACCACCGCTGCGGGAGTGCGGAGCCCGTGGACTTCAATCAGCTGATCCCGGGTACGACTTCGACCTGGCCAGTGCGAGTCAGGCAGGACATTGTGGGTGCCGATTAATCATCCGCCCAGCTCAGGCTGCATGTTGATACTCGTGGAGGGTGCCGCCGAGACGATCTCCAGCCCGGCATCGGCCAGCACCGTGTCGAAGGCTGCCGTGAACTTCGAGTCCCGGTCACGAATCAAGAACCTGGCCCTGCTCCCCGCATCCTCCAGGTCCATAACGAGGTTGTGCCCTAGCTGCACCACCCAGGCAGCGGTGGGGTGCGCGGTGGCGCCGAGGATACGCACGTGCCTTGTTGCGTGCTCGATGACCACGAAGACGTACAGGCGCGCCCTGGCCAGGGTGCGGGTCTCGAAGAGATCGCATGCGAGCAGCGCGTGGGCCTGGCTGCGCAGGAAGTCGGCCCAGGTCGTGCTCTCGCGTTCCGGCGCGGGCGGGACGGCGTGCTCCCGAAGGGTCTCCCAGAGGGTGGAAGCGGCGACGCGCTGCGCGACGCGCGGCGGGCCCTGGGGCTGCTCGCGGCGATGCCCGTCGCGGTGGACGTCCTGCTCTGGGCCCTGCTGGTCCAGGCCCGCACGCTGCAGCACCTGGACGCGTCGGAGGCGGCCGGGGCGTGGCAGGAGGCGGTGACCCGTTGCCAGGAGTTCGGCCGCTCCAGGTTCCTGGCGCTCGCTGCCCGTCGGTACGCGGAACTGCTCGAGCGGCAGGGCGACTTCACCCGGGCCCGCAGCCAGCTGACCACCGCTTCGGCCTGTACACCGAGCGCCGTGACCGGGTTTCCGTCGCGGAGATCACCGCAGCCCTCGAACGCCTCACCACCGCCGGGGGCGCCGCTGTCGCACCGGCACACTGACGGCCCGCCGGCACCGCCCCGGATCCGTCGCACCTGCCCACCTCCTCCGTCCGGGGTCGTCACTGCCACCACGGACGGGAGGGCAGCCGGGGTTCACCGAAGCCGAACGCCCACCGCGCCGGGGTGATTCGGTGCGGCGGACGTTCGGCCGGGCGGTTCAGTCCTGGCTGAGCCACAGGTCGGGACCGAACACCTCGTAGGAGATGGCCGAGGCGGGCAGGCCGCGGTCGAGGAGCGAGCTGCGGACGGCGCGCATGAACGGCAGCGGGCCGCAGAGGTAGGCCTGGCCGTCGGTCGGGATCGGCACCCCGGTCAGGTCGACCCGGCCGGTGCGGGCGGCCGGCCAGCCGGCCGCAGGCTGTTCGTACCAGACGTGCAGGGCCGCGTCGGGAAGCATGGGGACGAGCTCCGCCAGCTCGGTCCGCAGGGCGTGGTGGGCGGGGGAGCGGTCGGCGTGCACGACGGTGACGGGCCGGGTGGAGCCGGTGGCGACCAGGTGCTCGAGCATGGCGATCATGGGAGTGCAGCCGATGCCGGCGGAGGCGAGGACCAGCGGCGCGGACCCTTCGTCGAGAGTGACGTCGCCGAACGGCGCGGAGACGGTGAGCAGGTCGCCGGCGGCGAGGTTGGCGTGCAGCCAGTTCGAGACCTCCCCTTCGGGGGAGCCGTCGCCATGGACCCGCTTGACACTGATCCGGCGAAGGTCGCCGCCGGGCGCGCCGGACACGCTGTACTGCCGGAGCTGGGTCGTATCGTCGTCGAGCCGGACGGAGACGGTGACGTACTGGCCGGGCCGGAACGCGGGCACGGGCGCGGCGTCCTCGGGCTTCAGCGTGAAGGAGACGACGTCGTCGGTCTCCGTGCGGCGCTCGACCACTCGCCACGGGCGGCGGGTGTCGTGGCCCGCGACGCCGGACTCGGCGTACAGCCGGGCCTCCAGCGCGATCAGCGCGTTGGCCATCAGCCAGTACACCTCGTCCCAAGCGGCGGCGACCTCGGCGGTGACGGCTTCGCCGAGCACCTCGGCTATCGCACCGAACAGGTAGGTGTGCACGATCCGGTACTGGTCCGCGGTGATGCCGAGGGACGCGTGCTTGTGGGCGATCCGGGCGAGCATGGCGTCGGGGCGCTGGTCGGGATGTTCGACGAGCATCCCCGCGAAGGCGGCGATCGCACCGGCCAGCGCCGTGCGCTGGGTGCCGTTGGCCTGGTTGGCGCGGTTGAAGAGGCCGTCCAGCAGTTCGGGGTGGTCGGCGAACATCGTGTCGTAGAACCGGGCCGTGATCTCCGGCAGGGCCGCGCCGACGATCGGCAGGGTCGCTCGGATGACGGGGGCGGAGTTCGGGGACAACATGGCACACCTCTCGATGAATGGTGATGACGGATGCGTCAGTGACGGCACCGGCGGCAGTTGAGGGAGCGGGCCGGCTCACATCCGCCGCCGTGCGGCGGAACGCGGGATGGGTGGTGTCCGTCCCGGATGCCGGTACCGGAGTGGTTCAGCGGGCCGGTGGGCGCGGGGCACTCGGCGCGGCCGGGGAGTCGTGGCGGACGCGGCAGCCCGCAGGTCGCTCGATGTGGGCGGTTCGAATGCGAGGGGTGCCGGCCGGATCCCGGCGGCGTGCCGCCGCCGGGCCGATCAGGCGGCCAACTCCGGCTCGGGTGCAGTAGTTTCAGCGGCCGCGGTGCGGTCGGTCCGCCCGGACCAGGGCAGTTCGGCCGAGAGCCGGCGCAGATGCTCCAGCTGCGCGGTGGACTGCCCGACTCGGGAGACGGTGCGGGTACTCACGCCGAGTGCCTCGGCGATCCGTACGTCGCCCCAGCCGCGCTGGGGCGGTGGCGGTCTGGGGCGGGGCGGTGGCAAGCATCACAGAAGTCCCTCCGCGCAGAGCGGGATCGGCGACCGGACGGCGAAGTCCGGGCTTCGTTCCTCCTCTTCCGGAGGACGCTCTCTCACCGTAGGCCACCTAGGCAGCATTACGCAAATAGAAATCAGCCTACTTATTTACGTAACTACTGCGATCTGTATAGGGTGTTCCCATGCCTGCGACGCACACTCCCGACCCGGCAGGGCAGCCTGCGGCTGCCGTTGCTCCCCGCCGCCCGCACCACCGCACGGTGGACCGCGTCGCGGCCATCCTGGACGCGGTCGCCCACGCGCCCACCGGTCTGTCGCTCAGTCAGCTGGCGGCCCGGCTGGAGGCGCCGGTCAGCTCGATCCAGGGCCTGGTCAACGGGCTGGCGGCGGTGGGGTACCTGACTGAGGAGGGCAAGCGCTTCCTGCTGGGGCCGGCCACCTACGTGCTCAACCTCGCGGCCGGTCGCCGGCCCGCCGCCGGGGTCACGCAGGACGACCTGGAGGAACTGTCCGCCCGGACCGGTGTCGACGTCCTGGTCGCGGTGCGGGTCGGCGACAGCGTCGTCTACACCAGCCACGCCGGGCCGTGGTCGATCCAGCGGCTGGCCTACCGGGCCACCGAGTACCGGGCCAGCCCGCTGCTCTGCGCCACCGCCGGCTGGGTGATCCTGGCCTTCGCCGACGAGCGCGACCTGCGCGCCCACCTGGCGACCGAGGGCGAGCGGCATCCAGGTGAGACGACCGCGTTCCTGGACCGGATCGAGCACATCCGGCGTACCCGGGTCGCCTTCAGCCACGGACTCGGCGACCCGGACGTCTCGGCCGTCGCGGTGCCGCTCGGCGGCGACGGACCGGTGGACGCCGCGATCCTGGCGATAGGACGGCACGAGCAGGTGGACGGTCGCAGTAACGAACTGGGCGCCGTGCTGCAGGCCGCGGTCGAGCGCTGGCAGAGTCGCTCGAAGCCGTAGCGGCGGCGCCGGACGGGCTGGGTCAGGAACGCGCGTAGGCGACCCGCTGCCGGGTCGCCTACGCGCGTTCTCGAACTCAGCCGCGGGACAGCCACTCCGCCCTGCTGGAGCCGCGCGGCACCAGCACCGTGCGGTACTCGCCGGGAGTGGCGCTCATCTCCACCTGGTCGGTGACGCCCTGGTAGCTGCCGCACGGCGTCTCGGCAGTGAAGGTGTCGGGTGCCAGGTAGCCGTGCTCACCTCCCGAGCCGGCCGTCGCCCGGGCATACCCCTGGTCGAAGGTACCCAGCGACAGGATCCACAGCGCGACCCGGGTGAGGGAGACGTGCACGCGGTAGCTGCCGCCCTCATCGGCCCGCCGCAGCAGCGCCTGCACGATGCCGGCGGTGGCGAGCCAGGAGACCAGGTAGTCGTTGACCACGGCGATCGGCGACAGCTGCGGCTGGTCCTCAGCACCCTCCAGGGACATCATCCCGGTGACACATCCGGCGCTCTGGTCGAACCCGACCCGGTCCGCCCACGGCCCTCCCGTGCCGAACAGCGAGACGGTCGTATGGATGATGCCGGGGCGGATCCCTGCGGCCTGCTCGGGCGAGAGCCCGATCTTCTCCAGGTAGCCGGGACGGCGGTTGGCGTAGAAGACGTCGGCGTCCCGCAGCAGGTCGCGAACCTGCTGGGCACCGGCCGGGCTGTGCGGATCGACCAGGCTGGAGCGCACGCCGACGTTCGCCGTGTAGTACAGGATGTCGTTCTCGTGCTCGTACGGCTTCCACAGGTTGAGCACGTCGGCGCCGTGCAGTGCCATGGTGCGGCCGATGCCCGCACCGGCGATGACGTGGCCCATGCCGAGGGCGCGGATGCCGTCGAGCGGGCTGCCGGCCCCCTCCGGCAGCGGCTGCGGCGCACCGTCCGCGATCTTCTCCACCTCGACCAGCGGCTGGTGGGCGAGGAAGTCGCGGTACTGCGGCTCCGCCAGGAACTCCTCCAGGGTGCGCAGCATCGGCATCACCACACCGGCCTCGGCACCGGCCTGCTCCAGCTCGGCGGCCTCCCAGCCGGCGACCGCCCGGGTGACGGCGGCGGTGTTGTCGGCGCAGTCCAGTAGTTCCAGCGCCCGCTGCTTGAGCTGCGGGTAGGCGTTCAGCGGCATCACCCACCGGCCGTCGCCGGCCCGGTAGAAGGACAGCGCCATCGGGTTGCCCGGGTCGCTGGGGACACCGGGCGGGAAGCCGTTGAGCTTCTCCCAGGTGAAGTCGTAGAACGGGCAGAGCCGGTGCGGGGCCTTGCGCAGGTCCATGCTGATGTCCTGGCCCTCGCCGCCGCGGGCCCGCCAGAGCTTGGCCATGGCCACCGACTTGGCGACCAGGCCGATGCCGGCGGCGGAGGCCAGTCGCAGGGTGGACGGGACGATCGGGTCGGCGCCGCGGAAGGTCACCGTGCCGCCCGCGTCCGCGGGGCTCATGTCGACGCCGGCCAGGACCTCGGCGAGCTCGGCGTGGACGTCGATCGGGTTGTTGTCCGGAGCCAGCGCGGCGCGCAGACGACTGTCGAGAGACATGACGAACTCCTCTTCTGATCTTCTGAGTCGCTCAGTCGGCGTTGCGCAGGGCGGCCATCAGGGCCAGCTGGTCGCGGTCGCGCGCCGCGCCGAGCTGGTCGTAGGTCCGGTCGCCGTAGGCCTCGCGCTCCTGGGCGCTCAGGGTGGCGATGGTTGCCTCGTCGAAGGACGGCTTGCCGAGCAGCTGCCACAGCATCTCCATGCCGGGGCCGAGGTGCTTGAGGAAGTGCTCGAAACCGCCCGGGCCGCCGCCGAGGTTGAAGGTGAGGAACGGGCCGCCGGCCGCCCAGCGCAGGCCGATCGAGCTGGTGACGATGGTGTCCAGGTCCTTGAGGCTGACGACCCCGGTGGTGACCAGGTGGACGGCCTCGCGGAACAGCGCGGACTGCAGGCGGTTGGCGACGAAGCCCGGGATCTCCCGGCGCAGGATCAGCGGCTGCTTGCCGACCTGGCGGTAGAACGCCGCGGCGTCCTCCAGCGTGCCGGCCTCGGTCTGCTCACCGGGGACGATCTCGACCAGCGGGACCAGGTGCGGCGGGTTGAACGGATGGCCGACCGCGACTCGGCCGGGGTCGGCCATCCGGGCGGTGAAGTCGGTGGCGCGGATGCCGGAGGTGGAGGAGAGCAGCAGGGTGCCGGGGCGGGTGGCCGTCTCCAGCCGGGCGAACAGCTCCTGCTTGAGGTTCAGGTCGTCCGGGCCGCTCTCCTGGACCACCTCGGCGTCGGCGACCGCCTTCTCGACGTCCGGCTCGAAGACCAGCCGGGCGGCCAGGGCCTCGGTGGGCAGGCCGAGCGCGGCCAGCGTCGGGGTGAGCGCGGTGAGTTGGGCGGTGACGTACTCCTCCAGGTCCGGGCGCGGGTCGCTGACGGTGACGTGCAGGCCGTGGGCGAGGAAGAGCGCGGCCCAGGAGGCGCCGATGGTGCCGGCGCCGACGACGGCGACGCGGGAGTAGGCATTCTCTGAGATGGTCATGACAGTTCCTTTGACGGGAGTTGAGACAGGAGGTGAGGACGAGGCCGCTGCGTCGGCCGGTCAGGCGAGGTAGTCGTGGACCAGGGTCGCCGGCGAGAGCGTGAGGTCGGTCAGGATGTGGCTGGCCGAGAGGACCTCCAGTACCGGCAGGTCGGCCAGCGGTGCGATGGCGTGCGCGACCAGGTCGAGCCGGGCGGGGCCGGTCCAGGCGCCCTTCACGTTCAGCTCGGTGATCCGGGTGCGGACCAGCTCGGCGATCCGCGGGTAGCCGTCGTAGCCGGGCAGCATCTTCAGCATGAAGGTCGGCACGGAGAGCTCCGCAGCGGCCTGCTCGTGGTCCAGCGGGCGCTGCTTGTACCCCATGGTGGCGGTGGCGACCCGCAGGCTGCCGTAGTCCAGGGTGCCGACCAGCGTGTCGGCGTCGGTGTACAGCGCCGGGCGGCCCGCCTTCTTCGGGTACGCGCTGATCTCGCGTCCGCTGGCGATGGCCGCCGGGCTGTCGACGTACATCGCGTGCAGGTATTCGCCGTGCTCGCCGTCCAGCACCACCGGGATCGCCTGGCCGGCCTCCGTGTAGCTGCCGAGGCCCGTGGTGTCGGGCATCTTCATGACCTCGAACCGGACCAGCGGCTCGGCGATCTCCAAAGGCTCCGGGACCAGCCGGCGCAGGGCCACGGGGTCGGTGCGGTAGACGATGTTCAGGTACTCGCGGTCGGTGAAGCGGTACGGCCCGAACGGGAAGGCCGGGGCGCCCAGCGGGGTGGTCATCTGGCCCTGGAAGATCTCCGCGATGTTCACGGGTGACGCTCCTCGAAGTCTCGGCAGTCGGTGGGACGGTGGGTCTCGACGGTCGGTGGGATGGTCAGCGGGGCAGCCACTCGGGCTTGCTGGAGCCCCGGGGGATCAGCACCGGCTCGGGGTAGCTGCTCGGGGTGTGGGAGTACTTCAGCGGCGGGGCCAGGTGCACCAGGTCGCCCAGCGGGGTCTGCGCGGTCATCAGCTCGGGGGTGCCCAGCCGGTGCGCGGCGCCGCCGAAGTCGATCGCCTCCTTGTCGAGGAGGCCCAGCGTCGGATACCAGGCCGAGGTACGGGCGAGCGAGAGCTTGACGTGGTAGCTGCCGCCCTCGGTGGCCCGCCGGACCAGTGCGGCGAGCACACCGGCTGCGGCGAAGTAACCCATGATGAAGTCGTTCAGGATGCCGGTCGGCGGGAACTGCGGCTGCTCCTCGCTGCCCTCCTTGACCATGTAACCGGTGAAGGCCAGGCCCTCCTGGTCGAAGCCGGCCCGCTCGGCCCACGGTCCGGTGTGGCCGTACGCGTTGAGCGAGCAGTAGACGACACCCGGGCGCAGCTCGGCCGCGTCCTTCGGCCCGAAACCGGCCCTCGCCATCGCAGAGCCGCGCCGGTTCTCGATGAACACGTCTGCCTCGCTGAGGAGTTGACGGAAGACATCGGCTCCTGCGGGCTCCTTGATGTCGACCCGGGCCGACCGCATGCCGAGGCCGACCTCGGCCCAGTTGATGTCCTGCTCGTACTCGTGCGGACCGTTGACGTGCAGTACGTCAGCGCCGTGCTCGGCGAGGGTGCGGCCGACAACCATGCCGGCGATCACCTTTGTGTCCTGGAGCACCCGCAGGCCGGCCAGCGGCACGTCGGCGAGAGTGAACGGCTCGGGGTCGGAGTCCGCGATCTTCTCGATCGTGATCAGCGGCTCGGCCAGCACCGCCTTGCCCTGCGGGTGCGCCCGGAACTCCTCCTCGGTGCGGACGACGCAGAGGGCGATGTTCTTCTCGGCGCAGGCCTCCTCCAGCTCGAAGGCGTCCCACTCGGCGATCGCGGCGGTGACCGCGGCCTTGTCGTGCGGGACTCCGAGCAACTGCAGGAAGGCGTCGCGCTGGTGCGGGAAGGGGCAGGTCGGGACGACCCAACGGCCGCCGCGGGCCTGGTACATGTCGAACATCAGCGGACTGATCAGCCGCTCGCCCATCATCACCTCGCTGCCGCCCTCCGTGAGGGTGACCTCGCCGAGGTTGGGCAGGTACCCGTTCAGCTTGGTCCAGCCGGTCATGAACGGGCTCAGGCTGTGCACTGCCGAGTTGAGGTCCAGCGCGAGGGTCTGGCGCTCGCCGCCGCGCTGCTTGGCGATGGTGGCGACGCCGGTGCCGACGGCCAGCAGCGGAACACCGATCGAGGCACCGAGCCGGGCCACCGACTTCATGACCGGGTCCTCACCGGTGACCTCCACGGCCTCGACGGCATCGCCGCGGGACAGTCCGATGCCGTCCAGGACGTCGTCGAGGTGCGTGATCAGGTCGAACTCGGGCTCGGCTGCGGGCCGGGGGTCATTGGACATGGCTATCTCCTGCGAAGTGCTGGACGAAGAAGGGAAGTCGGGGCCACCGACGGCCTCAGCCCCCGTTTCCCGGGGTGGTCTCACCGTAGACCCGGGCAGAGAGATTACGCAAATAAAAATCAAACTATCTATATACGTAAACAACCGCCTCGTCAGGCGCGCCGGAAGAGCGCGCGGGACAGGGCGCGAGGCTCGTCAGAACCAGTCGGGGAGGACACGCTCAAGGCGACAACCGCCTGGAAGATCGCTGTCCGTAGCCGGCGGACAGTCGGCCTTGAGCGGTCAGCGGGCCCGGATCGGCCGCGCCCTTCCTCGCCCATGGCGCGGACGCGATCGACGTCCCCATCGGCCAGGTCACCAAGGACGAGCGCCCCGCGTACGGCCGCTCCTGCCGCTGTTGCGCACCGGTGGGAGCGGGCAGACCGTCCACCTGCGCCGGGGGCCCCGGCGCCAGAACCGGTCTGCAAGTTCGTAGCGGACCGGGCCGGCGATCTGACGGCGCAGCACCGCGTTCTCATGCCGGAGCACCGGCAACTCGGCGTCCCTGGCAGTGTCGCGGTGCAGCAGCATCTTGGGGAAGGACAGCAGTCGGCGGGCTACCTTGTAGATCATCGGGATGATCGCGCGGACATGGTCCCAGTCGAGAGTGCTCTACCGTCCCGACGTGCGGCCCAGGACCCCACAAGTTGCAGCAGCACCGGACCATCTTGTAGCCAGTCGGAGTCAGCTGGCAATCACTGAGCGAGACCTCCGCTGTCACTCGACCGCCCGGCCTCTCGACGGCGCCCACACGTCAATTGACCAGCACGGACGTGGTTCTTGGCACCTACAGGGTCCGCCTGCTCACCCTGCACGACCAGGACGACCTCGAGCGGGCCGAACCGGACACGATGCGCTACCGGCTCTACCACCTGCCCGCCCGCCTCGCCAGTACGCCCGCCGCCGCTGGCTGCGGATCGAACGCACCTGGCCCTGGGCCGGCTCGTCACGACCCCGCCGCAAAGAGTTGTTTGAGGCGGGCCTGGATCAGCGGCAGGCCGACGACGGGGACGTCATAGTGGCCCGCCCCTTCCAGGACCGAGAGGTTGATGTCGTTGCCGTTGGCCACCATCTTGTTGACGACGTTGTAGGTGACGGAGTTCGGGCTGGTGATGTCATCCGTCCCGTACAGCCACAGGACCGAGCCCGGCAGGGTCGAGCCTTCAAGTCTGCCTTGGTTCTGTTCGAAGAATCGTCTGTTCTCCGGAAGCGAGTTGGGACTGTCTCCGCGGACCCCTGGATAGGTGTTCAGGCGGTGGGACGGAGAGGCACTGAGGTAGCTTTGGATGTCCTGCCTGACGGCGGCGTTCAGGTCGTCGATGCAGGCCTGCCAGTCCTGACGGTAGAACTTGAGCATGTTCGGACCGTAGACCTGGGTCGGGTCGACGTCGTAGCCAGCGTAGCGTTCGGTCTTCGTGAAGTAGATGGTTTCTGCGTTGGCGAAGACCAGCTGGTCGATCTGGTGAGCCGTCGGGGGGAGCCCGGACCGAGAGGCGTTGTCGATGTCCTGCCAGAGGATCTTGTTCATGGCGGGAACATCCGGCACGGGGGCGAGGGTGATGGCGCCCCGGTACTCAAGGGCGGGGTCCGCCTTCGTGGCCGAGGCGGACTCGTAGGCGGCGGCAAGCGCTGCGAAGCCGCCTTCCGACCATCCCCCCGGGGCCCACTGCCCGGACAGCCTGCCGCCGAGGTATCGCTGTGCGGCGACCGCAGCGAAGATCATGGAGTTGCCCTCGCTGGACAGCTCGTAGTAGCCGTGCCCCGTCGTGACGCCCGCGGACACCGGCCCCAGCCCCTCGTAGTCCGGCGCGACGACGGCGATGCCCATCTTCAGGACGGCCGCCAGCAAGGCGGCGTTCGGACCGTCAGCCCACGTGCCGTGTTCCTGGAGTTGCACGCTGGGGGCGCAGTGCGGTGCCCATCCGGTGGTTCCGTGCCCCCACACGAAAAGCGGCCAGCCCCCTGCCGGAGGTGCCTTCTTGGGAAGGAACAGCATGGCCGTCGCTTTGACCTGCTTCCCTTGCATACCTGGCATGCGGTAGACGATCAATTCACCGTTGGCCACAGTGGAAATGTCCCGGGGCACGTTACGCAGACGGGTGGGAGTACCCACCACGTCGCCGTTGCCTGCGGCATCGGAGGGGACGCCTGGGCCTCCTGAGGGAGCGACGAACCCACAGATGAGGAGCACGGCCAGCGGCACGACCGCGCATGTCCTCCCCTGGCGAAGGAACGCCCTGCGGCGAAGTCTGCGCCGACCCGGCTCCTTCGGGCGACCGGCTCGGGGGGACGGCCCGCGCGGATGATTGTGCATGGCTGCGTCGGTCATACCCGCGACCCGCTTTCGTTTCTTCCCACTCCGATGCTTTTTGCAGTCCGCCCGAGCGTGCGTGAGCCACAGCTCAAGGACGGTGAGGCTGTGAGCTCATCGGTGACGGTAGGCGACAAGCGGGGCCTGCGCCTGCCGGGGCCGGTTCGGTGCGCCGTTCGGGCTTGCTCCGCGCTGGATCCGGTGGTCTCCGTCGGGAGGAAGCGCCTGACGGGTCCTGCGATGGCTCTGTCGTATGTCCGGGTGAGACCACGCCTGCCGAATGGTCTACCGGCGTGGCTTTGAGCAGTCGCAGGCGGTCCTTGCTGCTTACCGTTACCCGGGGAACAACTCCCGATCTTGACCATTTCGGGTCGGAGAGCGAACCGAACAGGACGTTCGAAGACGAGCGGCACCGCCATCGGAGAAGGGTCCGGGTGCCAAGGAGGTCGGCAATGGCGACGCGAGAGCCGTGGGCTCGCCGGACACGAGGAAGGACCCGTCGCACCGTCGGGGTCTGTGTGGTCGCTGCGGGGTGTGTCTTCGCAAGCTGCGTGTCCTCGGCCGCGGCGAGTCCGCAAGGGGACGCGCCCGGCCTGTGCGCCACGACGCCCTTCCCCCCATCGGAAAGTACTCCGCCCCCGATCCTGTCGGGCGGCGACGTGTGGAGTTTCGTCTCCGAGCCGGGCCTTCACCCCATGCGGGTGACCGTCACTGCACACAAACCTGGGACGGCTCCCGGCAGTATCTTTGTCGCCCCGTTCAGCGCGGACCGGATGGTCGGCCAGACCGGGGCACTGGTCAACGACGACTCCGGTGATCCGGTCTGGTTCCGCCCACTGCCTTCCACGAACCTCCAGAACGCCGACTTCAAGGTCCAGACCTATTACGACGGCCGCAGGGACCGGGGACAACCGGTGCTGACCTGGTGGCAGGGCACCCTCGCGCTTCCCCCGGCGTATACGAACCTGCCGGCCGGTGCGCCCGAACCGGGCGGGTGCTACTACATCTACGACACCCACTACCGCCTGCTCAAGACGGTCTTCGCGCATCACGGCTACTACCCGGACGAGCACGAATTCACCCTGACGCGCAGGGGCACGGCGTTGTTCATCGCCTCCAAACCGATGCCCATGGATCTCACCCCCTACGGGGGTCCGAAGAACGGAGCCATCGAGAACAGCGAGGTCCAGGAGGTCGACCTCGCCACGGGGAGACTCCTCTACTCGTGGAACGCGCTGGACCACATCGACCCCGCCGACTCCGAGGAGGCGGCCTCCAGTGCGTCTTCGTTCGGCGGGGTGTGGGACGCCTTTCACATCAACTCGGTCGACGAGGGCCCTGACGGCCAGCTGTTGATCTCCGCCCGGAACATGTGGGCGGTTTACGACGTCGCCAAGAGATCCGGGGACGTCCGCTGGCAACTCGGAGGGAAGAAAAGCGACTTCACCCTCGGCCCGAACGCGGACTTCTACTGGCAGCACGATGCCCGATTCCGGCCAGGAAACCGGATCAGCATGTTCGACGACGGCTGCTGCGACCTTCCCGACGGCGCCCCCGAACAACGGTCGCACGGCCTGATCCTCAGCCTTGACTTCCGCAGTCGGAAGGCGACCGTGGACAGGACCTACTACCACGAGCCATCGTTGGAGTCACCAACCCAGGGAAACACCCAGGCCCTTTCCAACGGCAACGAATTCATCGGGTGGGGCCAGAGCCCGTACTATTCGGAGTACGCGGGTGCAGGGAACACCGAGGGCAACGGCTTGCAGAATCTGCTCTACGACGCGAAGCTGCCGGGCTCCAATATCTCGTATCGAGCGTTCCGGAACGAATGGGTCGGCACGCCGTACTACCCACCGAGTGGGGCGGTACGGTCCGACGGCGGGGGCAGCGTCGTCTACGCTTCCTGGAACGGCTCGACGCAGACCAGGGCATGGCAGGTACTCGCCGGATCCGACCCCGACTCCCTGTCGGTCGTCGTCGGAAAAGCCCCACGGTCCGGATTCGAGACAGCCATCACCACGAACGCCCCTGGACCGTACTTCCAGGTAAAGGCGCTGAACGCGCAGGGCAAGGTCCTTGGGACCTCCCACGTCGTGACCCCCTCCAGCCGACAGTCGACGAGGGACACCAAGAGGTAGTCGCGGCATGGCTACGGCATGGCTGAAGGAACAGAGCCAGCTCCAGCCTCGGGTGTTCAGCCGGGTGGAGGTTCTGGTGCGGAGTTAGCGAAAGGTGCGCCTGAACTGCAAGGATGCGAGTGCTGACGTCGTATCCGGGCAAGGAACAGGTGCACCTGCCTGGTGAGTGAGCGTACCGGGTGGGACCTGTGGGGCTCGAAAAGTCATCGTCACAGGTCAAGCCGCGTAGCGGTACTCGTTGATGGCGCCGCCGAGGATGCGGGTGCGCATGAGTCTGCGGCTATGGAGGTCGTGGACGGTGGCGGGCTGGTCGACGGGAAGCGGACCGGCGGTGCAGATCGGGTGATCTGCACCGCCGGTCCGCTTCCGTTCGAGCGCTGAGCCGGTGGCCCGTCGAGCTCCGAGGAGCGCGACGGGCCACCGAGCCGACCATGCCAGGAGGTGACGGTCCTGCCTAGAAGTGGCCGGCCGCTGCGGGGCTACCGGTCAGCGCCAGGGTGCGGTCCAGTTGCTGCCAGGCCCCGGACGGCCCGGTGCCGATCCGGTACCACTGCCACAGGGTGTTGTCGGCGGCGCGGGCGTAGACGTTGACCCGGGCGCCCACCTGGGCCGCGCTCGGCGCACCGACGACGGCGCGGCCGAGGTCGTACCAGGAGGACGACCAGCCGCCTGCGGCGGTCCAGCTGAGCTGGCCGACACTGTTGGTGGGCGCCAGCCCTGCGAACACCTCGATCTGGCCGGGGGCGCCGCTGACCGCTGTCGGCGACGAGGAGAGCCTGCCGCCGTGGCTGGTCCAGCCCGTCCACTCACCGTTGACGTAGCTCTTCTGCCACAGCGCGTTGTCGGTGCCGCGGGCGAAGACGTCGATCCGGTTGAGCGAGGCCACCGCCGCGGGGGCGCCGACGATGGTGGTCGAGTCGGGTGCGTCCACGTACGCCCAACTGCTCGTCCAGTTGACGCCGTAGTAGTAGGCCGGAAGGTCGTTCGCGCCGGGCGTCTGCTGGAAGGTCTTCTGGTACACCTTGCCGTCGGTGCCGCGGACGAACACGTCGATGCGGTCACGTCCGAGGCTCGCCGCGGTGGGGCTGGCGGTGAGGGTGCCGCCGAGGCTGGTCCAGCTGCCCCAGGCACCGTTCTCGTAGGTGTTCTGCCACAGCGCGTTGTCCGCACCCCAGACGAACACGTCGGTGCCGCCCGGGCTGGAGACGACGGCGGGTTGGCCCTGGATCGATCCGGGGCCGGTGGAGCCGGCGGTGCCCAGCGCCAGGGTCTGCCAGGCCGACCAGGTGCTGCCGTTCCAGGTCTTCTGGCTCACGCCCGCCGCGGTCGGGACGAGGACCGCCTCCGGCTGCTGCTCGGTGGCGCCGGTGAGCTTGAGCATCACGGACTGGTGGGGGGCCAGGGTGAAGTTCTGCGAGCCGGTCGAGCTGACGGTGCCCAGGCTCGTGCCGGTGTAGAGGTTCTGCACCGAGGCGGTGCCGTTCAGGCCGAGGTTCTGCGTGGTGAACGAGTAGTTCTGCGAGGTGCTGCTGCGGTTCAGCAGCAGGACGGCCCGGGTGCCGGAGGCCGCCAACTGCTTGGACCAGACCTGGACGCTGCCGTTGTCCAGGACCTTCTGCCCCTGGTGGACTGCGCTGTCCTGGTCGACGGCGATCACGGACTCGTTGCCGACGATGGCTGCGGTCGCCCCGGTCAGGTTGGTGGTGTCGGTGGCCAGCACGAGCGGCGCGCCCTGGATGGCCCACATCCCGAAGTAGGACTGCTGCTCGTCCGGGGTGAGACCCCAGAGGGTGCCGGAGGTGCCATGGGTCTGCTGCTGCCCGGTGTTCGGGTTGTCGCCGAAGCCGGGCCCGATCAGCAGGTAGTCCGGGTCGTTGTACTGCCCGGCGGCTTCGTTGCTGGGGTGGTCGTTCAGATCGAAACTGCCGGAGACCTGATCCCAGTTGATCCACGTCGAGCCGCCGTTGGACGTCGTCCCGTAGCCGGCGTTGCCCGTGATGTCGCGGCCGTTTCGCCAGGTGCGAGCCGCCGAACCACCCCACATCCACGGGCCGTCCGGAGCGCCCGAGCCCCACTCGCAGATCTCCAGCGCCAGCGGATGCGCCACCCCGGTGGAGGTCTTCGCGTTGGCCGTCAGGCCGCCCCAGGCCTTGTAGTCCGCCATGACCGTGCTGTAGCCGGACGGGATGCCGCCGCAGTGGTCGAGCTTCACCCAGTCGAAGCCCCAGTCCGCGAACGTGGTCACGTCCTTGGCCTCGTTGCCGCCACTGCCGTGCTGGCCACCGCAGCCGGTGGCACCGGTGTCGGTGTACATGCCCGCCTGCATGCCGAGGGCGTGCACGTAGTCGGTGAGGTCCTTCATGGTGTTCAACGCGCGCGCGGGGACGGTGGTGCCGTTGGACAGCGTGACCGCCTTGGCCTGGGCGCCGGTCAGGAAGCCGGGGTTGGGGACCATGACGCCGTTGGCGTCGCGCCCGGTGCCGCTCTGGGTCCACCAGCCGCCGTCGAGGCTGACGTCACGGTAGCCGAGGTCGGCGAGGCTCTTGTGCCGGCCGGAGCCGTTGAGCCCGAGGTTCGCGTTCGGCGTCGCGAGTCCGGCCGCCTGGTCGGCGATGTTCTGGGCGGAGTAGTCGTTGTTGTAGAAGTACCAGGAGTTCCAGCCCATCGGCGGCGTCGTCGCGCCGTTCGCGCCGGGCGGGACCACCGCCTCGGCAGGGGTCGGGGTGCTGACAGCCGTCACCGTCAGCGTTCCGGTGACGATCATCATGGCACTCAGCGCTGCGGTGGCGAGCCGCCGCCCGCGCGGGCGGGCGGGCGGCACGGGTGATTGCGCGGAACCGACCGTCGTCGGGTCAGGACGACCCGACGGCGCGGAAGCGAGGGACATCGAGAGCTCCTAGGTGGGGAGATCACGCGGGGTGGGGGAGGAGGTGAGCAATGGTGCTGCGGGCCCGCCCCTTCGAACGAAGGGCGGGCCGCTTCGGGGGGTGGCTACGCGGGCAGGCCGACGGCGCGTTCGCGGGCGCGGCGCTGCTGGATCACGACGGCGGCGACCAGCAGGGCGCCCTGGGCGACGTTCTGCCAGAAGGCGTTGATGCCCTGCACGGTGAGGCCGTTCTGGAGGGCTCCCAGCAGGGCGACGGCGAGCAGGGTGCCGCCGATGCCGCCCTTGCCGCCCTTGAGGGCGCAGCCGCCGAGGGCGGCGGCGGTGATGGCCTGGAGTTCGAGGCCTTCGCTGCCGGAGACGGGCTGGCCGGAGCCGGTGCGGGCGGTGAGCAGGACGCCGGCGAGGCCGGCGACCATGCCGGACAGGGCGTAGGCGGAGATCAGGTACTTGTTGAGGTTGATGCCGGCCAGTCGGGCGGCGGTGTCGTTGCCGCCGATGGCGTAGATGTTGCGGCCGATGTCGGTGTACTTGAGCAGGACGTGAACGGCGGCCGCGACGAGCAGCAGCAGCCAGACCATGACCGGCAGGCCGGCGATCTTGCCCCGGCTCAGGAAGACGAACAGGCTGTCGTTGAGCACGTAGCCCTGCGCTGAACCGTTGGAGATGAGCTGCGCGACGCCCTTGTAGGCCGCCAGGCCGGCCAGGGTCGCGATGGTCGCGTTGACCCGGCCGTAGATGATGACGACACCGTTGAAGATGCCGATCCCGGCGCCGACGGCGACGGCGGCGCCGATCCCGAGGAGGGAGTTGGAGCCGGTCGAGGTGAAGACCATGGCGCTGGTGACGGAGGCCAGGCCCGCCTGGGAACCGACCGAGATGTCGAGCGCGCCGCAGATGATCACGACGGTCTGGACGACCGCGAGCAGGCCGGAGATGGTGACGGCCTCGGCGATGACCTGGATGTTGTCCCAGCTCAGGTAGTTGGGGTTGAGCCACCCGAACAGGGCAAGCACCAGGGCCATGGCGCCGATCAGGCCCAGGTTCTGGCCGCCCGCCCGGGCCAGCCAGGTGCGGGCGTCGGTTGCCGGCGTCGGCCGGCCGCCGCTCTGGTCGGGCTCTCGGTCGGCGGAGAGGGCAGTCGTCATCGGGTGCCTCCGGGGGCCGCGTCGGTTCCGGTGCGAGGTGCCGTGGCGGTCTCGTGCGGAAGGTCGGGGGTGAGGTCGTCGGCCATGGCGAGGGCGAGGATGGCCTCTTCGGTGGCCTCGGTGTGGTCGAGCCGGCCGGTGATGCGGCCGTTCTGCATGACGAGGATGCGGTCGGCGAGGCCGAGCACCTCGGGGAGTTCGGAGGAGATCACCAGAATCGCGGTGCCGTTGCGGGCGAGGTCGGCGATGATCTGGTAGATCTCGGCCTTGGCGCCGATGTCGACGCCGCGGGTGGGTTCGTCGAGGATCAGCAGGGCGGGGTTGCGGGCGAGCCAGCGAGCAAGGACGACCTTCTGCTGGTTGCCGCCGGACAGGGTCCGGACCTCGGCCTCGATGGAGGGGGCACGCACCCGCAGGCGGTCCGCGTACTCCTGGGCGAGGGCCTTCTCCTGGCTCCGGTTGACGAACCGCCAGCGGCGCAGCCTGCCGAGGCTGACGAGCGAGGTGTTGTCGCGGATGGTGCGCTGGAGGAACAAGGCCTGGGCTTTGCGCTCCTCCGGAGCGAGGCCGATCCCGGCGCGGATCGCGTCGCGCGGGCCGCGCAGGCGGATGCGGTTGCCATCGACCCGGATGGTGCCGGACCGTAGGGGGGTGTCGCCGGCCAGGGCGAGGGCGAGTTCGGAGCGGCCGGCGCCGATGAGTCCGGCCAGGGCGACCACCTCGCCGGCTCTGACCTGGAGGCTGACGTCGTGCACGTCGTCGGTGCTGAGGCCGTCGACCTCCAGCACCACGCGGTCACTGGCCACGTGCTGGCGCGCGAAGAGGCTGGACAGGTCACGGCCGACCATGAGGCGCACGAGTTCGCCCTCGCTGGTGGTCCTGGCATCGACGGTGCCGGCGACGGTGCCGTCGCGCAGGACGGCGATCCGGTCGGCGAGCCGGAAGATCTCCTTCATGCGGTGGGACACGTAGATGACGGCGATGCCCGCGTCGCGCAGCCGGCCGATGAGGGCGAACAGGGCGTCGACCTCGTGGTCGGAGAGCGAGGAGGTGGGCTCGTCGAAGGCGATGGCCCGCGGTGCGGTGTCGCCGGTCAGTGCGCGCAGGATCTCCACCAACTGCCGTTGCGCGGCAGTGAGCTGGGATCCGAGCAGGTCGGGGTCGAGGACCTTGTCGAAGCCGAGGCGTTCGAGGTCGGCGGTGATCCGGCGGCGCAGCTCGGCTCGGTCGAGCCGTCGGCCTGCGCGTCGCGGCAGGGAGCCGGCGTAGACGTTCTCGGCAACGGAGACGTGCGGGATGATCTCCGGTTCCTGCGGGATGATCCGGATGCCGGCGCGTCGCGCGTCGGTCGGCGAGTTGAGGTCGAGGACCTGACCGTCCAGCCTGATCCGGCCCTCGGTGGGCTGGTGGTCACCGGTGAGGATGCGCAGCAGGGTGGACTTCCCGGCGCCGTTCTCGCCCATGAGGGCGGTCACCTGGCCGGGTGGGAAGTGCAGGGTGACGTCTCGCAGCGCCTGGACGGGGCCGAACCGCTTGGTGATCGATTCGGCCGCCAGCCCGGGCCCAGCCGTTGCGGTGCTGGGTATGTTCATCCGGCTCAGCTGCACTTCACGCCGGCGGACTGCCAGGTGGAGGCGTCGACCATCGTGGTCGGGGCGAACGCCTCGGCGGGCATCGGCTTGCCGTTCTTGAGGTTGTCGTACATGGTCTGGACGGCCAGCGCACCCACGTCGCTGCCGTTGATGAAGAGAGCGGCCTTCATGCCGGACTGGGTGCCGGCGCCCCAGTCCTTGCACGCGAGGTAGGCGCCGAGGCCGACACCGATGATGTTGTCGGGGCTGACGCCCGCGTTCTGCAGGGCCGTCACGCCGCCCTGTACGTTCTCGTCGTTGCAACCCCAGACCACCCAGTGCTTGACGCCCGGGTTGGCGGTGATGGTCGCCGCGACCTTGTCCTGCGCACCGGTCGGGGTGTTGTCGGTGGCCACGTCGATGTTCTGCACGCTCGCGTCGGCACCGCTGTTGAAGGCGTCCTTGGCGGCCTTCACGCGGTCGCCGCACACAGTGACGTCCTGCTGCCAGGCGGAGACGACCCGGGTGTCGGCGGCGTTCCAGCCGGCCTTCTTGAACTCCTCGGCGGCGCGCTGGCCGACCTGGGCGCCCATCTGCTGGCCGGAGAATCCGATCCGCGGGACCAGGTTGGCCTTGTCGCAGTGTGCGGGGGTCGGGCTGTTGGTGCAGACCTGGTCGTCGGAGGTGAGCAGGGCGACCTTGGCGTCCTTGGCCGTCTGCACGACCTGCGGGCCGACGGCCGGGTCCGGCACGACGACGATCAGGCCGTTGCTCTTCTGCGCGATCGCGGACTGCACCTCGCTGACGGCCTTGTTCGCATCGGTGCCCAGGTTGACCACCTTCAGGTCGATGCCCAGCTCGGCGGCCTTCGCCTTCGCACCGTTGGCCTCGTCGATGAAGTACTGCTGGTCGCCCTGCTTCTGCAGGTAAGTGAGGGAGACCTTCCCACTGACCGGAGCGACCGAGGCCGGGCCGGCGCCACTCGACGAGGTCTGACCGGTGGAACAGGCCGTCAGACCAAGAACGACAGCCGCGCCCAGGACAGCGGCGGCACCACGGGTGCGCGTAGTGATCAATTCGAGCTCCTACCAGGGTGGGGGTGTTCAGGAAGCCGACCGGCCGTACGGGTATGTGGTCCGGGAGCTGCGGCGGCTTCCGCCTCGCGCTGCCTGCTTGCCTGTCGTCCTGGGCTCGAATCCTGGGACCGGGCGCCCAGGACTGTCAAGATATTTGCATAATTAATCAGAAGCGCTACGGTGACGCCGTGACTGAGCAGACCTGTCGAAGATTCCAAGGCCGCGTCGCCCTGATCACCGGTGCCGCCAGCGGCATCGGCGCCGCCACCGCGCGGCGGCTGGCCGCCGAGGGCGCGTCCGTCATCGCCGTCGACATCGCCGACCCGGCCGGCCGAGCCGTGGTCGAGGCCATCACCGCCGAGGGCGGCCAGGCCGAGTACCGGCACGGCGACGTGACCAGCGCCGCGGTGTGGGACGAGCTGGCCGCGCACGTGCGCAGCCGCTACGGACGGCTGGACGTGCTGCACAGCAACGCCTACGCCGTGGTGGTCAAGCCCGCCCACGAGCTGACCGAAGTCGAGTGGGACACCCAGCTCGCGGTCACCCTCAAGGCGTCCTGGCTGGCGGTCCGCGCCTTCGCCGGGACCCTGCGGGACAGCGAGGGCTCGGTGGTGCTCACCTCCTCGGTGCACGCGCTGGTCGGCCTGCCGGGGCACCCCGCGTACGCGGCCGCCAAGGGCGCCCTGTGCGCGATGGGCCGTCAACTCGCCGTCGAGTACGGCCCGCAGGTGCGGGTCAACACCATCGTGCCCGGGCCGATCATGACCGCGGCCTGGGACCGGGTGGACGAGGCCGGGCGGGCCGACAGCGTTGCCGAGACGGTCGCCAAGCGCTTCGGCCGGCCCGAGGAGGTGGCGGCGGCCGTGGCCTTCCTCGCCTCCTCGGACGCCTCCTACGTCACCGGTGCGAACCTGGTGGTGGATGGCGGCTGGTCCGTCGTCAAAGCATCGTCGTAACACTCACCTGATCGGCGCGCGGGCCACCGGCCCGCGCAGGACAACGGAAGGGGGACCGCCGTGAACAACCCGGTACGAGGCCTGCACAGGCAAGCCGTCGAGGTCATCGGCGAGCAGATCGTCCGTGGCACGTACGCCCCGGGCGCCTCGCTCCACCCCGACCGGATCGAGCAGGAACTCGGCGTCAGCAAGACCGTCGTGCGTGAGGCGCTACGGGTCCTGGCGTCCAAGGGACTGATCGACTCCCGCCAGAAGCGCGGCACCTTCGTGCGGCCGCGCGCCGACTGGAACCTGCTGGACAGCGACCTACTGCGCTGGCAGGGTCTGGGGATCCCCGACGCGGCCTTCCTCGACAACCTCGGCGAGGTCCGTGGCATCGTCGAGCCGGCCGGCGCCCGGCTGGCCGCCGAACGCCGCGACGAGGCCGACCTCGCCGCGCTGGCGGACGCCCTCGACCGGATGGCCGCCGCGGGCAGCGACGCCCACGCCGCGGTCGAGGCCGACCTCGCCTTCCACCGCGCGCTGCTGGCCGCCGCCCACAACGAACTCCTCACCCGCATGGAGGTCGTGATCGAGGCGGGCCTGCGGGTGCGCGACCACATCGTGCACGGTGCCGGCCACAGCGCCGACGCCGTCCCCGCCCACCGGGCCGTCCTGGACGCCGTCCGCGCCCGGGACGCCGAAGCGGCCGCCCGCGCCGTCGAGGAATTGCTCGCCCAGGCCGACGCCGACCTCCGCCACCTGATAGACGACGCCGACCGGGGAGAGACCGGATGAAGATCACATCACTGGAGACCTTCCTCGTCGCTCCGCGCTGGCTGTTCCTGCGCGTCGCCACCGACGAGGGGATCACCGGCTGGGGCGAGCCCGTCGTGGAGGGCCGCGCCGAGACCGTCCAGGCCGCCGTCCACGAACTCGCCGACTACCTGGTCGGACAGGACCCGCTGCGCATCGAGCACCACTGGCAGATCCTCTCCAAGGGCGGCTTCTACCGCGGCGGCCCGGTGCTCTCCAGCGCGGTCGCCGGCATCGACCAGGCGCTGTGGGACATCGCGGGCAAGGCCCACGGCGTCCCCGTCCACCAGCTGCTGGGCGGCCACGTCCGCGACCGGGTGCGGGTGTACGCCTGGATCGGCGGTGACAGCCCGGCCCATGTCGCCGAACTCGCCCAGGCCCAGGTCGACGCGGGCTTCACCGCCGTCAAGATGAACGGCTCCGCGCAGCTGCGGCCCATCGACACCCCCGCCCAGACCCGGGCCGTCATCGACCGGGTGGCCGCCGTGCGCGAGGTCCTCGGCGACGAGCGCGACGTGGCGATCGACTTCCACGGCCGGATGTCCACCGCCATGTCCCGGCGGGTGCTGCCCCTGCTGGAGCCCCTGCACCCGTTGTTCGTCGAGGAGCCCGTCCTCCCCGAACACTCCCGCGAGCTGCGCCGCCTGGTGGATTCGACGTCCGTTCCGCTGGCCGTGGGTGAGCGGCTCTACTCCCGCTCGGACTTCCGCGACGTGCTCGCCACCGGCATCGCCGTCGCCCAGCCCGACCCGTCGCACGCCGGCGGCATCTCCGAGGTCCGGCGTATCGCGGCCCTGGCCGAGGTCCACGACGTCACGATGGCCCCGCACTGCCCGCTCGGCCCGATCGCCCTCGCCGCCAGTCTCCAACTCGCTTTCTCCATACCGAACTTCCTCATCCAGGAACAGAGCCTCGGGATCCACTACAACCGCGGCAACGACCTGCTGGACTACCTGCTGGACCCCGAGCCGTTCCGCTTCACCGACGGCCACGCCACCCGGCCCGTCGGCCCCGGCCTGGGCATCGAGATCGACGAGGCCGCCGTGCGCCGCGCCGCCGAGACCGGACACCGCTGGCGCAACCCCGTCTGGCACCACACTGACGGGTCCTTCGCGGAGTGGTGACCGACCTGCCCATCGCCATCCGCACCGACCTGGCCCACGGCGGCCGATGGACCTCGCTGAGAGCCGGCGAACGCGACTGGCTCTGGCACCGCCCCGACCCGGCCCGCGCCACTGTCCGCCCCGGCGACGCCTTCATCGACGCCGGCGGCCTGGAGGAGTGCATACCGACCGTGCGCGGCACCCCCGACCACGGCGACGCCTGGTCCCGGCCCTGGCAACGCGACGGCGACGCAGACACCCTGCACTGCCCCGACTTCGTCCTGAGCCGACGCATCGACAGCGGACCGGCAGCGCTGCGCATCGGCTACGAACTGCACGCGGACCCGGGCTACCGGTTCCTGTGGGCAGCCCACGCCCTGCTCGACGTCACCCCGGACGCCCGGCTGGCCGCACCCGACGCCACGCCGACCCGGCTCTTCCCCGAGGCGGCCGAGCTGCTGGCCCAGCCCTGGCCGGACGGGGCCCACCACGTCACCGGACCGTGGCCGGCGCCGCGCGGCCTGCGCCTGGACCGGCTCGGCCCCGACGACGGCACCGCGGTCGGCGCGATCCTCACCGACTGCGCGAGCGTGACGGTCACCGACGGCCCCGACACGCTCACCTTCTCCCTGCACGCCGACGCGGACATCCCGGTCTCCGTCGCCCTCTGGCGCAACCTGCGCGGCTTCCCCGCGTCGGCCCCCTACCGCAGCATCGGGGTCGAGCCGATGCTCGGCTCCGTCTTCGACCTCGCCGAGGCCGGGCCGGGAGACGCCGCACAGGTGCCGCCCGGCGGGGCACTGCGCTGGCACCTCGACATCACCGCGACCAGCACCCGCACCGACTGACCGACAAGGGCCTCCCCATGCACTTGACCGAACTGCCGTACCGGACCCTGGCCATCGTGCGCGGCACCGACCGCGACGCGGCGCTGCGCACCGTGCTCGTCCTCGCCGAAGAGGGCATCACCGCCGCCGAGGTGTCGCTGACCACCCCCGACGCACTGTGGGTGATCGAGCAGGCCCGCCGCGAACTCGGCCCGCACGCCACGCTCGGCGCCGGCACCGTGCTGACCGGTGCGGACGCCGCCCGCGCCGCCGACGCCGGCGCGGACTTCCTCGTCACTCCCGGCCTCGGCGACGACCTGCGCCGCACCGCCTCGGAACTGCCCCTGCTGATCGGCGCGCTGACGCCGAGTGAGGTGATCGTCGCGAAGGAGAACGGAGCCCTCGCCGTCAAGCTCTTCCCCGCCTCCCTGGGCGGCCCCGGCTACCTGAAGGCCCTTCGGGACCCCTTCCCCGGCGTGCCGTTCGTCCCCGTCGGCGGTGTTGACGCCGCCCTGGCGCTCGCCTACCTCGCGGCCGGCGCGGTCGCCGTGGGCGTCGGCTCACCGCTGATCGGGGACGCCGCCAGTGGCGGAGACCTGAACGCCCTTCGTGCGCGCGCCGCCGGCTGGCGCACCGCCCTGACCGAGGAGATCGCGGCATGACCGGCTCGCCACCGCTCGAGGTCGTCACCGTCGGCGAGACCATGGCCGCCCTACGGGCCACCGGCCCGGTCAGGCTCGGCGCACCGATGCAGCTCTCCGTCGCCGGTGCCGAGGCCAACGTCGCCATCGGCCTGGCCAGGCTCGGACACCGGGTCGGTTGGGTCGGACGGGTCGGCGACGATGAGTTCGGCGCGCTCGTCCTGCGCACGCTGCGGGCGGAACAGGTCGACGTCAGCCACGCGCGCCTCGACACCGAGGGCCGCCCCACCGGTCTGCTGGCCCGCGAGGACAAGATCGCCGACCTCGTCAACGTCACCTACCACCGCGCCGGTTCGGCCGGCTCGGCCGTGCGGGCCGCGGACGTCCTGCCCGCCCTGAACCCCGGCGTCCGCCTCCTCCACCTGACCGGAATCACCCCCGCCCTGAGTCCCGACGCGGCCGAAGCCGTCCACGCGGCGGCCGCCAGGGCCGGCGAACTCGGCATCACCGTCTGCCTCGACGTCAACTACCGTGCCCGCCTCTGGTCACCGGCCCGGGCCCGCGACGCCCTGCTGCCACTGGCCCGGCTCGCCGATGTGCTGGTCGCCTCCGCCGACGAACTGCACCTGGTCGGCGAAGACCCGTCCCTGCCCGAGGACGACGCGATCGCCGCGCTGCTCGCCCAGGGGCGCGGCGAGGTCGTGGTCACTCGCGGCGGCGACGGCGCGAGCGTCACCACCGCCCAGGGCACCGCCAGCACGCCCGCACGCCGGGTGCCCGTCGTCGACGTGGTCGGGGCCGGCGACGCCTTCGTCGCGGGCTACCTCTCCGGCCTGCTCGACGGACTCGACGTCGAAGGCCGCCTCCACCGGGCCACCACCACCGGAGCCTTCGCCGTCGCCACCCGAGGCGACTGGGAAGGCCTACCCACCCGCCGCGACCTCGCCCTCCTCGACCAGCCCGCCGGCACCACCCTGCGCTAGCCCTCCCGGAGAGTCCCGATGTCCTTCTCAAGCCACCTGCCCGGCCAGGTCGAAGTCTGGGCCGCCGGCGACCACGAACTCGCCGAAGGCGCCCGCTGGATCGACGGACGGCTCGTGTACGTCGACATCCTCGCCGGCCGCCTCCTCGACGTCCCCGACCTCACAGGGCCGCGAACTCCGCGCGAGATCGCCCGCCTCGACGTCCCGCTCGGCGCCGTCGCGCCGGTCGGCGGCCGCCCCGGACACTGGATCGCCGCCGCCGGCACGGGCATCGCCCTGCTCGGCCCCGACGGCAGTCTGGACTGGCTCGCCCGCCCCGAGGACGGCTCCCCTGTCCCCACCAGGATGAACGACGGCGTCTGCGACCCGCACGGCCGCTTCTGGGCCGGCAGCATGCCCTACGACGGCACCACCGGCGCCGGGTCGCTCTACCGCACCGACCACGACGGTTCCGTGCACCGCGTCCTCGACGGCATGACGATCGTCAACGGCCCCGCCTTCAACAGCACGGGCGACCTCCTCTACGTCGCCGACAGCGCGGCGGGCGTCATCCACCGCTACGCCCTCGACGCCGACGGCAATCCGACCGACCACGAGGAGTTCGCCCGCACGGCGGCCGGCGGCTCCCCAGACGGCATGACCGTGGACACCGACGGCTGCCTCTGGGTGGCGATCTGGGGACACGGTGCTGTCCACCGCTACCACCCCGACGGCACCCACCTGACGACCCTGCGCCTCCCCGCCCGCCAGCCCACCTCCGTCTGCCTCACCCCGACCGGCGGCTACCTGCTGATCACCACCGCCCGCCACGGCCTCGACCACCCGGCCGGCCCGGACGGATCCGTGCTCCGCGCTCCGGTCGCCGCAGCTGCCCCGCCCGCCCGCGCCTACCGGCAGGGGTAGACGCAGCCGACCGGCAAGGACGGGGCCCGCGGCATCGGCGTCCCACCGCTCGACCATGCGAGGCCGGACAGCGTCCGCGCTGGTTCCGACCTCGGAAAGACAACGGCTGAGGATCGGCGCTTCGGCGTCGAGCAGACGGTCAGGGACTGGGCGACGGCTTGCCGTGCGGCCGTCATCGTCCACGCGTTGGCACCATGTCACATGGGCACGAGGGTTTTTGTTCGGACGGTTCGGAGATTGTTGCTCGGCGTCGGCAATTGTCTAGACATCAGTCCCCGGCTGCCGTGGCTGCTGACGGGATCTCCCTCGACTACCCGTCAACTTCGGCCACTGGAAGCGTCGATGGGGGCGCGTTGGCAATGGCGGACGGCGGACGCACGATAGTCGCAATTCGTTCGAACTTGTTGACTCTTGCTCATTTGGCCCTCATATTGAGCAGGTCTGAACCCAATCCCCCACCCTTACCCCTGGAGTCCCCCCATGGGTCGCAGTGCCATGCCCGCGCGATTCCGAACCGCCTTCAGCGCAGCCCTCCTCCTCATCGGCTGCACCACCCTCACCACGCCAGCTGTCGCCGACACGGCTACTTCCCCCACGACTGCTTCCACCACAGCCGCTCCCACCACGGCCGTTGCGCTCAGCGGCACCAAGCCCGGTCTGACCTTCGACGGTGTCGGGGCCATCTCCGGCGGCGGCGGCAACTCCCGCCTGCTGGTCGACTATCCGGAGCCGCAGCGCAGCCAGCTGCTCGACTACCTGTTCAAGCCCGGCTACGGCGCCTCGCTGCAGGTGCTCAAGCTGGAGATCGGTGGTGACACCAACTCGACCGACGGCGCCGAGCCGAGCATCGAGCACACCAAGGGCACCGTCGACTGCAACCAGGGCTACGAGTGGTGGCTCGCCGAGCAGGCCAAGGCCCGCAACCCCAACATCAAGTTCTACGGCCTGTCCTGGGGCGCGCCCGGCTGGATCGACGGCGGCTCGGGCAACTTCTGGTCCCAGGACACCATCGACTACCTGATGTCCTGGATGGGCTGCGCCGCGCAGCACCACCTGAACGTCTCCTACCTGGGCGGCTGGAACGAGCGCGGCTACGACAAGACCTGGTACGAGAACCTCAAGTCGGCGCTCACCAAGCACGGTTACTCCGGCACCAAGGTGGTGGCCGCCGACAGCGACTGGTCGGTGGCCGACGACATGGCCAAGGACCCGGCGTTCAAGAACGCCGTGGACATCGTCGGCGTCCACTACCCGTGCGGCTACCTCGGCTCGTTCAGCTCCTGCCCGAGCACGGCGAACGCGCAGTCGCTCGGCAAGCCGCTCTGGGCCAGTGAGAACGGTTCCGAGGACGCCAACGACGGCGCCCCCGCCGTCGCCCGCGCGATCAACCGCGACTACCTCGACGGCAAGATGACCTCGTTCATCAACTGGCCGGTCATCGCGGCGCTCTACCCCAACCTCTTCTTCTCCACCGACGGCATGTCGATCGCCGCCCAGCCCTGGTCCGGCAACTACAGCATCGGCAAGACCACCTGGGTCACCGCGCACACCACCCAGTTCGCCCAGCCCGGTTGGCGCTACATCGACTCGGCCAGCGGCTACCTCGGCGGCAACCGCGCCAACGGCAGCTACGTGACGCTGGAGTCGGCCACCAGCAAGGACTACAGCACGGTCCTCGAGACCATGGACGCCACCGCCGCCCAGACCGCGAACTTCACCGTCTCCGGCGGCCTGTCCACCGGCAAGGTCCACGTCTGGGCCACCAACCTCAACTCCACGGACCCCGCCTCCTGGTTCGTCCACCAGCAGGACGTCACCCCCAGCGGCGGCAAGTACACGCTCACCCTGCAGCCGGGTTACGTGTACACCGTGACCACCACCGCCGGCCAGGGCAAGGGCACCGCGACCGCCCCGGCCGCCGCACCGCTCCAACTCCCGTACTCGGACGGCTTCGAGACGCCGGCCACCACCACCTCGCCCAAGTACTTCACCGACATGAACGGCGCGTTCCAGACGGTCGCCTGCGGCGGCGGTCGCACCGGCACCTGCCTGCGCCAGATGACCCCGACCACGCCGATCCGCTGGACCAACGAGCCCTATGACGCGCCGTACACCATCATGGGCGACGGCAGTTGGTCCAACTACACGGTGACCGCCGACACCATGTTCGAGCAGGCGAGCACCGTCGAACTGCTCGGCCGGGTCAACCAGCAGGGCCGCAACAACAACGGGCTGAACGCCTACCACCTGCGGGTCAGCGACACCGGCGCCTGGTCCATCGACAAGAGCGACACCAGCTGGAACTTCACCACCCTTGCCAGTGGCACCACCAAGGCGCTGGGGACCGGCAGCTGGCACACCGTCGGCCTCACCATGCAGGGCAGCGCGCTGACCGCGACCATCGACGGCAGCGCGGTGGGCAGCGCCACCGACACCAGCTTCACCAACGGCCAGGCCGGCCTGGGCGTGACCGGCTACCAGACCGACCAGTTCGACAACTTCGCCCTCACCCCCGGCACGCCCGGCACCCAGACCGGTGCGGTCGCCTCCGCACTGCCCGGCAAGTGCCTGGACGACAACGGCGACTCCACCGTCAACGGCACCGCCGTGCAGCTCTGGGACTGCAACGGCGGCGCCTCGCAGGTGTGGACCTGGGCCAACGGCACCCTCACCCACGACGGCAAGTGCCTCGACGCCACCGGCCAGGGCACCGCCAACGGCACCCTGATGGAGCTCTGGGACTGCAACGGCGGCACCAACCAGCAGTGGACCCCGCAGAGCGACGGCACCCTGAAGGGCACCCAGTCCGGCCGCTGCCTGGACGATCCGGCCGCCGCCCTCACCAACGGCACCCAGGTGGAGCTCTGGGACTGCAACGGCGCCGCCAACCAGCGGTGGACCCTGCCGTAACCGCGGCCCGCGGGCCGGGCGGGCCTGCGCCGCTCGCCCGGCCCGCGGCCGTCACGGCGCCACAACCCACCCTCACCCCCATTCATTTGGAGCACCTTCGTGCGTAGACCTCCCTGCGCGCCGCGAACCGGGACCATGCTCGCGGCGCTGGCCCTGGGCCTCGCCACCGCCTTCACCGCCACCCCGGCGCCGGCCGCCTCGACTGCCGCCACCGCGGCGGCGACCGCGCCCGCGCCCTCGCAGGCCATCACGATCGACGGCACCTCGACCGGCCGGACCTTCGACGGCCTCGGGGCGATCAGCGGCGGCGGGGCGACCTCGCGGCTGCTGGTCGACTACCCCGAGCCGCAGCGCAGCCAGATCCTGGACTACCTGTTCAAGCCCGGCTACGGCGCCTCGCTGCAGATGCTGAAAGTGGAGATCGGCGGCGACGCCAACTCCAGCGACGGCCCCGAGCCCAGCCACATGCGCACCTCCACCGAGGTCAACTGCGACCGCGGCTACGAGTGGTGGCTCATGGCACAGGCCAAGGCCCGCAACCCCGACATCAAGTTCTACGGCCTGGAGTGGGCCGCGCCGGGCTGGCTGAACGGCGGCATCTGGTCGCAGGACAACATCAACTACATCCAGTCCTGGCTGGGCTGCGCGAAGACCCACGGGCTGAACATCGGCTACCTGGGCGGCTGGAACGAGAGCGGCTACAACAAGGCCTGGTACGAGAACCTGCGCACCTCCCTCGACAGCCGCGGCTACAACGGCACCACACTGGTGGCCTCCGACAACGACGACGTGAACTGGTCGGTGGCCTCCGACATGGCCACCGACAGCGCCTTCAACAAGGCCGTCGGCGTCATCGGACTGCACGGCACCTGCTGGCACTCGACCCCGTCGTACACCGGCTGCCCGGGCAGCAGCACCGCGATCGGGCTCGACAAGCCGCTGTGGGCCTCCGAGGACGACAACGACAGCTACGGCTCCCAGCCGTCGGCCCTGGCCCGCAACGTCAACCGCGAGTACATCGACGCCAAGATGACCGCGGACATCAAATGGGCGCTGGTCAGCTCCTGGCCCTCGAACCTGCCCTTCGCGGGCGCCGGCCTGATGGCCGCCGACCAGCCCTGGTCGGGGAACTACCAAGTGGGCCGCGACATCTGGGTGATGGCCCACACCACGCAGTTCGCCAAGCAGGGCTCGAAGTACCTGGACGGCGCCACCGGCTACCTGCCCGGCACCGGCCTGGGCGGCGACCCGCACAGCGGCAGCTACGTCACCCTCAAGTCCGGCAGGGACTACAGCAGCGTCATCGAGACCACCGACGCCGCGGCCGCGACCACGGCCAACTTCACGGTCACCGGTGGCCTTTCGAACGGTACGGTGCACGTCTGGGCCACCAACATGAACAGCACCGACCCTGCTCAGTGGTTCGTCCACACCCAGGACGTCACCCCCCGTGCCGGCAAGTACACGCTGACCCTGCAGCCGGGTTACGTGTACACCGTGACCACCACCACCGGCCAGGGCAAGGGCACCGCCACCGCACCCGCGGCGAAGACCTTCCCGCTGCCCTACCAGGCCGACCTGAGCGGCTACCAGACCGGCGCGACCGCACAGTACTTCCACGACTGGGCCGGCGCGTTCGAGACCGCGCAATGCCCGGCCGGGGCCGGCACCCCGATGTGCCTGCGCCAGGTCATCACCCAGGCCCCGCTGCCCTGGCACTCGGACATGAACTACACCCCGGCCACTCTGCTGGGCGACCCGAGGTGGAACAACTACCAGGCCGGCACGGATGTGAACCTCGAGCAGTCGGGCAGCTCCGCCGAGCTGCTCGGCCGCATCGACCACGTCGACCACGACCGCTCCGCCTACCACCTGAAGATCGACGACACCGGCACCTGGACGCTGTTCACCGAGGACCGCTCCAGTACCGACACCGTCCTGGCCAGCGGCAGCTACTCCGGTGCGGGCGCCGGGACCTGGCACAACCTCACGCTCGCGATGACAGGCGACTCGATCACCGCCTCCATCGACCACGTGCAGGTCGCCTCGGTCATGGACAGCAGCCACCTGGTCGGCCAGATCGGCCTGGGTGTGGGCGGCTTCCAGCACGCCGACTTCGCCAACGTCGCCATCACCCCGCTCGCCGGTCCGACGGCCACCACCGCCACCAACGTCAACAGCGGCAAGTGCCTTGATGTGACCGGAGCTTCGACCGCCGATGGCGCGCAGGTCCTCCAGTGGACCTGTGGCAGCGGCAAGGCGAACCAGCAGTGGCTGCTGCAGCCGGTGGCCGGGTCGAGTGCGGTGCAGGTGGTGTCCGTCAACAGCGG